>DATMBL010000031.1:0-23418 GCA_035559295.1 Candidatus Eiseniibacteriota bacterium
TGCCTCACTGCCGACACCGCGCCGAGTGGACACACTCGAGATCACCGCCACAGCGGGCGGCGAAACCAGGCGAATCGATGTGTCCAAGGTGATGGAGCAGTTTTGCGCTTCCGCGCCGAACTCGCGGATTTGCCAGAGCCAGTAGATTTCTCAACGCGGATCGATTTTGCGAGCGTTTCATTCCAACTTAAGGCATCATTGGAGGATTGTCCGCTCGAAAGAGGCAGTAGACCGACCGCAAAGTCGCCAGGACGTGCTCGTCATGCGAGAGATGCTGCGCCGTGCGCGTACGTCTGTGCGAAGCAGTCGCGTTAGGTAATTACCGGCCTCAAACATCCGCTCTTCGCTCCATTCCGCCGGCGCACTACCCGCCCCACGTAACCTCCACCAACTTGTGAGGTCGTAGCGCCGCAAGGCGCTTGAGATTCGGACAATCGCGCCGGTGAATCGAGATTCCCGCCCCTTGCGCGGTGACGTAGCCGCCGATCGGCTCGCCGCGCACGGGCCGGCAACAACCCGCCACCTTGGTCAGGACATGACTCGTCCCGTGCACCAAGAGACCGGCACGGGAAGGCGGTTGAGGCGTTGATAGCGGGGTGCTCGGTGCCGGGGGAGGACTCTCGACGCCCAACGCGGAGGCGAGGCGCACGGCGCCGATCTCGCCGCGCCCAAGCGCCGCCAGCAGATCTTCGGGACGCCGCATGTTGAAGCGCCTGGCGATCTCCGAAATGTTGATCTCGGAGATGCCCAGCCGCCGGTGCTCGCGCTCGAGTAGGGCGCGGCCCTGGGCTACATGGGTCTCATGATCCTGTTGTTTGAACCAGCGGCGGACCTTTGCGCGCGCCGAGGCGGTTTTGAGATATCGCAGATTCGGATTCAGCCAGTCTCGACTCGGGTGCGCCTCGCGCGCCGTCAGGATCTCCACCTGCTGCCCGCTTGAGAGCGGGGTTGCAAGCGACACCATAATCCCATCGACCTTGGCGCCGCGGCACCTGTGCCCCACCTCGGTGTGAATCGCGTAAGCAAAGTCGAGCGGCGTGGCGCCGGCGGGGAGATCGATGATGTGACCCTTCGGCGTGAGCGCGTAAACCCGATCATGGAAAGCCGCCTGCTTGAACCGATCGATGAGGTCGACGGCACGCGACGGGCTTTCCTTGGTTTCCAGAAAGCCGCGTGACCATGCGATCCGTTTTGGCAGACCTTCCTTGTACTGCCAGTGGGCCGCCACCCCGAGATCGGCATGGCGGTGCATGGCAAAAGTCCGGATCTGCACTTCTATGGTGACCCCCTCCGGCCCCACCACCGCCGAGTGGAGCGACTGATACCCGTTGGATTTTGGTTTGGCGATATAGTCATCAAACGCATCCATGACGGGCTCCCACAGCCCGTGCACCACGCCCAGCGCCGCATAACAATCGCTCACGTCGTTTACCAGAATCCGGAAGCCGAAAACATCGAAGACCTCGGCGATATCGAGCGCCTTGCCGCGCATCTTGCTCCAGACACTGTAAACGTGCTTGGGACGCCCGCTGATCTCGGCGTCGATCCCGGCACGGCGCAATTCTTCGCGCAACCGGGCGACCACGCGTGCAATGTAACGCGCGCGATCCGCGTGCCGCTGATCGAGCCCCTCCGCGATGCGCCGATAAACCTCCGGCTCCAGGTAACGAAAAGCGAGATCTTCGAGATCCTGTTTGATTTCCCAAACGCCCAAGCGGTTTGCCAGCGGAGCGAACACCTCGAGGGCTTCTCGAGCGAGGGTGTGCCGTGTCTGTTCCGGCGCGTCTCCGGCGGCGCGGAGCGCGCAAGCGTGGTGCGCCAGGCTCACGAGCACAACCCGCGGGTCCTCTGCGATCGTCAAGAGCAACTGCCGCAGACGGTTCGCCTGCAAAGACGCGGTTGCGGTCTTGCGTAGATCTTTAAGGCTGGCGATCCGAAGCGCCCCTTGAGTCAGGCGGGCGACCTCGATACCGACCGACTTCCGGATCGCCGCGACATCGAGCGCGCCCTTTTCGACGAATGGAAACAACAGGGCGGCCGCGCGGGTTTCGGCATCCATCCCGAGTCTCCCGAGAAGCTCAGCGGCTTCGGTGCCGCGATCCATAGACTCACGGGCGCGCGCCCGGTCGGAAATCTTGCCGGCGGCGAGCATTCGGGCGCGATCGAAGTAGCTCGCATCGACGCCTCCGAAAGCCGCCTGGCCGGCTTCGAGCCGGTCTCTTGAGCGGCGTGAGTTTTTATCCTGAAGCGTAGCGCGGTCGGAATTCATCTCGGCAGGGGGCTAAAAGCGCAGCGCCCACCTTAGGCCGCGCCTCGACCGCCCCCAGAAGTACAAGCTAGCAGGCCGAGCGCCAAGCGCAAACCTTCACGCCGAAGGTTCAAGTTGCGCCGGCAAAATAATCAGTCCCCGTTTGGCTGACACGCCGAACCCGCGTTTGGGTTTCACTGAACTTCAAAGATCGCCCCGCTTCTCCATGCGCAGGGTGAAGCTGCGGTTCCGGATGAAAACACTGCTGCGACGGGTTTGTTTGCTGAGATTTTCCACCAGGTTGACCAACGGATTTTCCCGAGCGTAGCTCCGCGCCGGCCCGGCCGCGCGCATGCGATCGACATCTTCTTTGCTGCTGAAAAAACGCAACAACACCTCTTCGTCGCTCACTCCCGGGCCGCCGTACTTGCGGCGCAAGTCCTGGAGCGAATCCGTCGGGGGCGGGCGCTCGGCAATTTCCCTGGCGCGCGGCCGCTCCAGGATTTTGGCTTTGACGTCGGCATCCATCAACGCGGCTCCTTCCTTGCCCCAAATGCCCATGGCGTATTCGATCGTCTGGTCCGTGACTTCCTTGTAACGCTCTCCGACGATGACGTTGATCGCCGCCTGGCTACCGACGAACTGTGAAAGTGGAGTCACCATGATCGGGTAACCGAATTCCGCGCGGACTTGCGCTGCTTCTTCCAGGGTCTGGTCGAGCTTGTGCTCCATCCCCACGCGGCTGAGCTGATAACGCAGATTCGAGATCATACCCCCGGGGATCTGGTGCACGTACTGGCTGTAATCGTACTCGGGGGTTTTGCCGATCGGGAGATGGTCCCGTTTGGCGCACTCGGTGAGAAACTTGGACGCGGCGCGAAGCGGCGCTTCATCGAGCAGCGTCTCGTATCCGAGCGCGCGGGCGTTCATCGCGACGTTGAACACCGAGGGGTTCGAGGAGCCGTCGGCCAACGGGGGGATCGCCGCATTGATGTTGGTCATGCCGGCTTTAATCGCTTCGAGGCAACACAGGGTGCCGAGGCCGGTCGTGCAATGGATGTGCAACTCGACGGTTTTGCCGCCGGCGGCCGCAAGCACGGCCGGCACGACGGTTCGGGTACGTTCGGGGGTCAGGATTCCGCCCGGATCTTTGAAGATCACGCGGTACACGTCAAGCGCAAACGCCTCACGAACCTTGGCGGCGAAGTATTCGTCGGTATGGCGCGGCGAGAGTGTGTAGATGAGATTGATGATCGGTTTGAGTCCGGCGGCTTTCGCCTGTTGCACGCGCCACGCCCAGTCCTTCGGGTCGTTCCACGAGTCCGAAATTCTCACCTCGCTCACGCCCACCTTCGCCATGCAGCTATCGTAGAGCTGGTGGAGCGCGGCGGGATAGATCGCGAAGCCGCTCCGCGTCCCATGGATCAGCCGCAACGGCGTTTTCTTGAATTTCGGAACGATCAGGCGGTAGCGCTCCCAAGGGTCTTCGCGGAGCTCTTTGACGCACTTCGGCATTTCCACCGGACCGCCGAGCTCAACGGCTTCGAACCCAGCGTCATCGATTTGGTGCGCAATCGGGACCATCATCCCGGTGCGCATGTTGTAGGCCCAGAGGCTTTGCTGGCCGTCGCGCAAGGTCGTATCGACAAAACGAACTTCGGTCATGGCGGGTTTATAGCTTAAACCGACAACGGATTGAATCCTTATCTCTGGCCGTGTTCCGCCGCGCCTGTTAACTTGGGATCAACAGGAACGCGCCACAAGGAGCTTTAACGATGGAAATCAAAAGAAACGGCTCTCAGCCTTCCGCACGGGGCCCCGCCGAGCATTTCACGGGCCATGTGCGGATCGACCCGCTCTTTCAAGCGCCCGAGCCGGCACGCGTGTTCGGCGCCAGCGTCACGTTCGAGCCCGGCGCGCGGACGGCATGGCACACTCACCCGTTGGGCCAGCACCTTGTCGTGACATCGGGCTGCGGCCTGGTTCAAAGCTGGGGCGGTCCGATCATGAAGATTCGGCCCGGCGACGTAATCTGGTCGCCGCCGGTGAGAAGCATTGGCATGGCGCCACACCGACCACCGCCGTGACCCACATTGCCATTCAGGAGCAGCTCGACGGCAGAACCGTCGAATGGAAGGAGAAGGTCAGCGACGAACAATACCAGGCGCCGCGTGATGATGAATGACTTCCAGCTAAAAGTCGTCGTCATCAGGGAGAGGAGACAGAGGTGGGGAGGGAGAGCGTCTGTTTCGATTTTTCAGCAAGACCGGATCGAGGGCCGACCCCTTGCGCTTGCAAGGTTCAAGAGGCTAACCCCCCGCAAGCCGTGAGTACATCGGATACATGCGCAGTCATTTGAATCTACACTACGCCGTGACGTATAAACGCATGCGCACTTCAGCTCGCGCATCGTGGAGGATCGTATGGCAAAAACGAGATCCTGCTGTCTAATAGCCGTCAGCGTCTCGGTGTTTTTTAGCGTCCTATTGGCATCAGCGCTCGCCCAAGAATCCTTCTACAGAGGAAAAACCGTGCGCATCGTAGTGGGTTTCAGCGCCGGGGGAGGATTCGACGTTTACAGCAGGACAATCGGCCGTCATCTGGGCAAGCACTTGCCGGGTAATCCCAATGTGATTGTCGAAAACATGACCGGCGCCGGCAGTCTCGTTGCGGCCAACCATCTCTTTAAGGTCGCCAAGCCCGACGGTCTCACGATCGGCAATTTCAACGGCGGCCTTTTTGTACAGCAGCTCCTCGGATGGCCCGGAATCGAGTTCGACGCTCTCAAGTATGAGCATGTCGGAGTTCCCGTCAGGGACAAATCGGTCTGCGTGATGACCAGAGAGAGCGGCATCAGGAGTTTCGAGCAATGGCGAGCATCGAAAACACCGGTCAAAGTAGGGGCGACCGGACCGGGATCTGCAACCCATAACGTTCCTTTGATACTTAAGGAAGCATTGAACCTCCCGATCCAGCTCGTCTCGGGCTACAAAGGCATCGCGGATGTTCGGCTGTCTGCCGAAGCCGGGGAACTCGCCGGCGTGTGCGGCTGGACTTGGGATTCGCTCAAGGCCACTTGGGGAAAGGCGTTGGATTCGGGCGAGATCACGGTCGTGCTGCAAACGGTTGCAGAGCCGATTGCGGAACTGCCGAAGGTACCCCTGGCGATCAACGCGGCGAAAACCGATCCGGCTCGTCAACTTATTCAGGCCGGTATCCACGACGTTTCCGACTTGACCTACGCGTATGTTTTGCCTCCCGGCACACCGGCTGATCGGGTTCAGATGGTTCGCAAGGCCTTCACGGATACGATGAACGACGCCGACTTCATTGCGGATACAAAGAAATCGAAGCTGAGCATCGACCCGATGACGGGTGAGGACTTGCGTAAAACCCTTGTTCGTCTGTTTAAACTCGATGCGGGTGTGGTCGAGAAACTGAAGGACGTTCTAAAAAGGTAGCTCGTTGCGAGGAGCGAAGATGGCCGATAGCAGCGGACCCCAGTTGATTCTTGACGGTATGAAGGAGGCGGGCGTCAACTTCGTGACGTCGTTGCCGGACGCCAACCTGGCAAAACTGCTGGCGCTCGTGGATGCCGAGACGAAATTCACTCACGTGACCCTGAGCAGGGAAGAGGAAGGGATCGGCATTTGCGCCGGGGCGTATATGGGCGGGAAGACTCCAGCGATTATTATGCAAAACGGCGGGTTTCTTAACAGCTGCAACGCTCTCACGACGACGGCCTTGAACTTCAACATCCCGATGCTCCTCATGATCTATTACGCGGGCGATCTCGGGGACGAGGGGTTCGCTACGCTCGGCTCGGTCACGGAGCCGGTTCTCAGGGGACTCGGAATAAGGTATTACGTTCTCAGGAAACTTGACGAGATCAAAGAAACGATAAGGGGCGCCATGACACTGGCGGTCGATTCGAGGAGGCCCGTGGCGGTGCTTTTGAACAAGACGGTTCTCGGGATGGCAAAATGAAAAGGTACGATTGTCTCAAACTCGCGGCGGAAGCGATGCCGGACGCACTGGTCATATGCACCGTGGGCGGAGCTGCGGCCGAATGGAACTCAATCAGGCCGGGAAACGGAAATCTCCGTTGCCGCACGCTTGGCTTGGTTTCATCAATCTCAATGGGACTCGCGCTGGCGCTGCCAGAGCGACGCGTCGTCGGCATAGATGGAGACGGCGCTCTCTTGATGAACGCGTGCGGTCTGGCAACTTTGGCTTGGCAGAGTCCGCCCAATCTTACGCTACTTCTCTTCGACAACGGCATTTACGAAGCTTCCGGATTGAGGCCGACGGCAACCAGCGCGGGCGCGGACCTGATTGCGATGGCGAAAGCCGCGGGAGTCAAGAACGCTTGCTGGGCGACTTCATTGGAGGATTACCGGAGTCAGCTCAAAGTCGCCAAGGAGCGTGGTGCCCTGTCCATGATCGGAGCGAAAGTCGAAGCCGGACCCGAGTACTTCAAAACCTGGCGGCAGCTTCCCGCGTTCGAATACAACGAAGTGGAAAACCTTTACCGTTTCATGCGACATATCGAAGAGACCGAAGGCAAACGAGTCGTGCCGCTCCCCGGACCGAGACACTGATGGAAAGCCGAAAGAGACAGAAGGAGGATGAATATGGCGAAGTTTCGCGTCATTGACGCTGATTCTCACGTCGAGGAGCCCGCGGAGGCTTGGAGTTATCTGGACGCGAAATATGAGGCGCGCCGGCCCTTTCCAATCACCGGCGAAAATCGCCCGTTCCTGCACAACATGAACTCGTTCTGGTACATCGATGGCTCAGTCTACCCAAAGGTGACCGGAAATGGGGTGACTATCTATGCCACTCCGGTGACCATGGCGCGCGCGAAGCTCAAGCCCTTCTCTCTCGATAGTCAGACGCTGCTCGAGCCGGCGGCGCGTCTCAAAGATATGGATACCGGAGGCGTGGACGTGCAGGTCATCTTCCCAACGATTTTTCTCGAACCGCTCTCGGAAGACCCGCGCTTCGAGGCCGCCCTGATGAAGAGCTACAACAGTTGGATGTCTTCGGTCTGCCGCAAGCATCCCGAGCGGCTCAAATGGGCGGCTGTTTTACCGATGCGCTCTGTGCCCGATGCCGTCCAGGAGACGCGCCGCGCGAAGGATCTTGGCGCCGTTAGCTTGGCGGTCTACGGCACCGTCGGCGAGACGCTTTTGAGCCACGAGGACTTCGACCCGGTCTGGGCCGAGGCCGAACGGCTAAGGCTTCCGGTATGTGTGCACACAGGCTGGTGCCATCCCGGCCTCAGGCGTCCATTCAACGACAGCTACGGCGCCCACGTGCTGGGTTTTACGCTACCAGTGATGATGGGTTTCTACGCCTTTCTCGGCGGTGGGATCTTGGATCGTTTCCCACGGCTCAAGGTCGCTTTTTTGGAAGCCGGCGTCGATTGGGTGCCTTATCTGATCGAACGGATGGATCACTATTTTCACTCCGAGACAGCGAACCGCCGGCCGCTACCGAAGCGACGAGCGAGCGACTACGTACGCGACCGCGAGATTTACTTCACTTGCGAGGCAGAGGAGAAGCTCCTGCCGCAGGTCATCGAGTTCGTCGGAGAGGACCGGATCATGATCTCGGCGGACATGCCTCACGGAGAGGCGCGCGAGGGCTCGGTCGAGGAGATCCGGGAGCGCGCCGACCTGAGCGAGGCAGTCAAGCAGCGGATCCTCGGCGACAACGCCGCTAAATTCTATGGGATCTAAACTGGAGGTGCTGTTGTGAGCTGGCGTGGCGGTTGAAACGCGGGGTTTTTATCTCGGAGATCAAGGAGCCCGGCTATGGCCTTAGTACGGTGCGTTACAGAGATGGGGATGGGAGTGGATGTTCACGGATTGGACTATACAACTGCCGCCAAGCGGGCCGTGTTCGATGCGCTCCATCACAGCAGCTTGGGATTTCAGCGGCTCGTCGGTAAGAGCGCCGACGACATGCGGGTGGATGTGACGATCGGCGTGCCCAAGCCCGAGGCGGTGGATCGCGACGCGGTCTTGGCAACACTCCCGCACGGCACCGGTCATATCAACGTGGTCCACGGCGGGTTACAGGTGCTGAATGATGCGGGCACCGACGGCGTGCTGATTGCAAATGCGATCGTGATCGTCAGCCTGGATGACGGCAGATGATCGGGCCGCGGCGTGTAAATCCCGCGGCCTGTTCAAAGTTCAATAGTTCAAAGGTTCAACGTCTGCGGCCCCGCCCGTCGCGCGTCGGCCCAAGGCGCGGCTTGTCTTACAGTGTCGCAGCCAGCTTTGCGATCGCCTGTGACGCGCCTTTGTCGATCGGCTCCCCGTGGCCGAAAAAGGCGCGCTCGAACTTGAGCTTCGCGAGCTTCTTCACGCTCTGATGCGCCTGTGCCATGTCGGCGGTGTACTGAGCATTGGGACCGGCGAGGTTGCTCCCAACGTTGGTCATGGCGTCGCCCAGAATGAGCAGCGATCCGGCCGGATCGTACACGCACACGTGACCCGCCGTGTGACCGGGTGTGGCGATCACGCGCATGCCGAACACTTCGTCATTGTCATTGACCGCTTTGATTGGACGCGGTGACTTGATCTGCGGGATGTCCGCCGCGCCAGCGTACGCCGTCGCCTTCTGAGCCGCGCCCAGCACCTCCCCGACGCTGCCGATGTGATCGGGATGGTAGTGAGTCAGGATGACGTGGTGAACCGAATCCCACCCGAGGCCGCCGCTACGAACGACATCCGCGATTTTTGGCCCATTGCCGGCCGTGCCCGTATCGACAACGGCGGCTTCCTTGCCGCGGACGAGAACGTAAGCATTGACGAACCCCAGGTTGACGCGATGCACATCGGCCGGGCCTGAACTTTGAGCGTGCGCGAGGCCGATCGCGAGGTCGCGGCCGCCGATGGCGACACCCCAGCCCTTGCGGCCAAGGCCGAAATTGAGTTCGCTCCAAACCGCGAAACCACCTAACGCGACTTGAGCCAACCACGTTCGGCGGCCGATTTGCTTAACTTTCCGCATTGAGCACCTCCGTTGTCGTACTGGCGGGAAACACTGAAACTGTCGCGTGTGATCGAGCGAAAGTCAAATCGCGCGGGCGGCGAGCAACCAAGAGATGTTCCAGTAGTTCCAATCGTTCCAGTGGTTCAACTAGTTCCAATCGACGATCGCGGTCGCTCAGAGCCTAGTTCGTCCCTATAGTGCTATATTGATCTTACCCGCGCGGCATCAACCGCGTGAGTTGTGTGGTGAGGAGATCGAGGTGGCAACTCTATCGGTCATTATCGTAGGCGCGGGGCTTGCGGGCCTTTCCGCCGCGCGCTCTCTCGAGCGCCGCGGGTGCGCGGTGACGATTTTCGAGGCGCGGGAGCGAGTCGGCGGACGCGTGTGGACGCTACGCGACGGTTTCGGCGGCATGCACGGCGAAGCCGGTGGCGAGCTGATCGACGCCGACCAGAGCGAAATCCGCGAACTGGCGCGAGCTTGGGTTGGCCGAACGCCGCATTCTCCGCACCGGCTTCGCGCACTATCGTCTCGGCAAAAACGGGCGGCGCGCGATGCGCTCGGCCGCGAGCGGTTGGCGCGCGACCGGTCAGGCGATCGCGCCGCTCGTCAAAGCCTACGAGATGAATGAAAAAGAATGGAACGGTCCGATCGCCGAGAAAATAGCCGCTCGATCGGTCGCGCGCTGGCTTGACGAGATCGATGCCGACTCGGACATGCGCGCCACGGCGCTGACCATGCGGAATTTCTATGTCGCCGATCCAGAAGATCTCTCGCTCGTCGTCTACGTCGAGCAGTTCGCCGAAGGCACGGACCCGGCGCGAAACGCGCTTTATCGAATCAGCGGCGGTAGCGACCGGCTGCCCGAGCGCATGGCGCGCGCTCTGCGAGCTTCGATCCGCTTGCGGCATGTCGTCCGCCGTATCGTTCAGACTAGAAATGAGGTTCGCGTAACAGTTGAGAACCAGGGGAGGAGATCGGAGATCACCGCTGCTTGCGCCGTCGTCACCGTCCCGGCGCCTATTGCTGCGGAAATGGATTTCGAGCCGGGTCTGCCGGAAGCTCAGCGTGACGCGCTGACGCGACTCCGTTACGGACCCGCGACCAAGACACTCCTCCAGTTCGATCGCTACTCCTGGCGCGCCGGAGGTAAACCTCGGGCATGCGGGACCGATCTCGATATCGGCGCCGTGTGGGACGCAAGCGAGGACCAGCGAGCGAAAAAAGGTATGCTGACTTTGCTCGCCGGCGGCGGTGCCAGCGCGGCGACGAAAATGCTGTTGAAAGAGGGCGGCCCGGCGGAGCTTGTGAAGAGGCTCGGCTTTTTCGGCATTGGCCGGGCCCGGCTCATCGCGTCTCGAAGCGTACATTGGGAAGACGATCCGTGGGCGCGCGGCGTCTACGCGGCCTTCGATCCTTTCTTTCCGGTGGCGAATCGGCGGTTGCTGGCGCTTCCCAACGGACGGATATTTTTTGCCGGCGAGCACACGAGCGCGAAGTGGCAAGGTTACATGAACGGCGCGGTTGCGAGCGGGCAGCGCGCCGCGGAGGAAATCGCGGCGTTGTTCCTCTGAGTAGTTCCGAGGAGGGTCAACCGCAGAGACCTGTCCTGAGCTGGGCGCAGCACGCCGAGGACGCGGAGAAGAGGGGATTGCCCTCACCCCCGCCCTCTCCCATCGGAATGGGCGAGGGAATTTTGGATCTAAGAGCCGTGGGTTGGGCTGAGCGGAAGCGATACCCGTCAGTTGGCGGTGAAGACCTTCGTGACGAAAGAAAATATTCACCACGAAGGACACGAAGAACACGAAGCGGGAGAAGAAAAAGTCTCCCTTTGTCAAAGGGAGATTTAGAGGGATTTGAGCGACTGGAGCCGGCTTGAGCGATACCCACACCAGAGACAACCCAGGAAAAAAGCGGCGACAGCTTTTTTATGGCTGGTACATGGTCGCGGCAAGTGTCGCCGTCAACACGATCTTTTCAGCCGCCTACTTTCAGGGCTTCGGTGTTCTCATTATCCCTATAGAACGGACCTTCGGCTGGGATCGCTGGGTGGTCTCGGCCGCCATGTCGCTGCGTCAGTTGGAGGCCGGGATCGTCAGTCCCGCTGTCGGCTTTCTCCTCGATCGCGTGAGCGCGCGCAAATTGATTTGCTCGAGCGCCGTGATCGCCGCAGCGGGCTTTATCGGCCTCAGCTTCACGAACTCCATTCTCACGTTCTTTCTTTTGTTCGTGGTTATTTCCCTCGGAGCATCGGGCGTGAGCCATGCGGTCACCTGGCCGGTGATCATTTCTCGCTGGTTTCGCCGCAAGCGCGGCTTGGCCATGGGACTCGCGGTCACCGGTCCGATCTTCGGCTCGCCGATCGTGATACTCAATACGCAGATCGTCGAGGCGTACGGCTGGCGCGCGCTTCTGTTCGGCTACGGGATCCTGATTCTGATCGGCGTGACGCTGATTAGCATGCTCGTGCGCGACCGGCCCGAAGTCTACGGACTACGCCCTGACGGCGAGCTTTCGGAGGAAGACGGCTCCGCGGGGAGCGCTTCGAGTTCATCGCCGCGGCGGCCGGATAGCGGCCTCACGCTTCACGCGGTGCTCCGCACGAAGGAGTTCTGGTTGTTTACGGGCTACTTATCGGGGACGTTCGCGGTAAACTCGGCCTTCCAAGTTCATATGATTCCGTACTTTCAGCAAGACATCGGACTTAGCGCGGCGTGGGCAGCCGTGGTCCTCACCACGGTCTTCATCATCAGCGGCATTGGGCGCGTCGGCGGCGGTTATCTGCTGGACCGGATGGACTATCGTCTCGTCCTTGCGGTCGTCGCTGCGATGATGGGCCTTTCCCTCTTGTATCTCCAGCTGGTGCCTGTAAAAAGCGTGGCGGCCACATTGCCCTTCGCGCTGATGTTCGGTGTGAGCTTCGGCTGCCTGGTCCCCATGCGCGGCGCCGTGGGCAGTATCATGTTCGGCACGCGCGCGATCGGAGGAGTGCTGGGCCTTCTGCAGGGCGCGCCCATTGCGGCCGGAGTTATCGGTCCGTTCGTGATGGGCATCATCTTCGATCTGAACGGCAACTACTCCGTAGCGATATGGGGACTCGTCGGGATCAGCGCGTTCATGGTGCCGCTGTCGCTTGCCATGGCTTCTCCCGCCGAGTTGGCAGACCGCATAGAGCAGCGCGCCGTTCGATAGTTCAAACACACCCGCGACGAAGCTTGAATGTCTTGCGCGATTTTCTAAGACCCCTCGGGGCCGTCAACATTCACGACAGGCTCTCCCGAGCCAACGCGAACCAAGAAAATCACGCCGGGTTCGGACTCGGCCGTCACCTCCCGGTGGATGATCCGCTTGGGGACGTGAAAGGCGTCGTTCGAGCCGACTTCGGCGGCTTCTTTCCCACCCGGACCGAACTCGATCCGCATGCTCCCGGAGATCATGTAGCCGTAGGTGTCGTTATCGCTGTGGTGGTGCCACTCCGATGCGAGTCCCGCGTGTGTGTGCGCAACACCGACCCAAGTGTCGGGCGACGTGGCGAGCGCTTGCCGCTGAATCGGCGCTGACGCCGTAACCTGCGCGCCGGCTTTCCGATCGATCGTGAAGACGCGTACTTTCTGGTCTGCCATAAGCACCCCTCCTTTGTACGATGACCAACTATGATTCAACGAATCGTCCCTTTTCACTGCTCCCTTACCAACACAGAGCGCTTCAGACAACAGGGCGGACAAATCCCCGAGCAGAACCGGAACCAGGACATCAATGCGCCGGGATCGTTGCGACTCGAGTTCGTGCCGTGAGCTGATCGTTTGATTGGCCGGCGCCGCTTGGTTCTTTCGCGGCCGGCGTGGGGTTGGAGGCAGCCGCGCTTTGTAGAAGAACGGCGAAGCAAGTCGTCTCGTTGTCGGTCAAGTGAACGGGTACGCCATCTCCGTACCGCTGCGCTCTTAACTGTTTTCGGGTTCAAAGCTGAAGGAGTCTCGAGCCCGGCGCCGCGCCTTCAACGGTACCCGAGCTGCCGCAGGCGTAAGAAGCGCGCTGTGCTCGAGACGGCGATCAGCGCGACTGCGATGAAAAGGACCGTCAAGGCGGCGAGCAGGTAGAGGTCGGGGCGTAATGACGGTACTTCCCGCCGTGCTTTCGCCAGATCGGTGGTGAACGTTTTGGTATCGAAGTCGTAAACGTAAACGTTTTCCCAGGGCAAGCAGGCAATCGGCTTGGCGAAGTTCACCTGGTCGCGCCGCGTTGCCGCCGGTACATCAGCCGCCTTGTAGATGCAGGTGTTGAATTCGAGAGCGACGTTTCTCGCGGCGCTGCCGCTAATGAACGCCCCGCTCGGGTAATCGGCCATATAGACAACCGGCTTTTTGGGTTTTTCCGCGCCATAGAATTTCTGCGTCCGACGATCGTAAGAATCCGGTTCGTTCCATCGCAGCAGATGAAACCTGCCCAAATCCGGGTCGCTGTTGTAAGCCGGATCGGTATCCTGCGAGTCGATTACCCAGGTCGGCAGGCAAAAAGGAATATGCTCGCCGAAGTTCCGGACCGTATCGCCCACGACACGCTCGATGGCGCCGGCGCCGTTTCTGGAGCTGTAAAACACGCAGCCCTTTTTAAACTGAACGATGACGTATTTCACAAGCGCTTCGACCGAATCGGTTTCGTATTCGATGATCGCGCCGTTCCCGTACGTGGGGTAGTTCGGATCATCGCTGAACCAGACTTCGTAGACGGACGTGATGAGGGTGAATCTCTTGAGATCGCAGGTGTCGGTCGCGCGGCAGTCGGCGTTGGAAAAGACCTGTCTCGTCTGGGAAAGCGTATGCACGTGTCCTTTCCCGGTGAAGTGCGCGTGAGAAGTCCCCGCAACAAACGAAGTAAGCAGGATGAACGCTAAACACACTACGGGGCAGTGCCGCAACCGAAAAAGTAAGTAAGAGATCGCCACGAAGTGTGACACGAGCTTACGCTCGCCCTCCAGAGGATGAAAATTGCCCTCACCCTAACCCTCTCCCATCGGAATGGGCGAGGGGATCGGTTTCTTCATGCCCTCGCCCGCTTTGCGGGAGAGGGAAGGATGAGGGTGCCATTTTCGAAGGAGGAAACGAAGAATACGAAGGAAAAACATGAACTGTAACGTTCAAGACTTACGGCCGAACACCGTGACCTTCGTGCGCTCTTTCGAATTCACCGCCTGAAAGGCCAGGCTAGCGGATTCCCAACTCAGTTCAACCGGTCGATCTGTCGCGCGCGGGATGGTGTTCGACGGGATACCGCAACTCGCCGATTTGACCGGCGCGCGACTTTGTTGATATGCAGAGTCGGAGGAAGGAGACGCGTATGGGCCATACGATCGAATCGTTTGCCGCCGAGTGCCGCCGGATCTTGCAAGCGGAGCCTGGGGTTGCGGGCCGCGAAAAAATTCGCCGCCTCGTGGAAGAGATTTTGAAAGACAAGGAGTTCGTCGGGACTCACCTACGCGAGGATACGCCCGAGCGCCAGGTGATCTACGAAGACCCCGAGCTCGGCTTTTGCATTCTTGCGCATATGAACCGAGGCGCGAAAGAGGCGATGCCGCACGACCACGGTCCCGCGTGGGCGATCTACGGCCAGGCGCTCGGCGAAACCGAGATGAGCGATTGGGAACTGGTCGAGCCGGCGAGCGAAGCGCAGCCGGGGAAAGTGCGGCGGAAGAGAACGTATACTTTAAAGCCCGGCATGGCGCATCTCTACAACGAGGGCGATCTCCACTCGCCCAAGCGCGTTGGGACAACCGGTCTCATTCGGATCGAGGGTCGTAACATGGAGAAGGTTAAGCGGCTCGCCTACCGGCCGCTTTGACATTCGCCGCCGGCACAGCGGCGGCTTATCGCGCGCCGGTTATTGGGACTAACCGCTTCGAGGGTTTCAGTTGACCTTCTCGCGCCCATCAGTACATCACACCGCCGCCTTCCACCACGAGCAGCTGTCCGGTCATAAAGTCGCTTTCCGTGCTGGCGAGAAAAAGCGCCGTGCCGACCACATCCGCCGGGGTTTCGACGCGCTTGAAGCAGCGCTTGTCGATGCTGCCCTCGCGGCGCCTGAGGACCTCTTCGGTGACCGAATCCTCGCTCATCGTGGAACCCGGCGTCATGCAGTTCACGCTGATGTTCCAATCGCCGAGCTGGCGCGCCATGACGCGCGTGAGCGCCACCACGCCGCCCTTGGCGGCGGTGTAATGCGGCATGTTCCCCGAACCGCTGAAAAACGTGCCCGAGGCGATGTTGATGATCTTGCCGCCGCGCTGTCGCTTCATGATCGGAATCACCGCTTTGCAGCAGAGAAATACGCCCTTGAGATTCACCTCCAAAACCCGGTCCCATTCATCGGGCGCCAGCTCTTCGATCGCGCCTTTCCAGAGCGGCTGCGTGACGTAGATCGCGGCGTTGTTGAGCAGCACGTCGATCCGCCCGAAGCGGTCGAGGGTTTCGCGCATGAGCGCCTCGACGCTCGCGTCATCGCGCACGTCCACCGCCCGCGACCACGCCGAGTGGCCGTCACGGACGAGCCCTGCGGCGGCGCTTTCTCCCGCCTCACGATCGATGTCGGCGATCACGACATGCGCGCCTTCCTGAGCAAAGCGGGTCGCGTACGCCTTGCCTAACCCGTGCGCGGCGCCCGTAATGATCGTCACTCGGTTCTTCAGACGCATCGCTCCTCCCCGTAAGCGCCTCGACCGTCAGCTAAAGCTCGGTGTTTTGCCTTCGAAAAGCGTCGGCAGGTTGGCGGCGGGGAAGCGCAGCCCGACGAAAAACGAGCCGAATAGCCCGTAGGCCGCGCTCGCCTCGTCGAAACGCATTTCGTAGACGAGCTTTTTGAAGACGAGCGGGTCGTCGGCGAAAAGATCGACTCCCCATTCCCAGTCATCGAATCCGATCGAGCCGGAGATGATCTGAATCACGCGACCGGCGTAGCGGCGGCCGATCGCGCCGTGATCGCGCATCATGCGATGGCGCTCGGTAATCGGTTCGGTGTACCAGTTCTTGGCCTCGCCGCGGAGCTTGTTCATGGGATAGAAACAGATGTAACGCCGGCGCGGAATCTCGGGCCAGAGACGCGCCCCGGCCGCTTCGCGCTGACGGGCGAGTTCGCTCTCGACCTCGCGATTCCACTCGGCGCTGCCGGGCGGCACACGTTTCGCAATCAAATCGCTGTAGAGCCGAACCGAAGCGTCGTAAAGACCGAGCTCGACCACCGAAACGTAGGAGCTCGTGGGCTCGAGAAACTCATGCAACCTGGAGTGCTCGACGCGCAGTTCCGCGTCGTTCAGCTCGTCCAAGGTTCTGCGAAAATGAACGACCATGAGATCGCCTTTATGGCCGACCAGGGAAAAAAGAGCGCTCGGGCTTTCGCCGCTCTCTTCCATGATTTTAAAGCGCGCGATCGCGCGCTCCAGGATATGCCTTTGATCCGATGCTGCCAGCGCGCGCCACGCCGACCAGCGCACGCGAAACATCTGGTGCAGGATGTAGGATCCGTCGAGGGTTAGGGGGACGGGCGGGAGGTCGATTGCAGCCGGGCCCTTCGCATCGCGTGCCATACCTTGGTCCTGATCCTACTCGGATCGGAATTTCGCGGCAAGAAGACGCAACAACGGCGCGGTCGGTCGAGCGCGACGAGCCTTAACCCGGCTGGGGCGCCTTCGGAGGCGCGTGTTGGTCCGGTCTGACGCCGCGCAGCCGTTCGCGGAGCGCGAGAAAACCGCGCTTCGATAGACGATAGAGTTTCGGAATTGCCCACGCGACGAACGCCAGGAAAAGCAGGACGAGAATCAGCATGATGATCGGATGATTGAAAATCATCCAGATGCTGCCGAGAACGGCAACGTCTTCGGCCACGCTCGCAAACCAGTTGCTGAACGGCTCGGGACTGGTGTTGATCGCCAAACGAGTGGTTGCTTTGGCGCCGTGAGCGGCCAGGGCGACCGTGCCGCCGGCGAGCAGCGCGGCGAATTCCAGGGCGGGATTCATATCGCCCAAAGATTGAGCCGCCAGGACCGCGCCGGCGGGAACGCGAATGAAGGTATGCAAGGCGTCCCAGCCGTTATCGACGTAGGGTATCTTATCGGCGAAGAACTCGATCACATACATGGTACAGGCAACCGCGATCACCATCGGGTGCGCGAGTACCTGGAGATCGGGCGGGAGCTGGATCAGGTCCAGCTGCGCTGCAATGCCGAGCGCGGCGACCGTCGCGTAGAGATTGATGCCCGAGGTCCACGCGGTCCCCATCGCCAGACTCAGAGCTTCGAGCGTTCCCATCGGCGAGCCCTCCTCGCTCGGCGTTTAGACGAACGGGCGAACGAAACGTTGCCTCAGATCTGCCATTTCGCCTCGATTTGGTCCTTGAACTCCTTGGCGAACGCGTTGACCGCGGGAAACTGGTCCATCCACTTATAGGGACGGCAGGCGTCGATCAGAACGCGGTCCGAGGTGTAACCGCGAGGCGAGCGTTCCTCGGGCGGCAACGCCGGCTCGCAAACCGACGCCCATACGCCTTTGACGAGATCAACGCCTTCGCGGACGTGGCAGCGGGTCGCAATCGCCCAGATCACGTCGGCGGGGTTGGTGATGTCCACGTCTTGATCGACGACGACGACGAACTTGCCGCCGTACGCTCCCGCCCGCGCTCCGGCCGCGACCAGCAGCGCCTGCTTGGCGTGGCCCGCGTACGCTTGCTCGATGGCGATCACCGTGAACGGACCCGGCTGCCCGCCGTAGACAAAGCCCCAGACGCCTCTGACATTGGGAATCCCGGCTTTCTCCAGCTGCTCCCAGAGGGTTGCCGCGCCCAACGGGATCGGCAAGTAACTCGCGGGCGGCTTGAGCGGCGGCGCTCCCAGAATGATCGGATCGTTTCGGTAATAGACGCGCTTCACGACCATCACCGGCGTCTCGCCGACATTCGCGTCGGTGAAATATCCGGGCCATTCCCCGAACGGCCCTTCCCGCGGCATGGCTTCGTCGGGCATCGGCGGCATCTCGCCTTCGAGAACGACCTCGGCATTGGCCGGGATTGGAAGTCCGGTCACGGCGCCGCGCGCAACCGGCACCGGCGAACCCTGAAGGTACCCGGCGAATTCGTACTCGTTCACGTCCGGCGGTAGCGGCATCTGCGCTGCCAGAAAAACCGCCGGCCCCTGCCCGAGCGTAATCGCCACCGGCAGCGGCTTTCCCGCGGAGCGGGCGCGCTCGAACGCAAGCCGGCCGTGCTTGCCCATATTCATTTTGACCGAAACCTTATTTTTCTCCTGGATCATTACGCGGTAGGTGCCGATGTTGATCTTGCCGCTCTCCGGATCCTCGGTGATCACGCCGCAGCCGGTGCCGAGATAAGGGCCGCCGTCAAGCTCGTGCCATCTGGGGGTCGGAAACCGGAAGAGATCGACATCGCCGTCCACCATCTGATTCTCAAACACCGGACCGCCTTCGACCTGCTCCACCGGCACGGGTTTGTACGCGGCGAGCTTCCGGCGCCAGGCGCGCAGGTATTCGACGCCTTTGAGGCTCGAATCGATTCCCATGGCCGGTCCGGTGCGCCGGCAAGTCCGGAACGTGTTCGACAGAACGCGAAACCCCGGCGGGAAATCCTTGAATGCGCCAAACAGGAGCGCGGGCCCCTCTTTTTCCGCAGCCCGTTCCGTCAGCGCCCCCACCTCTAAGTCGAGATCGACACCGCGAAGCTCCCGCAACTCGCCCATTTCCCTCAACGTATCGATGTAGCTGCGCAGATCCCGAACGTCGGCCATGATCGCCTCCTCCTGAAGGTAACGCCAAATACTATCGGGTAGCCTAAGGGCGCGCAACCCGACGTGCCCACGCCGGGGCGAACTCGAGGGTGCGGGTGGCCTTGACAAGCGGCCCTTCTATCGTATAGCGATAGGCATAACTATCGTGTAACGATTCAGTCTTGGCACGATACAGCGATGGCCACGCGCAAACTGAAGGACTCCGATTACCGAGCGCTGGCGGAATTTCGCTACCGGATCCGCTGCTTCCTCCGTTTCAGCGAACAGGCGGCGCGCGCCGCCGGGATCGAGCCCCAGCAGCACCAGCTCCTGCTCAGTATCAAGGGGCTCCCGATGGAGAAAAAGCCAACCGTCGGCGTACTGGCGGAGCGAATGCAGCTGGCGCATCACAGCATGGTCGAGCTGATCGATCGCTCCGAGCACAGGGGGTTGGTCGCGCGCCGGCGCGACAAGGAGGATCGACGGCAGGTTCTCGTGGAGATCACGCCGGCAGGCGAGGAGATTCTCGCCGAACTGTCACTGTACCACTTTGACGAGCTGGGTTCGGTCGGACCGGCCCTAGCTCAAGTGCTGAGTACGTTTGTCGAAAAAACCGGCCCTTCGGCGCGATTGCGCATCGTGGGCAAGCGCTAGCCTCTAGCGGCTATCTCAAGGAGGAGTTCCTATGGCGGAGAAAAACGCAACGGCGGAAGAAGAGGTCTTGCTTGACGTCCGGGTCGCCGAAGCTTCGCGGCTGTACAAATTCTACTTGAACCACGAAAGGAAGCTCCTCGGCGGTACCGCCGTGGTGTTGTTTTTGCTCACCTGGGAGCTTGTGGGCGGCGTCTTTCAGTGGGTCAATCCCATGTTCATGAGTTCGCCTTCGCTGATTTTCAATGCCGCGGTTCAGCTCTTCGGCAGCGGCGAAATCTGGAACGATCTCAAAGTCAGCGGCATCGAGTTCTTCTGGGGCTTTGCCTTGTCGGTCGCGGTGGGGATTCCGTTCGGGATCGCCGTCGGATGGTACAAGAAGATGGCCTACATCTTCGACCCATTTATCAATGCGCTCTATTCGACGCCCCGGGTCGCGCTGTTGCCGCTGGTCATCATCTGGCTCGGCATCGGCATCCTCTCCAAAGTCGGGATCATCTTTCTCGGCGCCGTGTTTCCGATCATGATCAACGCCAGGGACGGCGTCAAAACCACGCCTTACAATCTTTTGACCGCGGCCCGGAGCTTCGGTGCAACCGAGTGGCAGATCTTCAAGAGCGTCGTGCTGCCGTCGACGGTCCCGTTTCTGATCAGCGGTCTCCGACTGGGGGTCGGGCGCGCGCTCATCGGCGTCATGGTGGGAGAGCTGTACGCGGCAACGGCAGGGATCGGTTTCATGATTACCGTCGCGGGAGCGACCTTTCAGACCGACAAGGTGTTCGTCGGCGTTTTGATCTTCGCGATCACCGGGATGATCTCCATGGACTTGCTTGGAAGGCTCGAGAAGCGTTTTGACAAGTGGCGGCCGCAAGTCGGCGCCAACGCCTGAGCGCCCGCGATCCCGCTGAATTGAATACGCCCCGCGGTCCGGTGACGGGCCGCGGGGTTGTAGCTTCGCTCCGCCACCCTGAACCGGCTTGGCCGACACTATCGAGTATCAAGGACAGCGATCCTCCGCCCTCCGGTTCCGGCCGCGCCGCCGGACCGCCGTCACGCCGAAAATCGACGCTCCGCCTCCGCCGCGACCTCTTTGACCGCCGGGAGCGGGCAGAATCCCTGGGACTCGACGGCGAACACCGGATTGAACTTGCTCCGGAAATTCTCCAGCGCGATGATCGCCGCGAGTTCCACCAACGCTTCATCCGAAAAATGGCGCTTGAGGCGCTTGAAAAAGCGATCGGTGACGCGTTTGCTCGTGTAGGTCATCCGCTCGGCCAGCTCGAGCGCGAGCTTTTCCCGCTGGGAAAAAAGCGGGCTTTTACGATAGTCGCCGAGCGCGGCTTCGACCTTTTCGGGCGGCGCCCCGTGTTGCATCCCACTGGATGCGTTGATGTCGATTCAATACGGACACCCGTTGATGCTCGCGGCTTTCATGCAGAGTAGATGCCGTAGCTCGGGTTCGATCAGGCCGGAAGCCAAGATGCCCCTCTGGAGCGCCTGGACGCCCTGCTGGATGGTTGGTCTGAGACCGTAGATGCGCGCGGTATTCAACACCGCGCCGTACTGGCGCTCCTGCTCTTCGAACACTGCGCGAACTTCGGCCGGCGCGGCTTCATTCGTTACTCCTGGAATTCTCGGCATGCGATATCCTCCGATTTAAACGCTCTGGGACTTATGTACGCGATGTCGCAGGGGAGTGCAAATTTCGGACGCTATCCCGCGCCCGAGTTGCGCTTCGGGGGCGGTTCCTTTACGCTGGTGGGAGTTTTCCATGTCGCGACGCCTGACCCCGCTGCTCTGCCTTCTCTCGACCGTCGTCGGATTCGTTGCGGGCGCCCACGCGGCCAATGTTCAAGAATTCGTGCTCGATAACGGCCTCAAGGTTCTGTTGCTCGAGAACCACAAGAGCCCGGCGGTCACGTTCCAAGTTTGGTACCGGGTCGGCTCTCGGAACGAGAAGGACGGCAAGAGCGGGTTATCGCACTTTCTCGAGCACATGCTGTTCAAGGGCACGCAAAAAACCGCGCCCGAGGAGTACTCGCGCATCATCGCGAAGAACGGCGGCCGCTCGAACGCGTTCACGACCTCCGATGTGACGGTTTATTTCGCCACGATGAGCCGGGAAAAAATCGGCATCGAGATCGAGTTGGAAGCGGATCGCATGGTGAACGCGGCGCTCGGAGAAAAATACTTCGAGCCGGAAAAGAAGGTCATCCAGGAAGAGCGGCGCTTGCGCACGGAGGATCAGCCGGTTTCGGCTCTGGCCGAAGTGACCGGCGCGGTGGCGTACCTGATCCATCCCTATCGCCGGCCGGTGATCGGTTGGATGCAGGATATCGAGGATCTGTCGCTGCAAGATCTTCGAGACTACTACCGGACCTACTACGTGCCCAATAACGCCTTCATCGTCATGGTCGGAGACTTTTCCACCGATGAGGTCCTGCCCAAGATCCGGGCCGCGTTTGGCGGGATTCCGCGCGGCCCCGAGCCGCTCAAGATGGACACGGTCGAGCCGCCGCAGAGGGGCGAGCGGCGCGTCGTGGTCAAGCGCGAGGCGGAGTTGCCTTTCATTCTCATGTACTATCACGCCCCGACGCTGCGCGATCCGGACACCTACGCGTTGAACGTGCTCTCGGTGATTTTGGCCGGCGGCCGGAGCTCCCGATTGCACCAGGAGCTGGTTTACCGAAAGCGGCTTGCCCGCGCGGTGGACGCCGATTACAGCGGCGTCTCGATCGACCCGACCGTGTTCTCGATCACGGCGCAGGTCATGCCGGGTCAAGAGCCGGCGGAGGTCGAGGATGCCATCGATCGCGCGCTCGAAGGCTTAAAAAACGAACTGGTTTCCGAAAGAGAGCTGGAGAAGGCCAAGAACCAGATCGAGGCCGCGTTCGTTTTCGGGCAGGATTCGGTTTTCGGACAGGCAATGAAAATCGGCTCGTACGAGGCGGCGGCGGGTTGGCGCTGGATGGAACGCTATCTCGAGGGGGTTCGGAAAGTCACGCGCGAGGACATTCGCCGCGTGGCCAAGCGTTATTTGGAAAGCGAGCGGCGGACGGTCGGCGTTCTCATTCCCGAGAAAAAGGCGGCGTCGGATGAAACGATTGCTGGCGATTATCCTTAGCGGTTGCCTGTCGGTCGCGCTCGCCGCCGAAGCGCGAAGCGACAATGCGCCGCGACGAACCGTGCTCGCCAACGGGCTGGTGCTTCTGTCGTCCGAGCAGAAGGCGCTGCCCATGGTTTCGATCGAGTTGTTGATCCATGCCGGCTCGCGCTACGACCCGGCGGCGCACGAGGGGATCGCCAACCTGACGGCGGAGCTGCTGACGTATGGAACCGAGCGGAGAACCGCGCTGGAGATCAGCGAATTTCTGGACTTCATCGGCGCCCGGCTTTCGGTCGATTGCGGCGAAGACCTCGCGACGGTGAGTATGACGATCCTCAAAAAAGACCTGGCGAACGGCCTCGAACTGCTGGCGGAGATCTTGACCGCGGCCGCTTTTCCGCAGGATGAGATCGAGCGGCGAAAGCAGTCGATCATCGCGTCGATCAAAGCCCGCGAGGAAGACCCCGGCGCGATCGCGGCCCTCAGGTTTCAAAGCGCGCTTTATCCCGACAGCCCCTTCGGACGACCGGTCGAAGGCAGCGAAGCATCCGTGCAGGCGATACCGCGCGAGCGCGTCATCGAGTTTTACCGCGCGCATTACCGGCCGAACCGGGCGATCATGGCGGTGGTGGGTGCGATCACGCA
>DATMBL010000032.1:0-4934 GCA_035559295.1 Candidatus Eiseniibacteriota bacterium
CCCGCCGCTGCCGGCGTAAAGTTGGCGGGGCTGCTTCGGATTGTAGGCGATCGCCGAGACCGTAAAGGGTAAATCTGGTCCGATGGACTGCCATGGGATCCTCCCGTTTTTGCTCTCGAAGATGCCATCCACCGTGCCAACATATAACGATGGTTCGGCCGAGGAAACGTAAAGCAAGGACATAACGGTTGAGTTGAGCAAGCCGCGGTTGAATTCCTGCCACTGCTTTCCCCCGTTATCCGTTCTAAACACACCGCTGATCGCAGTACCGGCATAGATCACGCTCGGGTGTGACGGGTCGATGGCCAAGGTCCTGATCCGTTTGTCCGACAAACCAGTATCGACCTCTTGCCACCGGCTCGCCGCTTTATCCAGCCGGTAAACACCGCCGAACGCGCCTGCGATGATCTCCCCGTGAGAATCTGCGATGACAACACGAACATCGTTATGCGGAAGCCCTGTCTTCAGATGTCTCCATTGATTGTTTTTCCCGACGAACACCCCCTGGTCGGTGGCAACATAAAGGGCACTCGGATTCTGTGGAGCAACGGTCAAGGATCGGATATTTCGCTGTTCGAGTATGCGTGACAGAGGTCGCCAGGTGGTGCCTTCGTTTTCGCTAAAGAAAACACCTTGGTCGGTGCCAAGATAAAGCTGGGTCCGATCTCGCCGCGTCGATAACAGAGAAAACACTCTCCGGTTTGGCAGCCCGTTGTTAACAGCTAACCAGGAGGCGCCACCATCCTTGCTTCGAAAGACTCCGCCTCCGTGCGCCACAACAAAAATTGTCCTTGGATCAACCGGATCGATGGTGACGCCGAGCACAACCCCAATAAACGGTCCCCCATGCATATGGACATGATTGGCCCTTGCCCCTTCGGTCGATAAGAGCGTAAAAATTATGGCGCAAATCCAGCCGCACGCGAGCGTCGCCCCGGGCGGGGAAAGCGGCCGGCTTCTAAAATCTCGCCCGGCAGGTTTTGCCTGCGTGCTTGCCACGTTATTTGCGGCGACAACAGGGCCGGGCTTTATCTTCTCTTCGCTGCACATGGATTTTTTGCGGCGCAAGGATTCGCTACGCACGGATTTTTCGCTGATTGTTTCCCTCTGGCAGCGCAAGGGTTCGCCGACCCTTTCTTGGCTTTCGGTGCGCACGGGTTCACGGCCGCGCAAGGATTTCCTCCACCGCAGGGATTGGCCATCGCAGCAGATCCTGCGTAAACGTACCAAGCCGTGCGATCCTTACCGCTGTCCACGTAGGAAACCATGACCTTCTCCCCCGGCTTGAGATCACCGAGTTTCTTGATCTTGGCGCCCTCGCGAACGACGGAATGCTGGCTCACCGATAGATCCAATTGACCGCCCTCACGCTTTAAGACCAGTTTTCTTGCATTGGGATCCACTTTTGCGACCTCGCCACGTACGGTGACAGCTTTGGCAGCCACCGCCCCGCCTTTACCTCCGGGGGCACAGGGATTGGCCGCACAGGGATTTTGGGCAGCTTTGCTGGGTTTGGCGGCGCACGGGTTACTCTGAGCTAGAGAAGTCCCCGTGTAGGTGGCCAATGCAATTGCCACTGAAACTAGGGACAGGATGACCGACGAAGGGGTGGTTACACTATTCATAAGACCTCCTCCATAAGTGTGGTCTGCGTTATAAACAATCGCGTAAGGGTGGAAAGTTCCGCGCTTGATCAAAAAAGCCTCTTGGGAACCTTGCGGGCCACAAAACTGTTGAATTGGCGAGAGACGCTAGCTTTCAAGGGCTTTACAGCGGCGAAGCGCAAAGCGGTTTCGCTCCCTGGCTGGACCAGGAAGTAAGAGAACAAAAGGTGCGATGCGACGAAGTCCAAGAACTCATCACCGGACTGATTGACAATGAATTGTCATCTCAGGAATCGGCGCTGATTACGGCCCATTTTGGGGAATGCGCCGAATGCCCCAGGTCTTTTTCGCGCGAATATGCTTTGAAGCGTTTGGTGAAAAGTGCGGCGGCGACGATCGAACCACCGACCGAGCTGCGGGCCAAAATCGCCGACGCCCAGCGCCGCTCTCCAAATAAATTATGGCCCCTAGCCCCTCGGATTTCGCTACGCCAAGCCCTGTCCTTTGCGGGTCAGGCTGCCGCTGTAGTAGCGCTATTGGCCATCCCGTTTTTGTCCGTCTACTATTGGTTAGAGTCGCCCCATGTTCCCATCGTTCCTGGGATCTTCCAGAGCTACCGGCAAATCACCGAGGGGAAGATCGTTCCGGTAAAAATGAGCAACCTCACCGAATTAAAAGAGAATTTGACATATCGCGTCAACGGTCAATTTGCCCCCATGGCCTACGATTTCTCAGCGATGAACATTCATTTGGTAGGCGGGCTCCAACAGGAAATCGCAAACCGCAAAGTGTTAGTGACGGTCTACCAGGGAAGCGGGCTGACAATCATTTGTTACACGTTCATCGGATCCGACGGCGATGCTCCCGAGATCGCAGAAGTGTTTTTCGATGCAGAAAAAGGAATGAGTTTCCACCAATTCTCTTACACCCAAACCAATGCCGTTATGCATCGCGAGGGAAACGTCAATTGCATTCTCATGTCCCAAATGCCCATGGCTGACCTGTTAGAGTTGGCTCGCGCAAAGGCCCATTCAAGTTGAACGGAGATCCTCCTCACAAATTCCGGCGAACGGAACTTGCGAAGCTACTTCGTGGTTTATAGGACATGAAGGATACCAGTGCGCAAGCCCACGACGGCGAATTGACAATGTTGTTTGGAGTCGACGAACTGGCCGCTTATGAGTATCGCAAGACTTCGGAGCGCAGGAGTTTTTTCGAACCAGAGAAGCGATTGCTCTACGCCGTGTTGGAAGACGCGGTCCTATGTTTTCAAAGATTCGCTAACGGAACAAGCAGAAAGGAAAAGCAATTATTTCAGGAAGCGGCAGATTGGATTTTCAAGCGAGATGACAACGTCGTTTTGTCTTTTGAGTTTATTTGCGAGATTTGTGGATTCGATCCGGATTTCTTGCGCATGGGATTGAGGAGGTGGAAGGAGGCGAACGGATCGAGCGCGGCCTCTCGCAAACCCATCACGCAACTGGCGCGCCGAGCTGCGCGGCAAGGAAAAGTGCGAGCTTACAGACGGGGTAAACTCGCCCCGATATCCAAGCGTCGCATCGCTTTCTCAGCGCCGATCACGATTCCGTCGAAAAGGGAGCCGGGATGACGATTCATTCAATCAGCGCCCTTGGTAGTGTCCTCCACAACCGCATGGAAGCCAACAAAGCCGCCGGGGTGTACTCGGAAGGCATTATCGCGGGTCTTGTTGGAGCAGCCACACTCGCATTGTGGTTTTTCTTGCTCGATACTATCAATGGCCGGCCGTTTCACACTCCCATGGTCTTGGGGAGGGCAATTTTTGGACCGACTACGGGTGCAGCTCCCACAGGCGAACTTCCGGTCTCTTTCGAAATAGTGCTTATGTATACTTGGGTTCATGCGCTCGTATTTTGCGCGATCGGCGGCATTGCATCGAAACTGATTGAATTGGCTGAAAGCGATGCTAATCTTGGTTTCGGCATTCTGCTTTTGTTCGTGGTCTTTGAGTTCGGATTTATCGCAGCCGCTCTCGTATTTGCGGGATCTGTGCTTCACGCATTGGCTTGGCCCGCTGTGCTGGTGGGAAATCTTCTGGCTGCAGGAGCCATGGCGGGATACTTCTGGCGGCGTCATCCCAGAATTGTCATCAGACCGTAGTTCACCCTGAACCAAGCCATTTTGCGTCGAGGTGTATTCGCCGCGTTTGCGGGGTCTTTCTACGCAGATGATGCTCGAAGAAGAAGACGGGCACATTGAATTCCTATCTTCGTAAACGATTTGCCCTTATTGGAATTTGTCTAGCTGCGGCGCTTATTTTCGCCGCCATCGTTTATTGGGTACCGTCTCTGCTGTCCGGGGTGCGCTCCTCCTCACAGACGGCTGCCGTCGATGGAAGCATGTCGGATTTTCTGGAGCGTCACTGGCGCAGGCCGATCCCGCTTCAGGGGCAAGCGCCCTCCGACTTTTCCGCTTTGGAAGCCTCGTTACAGCCAGAGGCTTGTGGCACGTGCCACAGGCAACAGTATGCCGACTGGAAAGAAAGCCTTCACAGCCGCGCGATGGGCTCGGGGCCCTGGGGGCAGATTGTCGATTTGTTTAATAGCAGTCCAGATGAAGCCATCCAATGCATGACTTGCCATGCTCCCCTCAGTGAACAGTTGCCCGTTTCGCCCAAAGTCACCACCCGCGGCGAGAGGATCTACGAAGCAAACCCACACTTCGACAAAGATTTACAATTGAGAGGAATCACATGCGCAGCCTGCCACGTGCGGCAACACCGGCGCTACGGTCCTCCCAAGATCGAGGGAGATAGCGCAAACGTGTATCCCAACGGCATGCCAAACCATGGCGGGTTCCAGGCAACCCCATACTTTGAGCGCGCCGAGTTCTGCAAGGACTGCCACCAATTCGATCCGGAAAATACGTTATTGGTTAATGGAAAACCGCTCCAGGATACCTACCGGGAATGGAAGAATAGCACATGGGGCCAAGGAGGCGCGGCCTGCCAGGATTGTCATATGTCGCAGCGGCGCCACTTGTGGCGCGGCATTCATGATCGTGAGTGGGTCAAGAACGGAGTTCAGATCAACGCAAATGTCGAGCAGCCGAAATCTCGGGTAAGACAGCGCGTCATAGCTGCTATCGAAATAACGAACTCGGCCGTGGGCCACAAATTTCCGACCTACGTTACGCCCAAGGTCTTCGTTCGCGCCGCGTTATTGGACGGCCGCAACAAGCCGTTGCCCGGGACTCAACAAGAGCGCGTGATTGGTTGGGATGCGAGATTTGAGGATGGCGAATGGAAGGAATTTTTCGACACGCGGATTGATCCGGGGAAAACGTTGGCGC
>DATMBL010000033.1:0-2934 GCA_035559295.1 Candidatus Eiseniibacteriota bacterium
GCGGCGCGGTGATTTGCGATCCCGCCGGTCGCGTCATGGCGGAACTGAAGCGTTACCTTGGTCGCGCGACGAACAATGTCGCCGAATACGAGGCCTTGCTGATGGGCCTGGACGCGCTGTTGCAAATGGGAAAGAAGCGTATCCGAGTCCAAAGCGATTCCCAGCTCTTGGTTCGCCAACTCAGCGGCGAGTACAAGGTTAGGGACAAAAAGCTCCAAACGCTGTTCGCGCGCGCGGTCGGCTTGTTGCGCCAGTTCGACGGCTACCGTATTGTTCACGTAGGGAGAGAACACAACCGGCCCGCCGATCGACTGGCGAATTTGGCGATCGATACGCACAAACGCGAAGCGCGGGGCTAGAGTGGATCAAGCGATCGCTCCGCAAGGAGAGGAAAGTCCGGACTCCGCAGGACAGGGTGGCCGCTAACGGCGGCCTCGAGTGATCGAGGGAAAGTGCCACAGAAAACATACCGCCTTTTACCCTCACCTTTCCCTTTCCCAAGGGACAGGGTCGGGTGAGGGAAAGGGTAAGGTTGAAAAGGCGAGGTAAGAGCTCACCGGTCCCTCAGCAATGGGGGACGCACGGCAAACCCCACCCGGAGCAAGACCAAATAGGAGGGTTGGGTGGTCCGCCCGTACACCCTCGGGTAAGGTCGCTCGATCCCGTGAGCAATCACGGGGCAAGACGAATGATCGCTGTGGCTCCGTTATGAGCCATTACAGAATCCGGCTTATCGATCCACTCTAGCCCGCCCGCCGTTCAAAGCGATTTAAACAGTTCCCACCAGTCAACGCGATCGAGCCCATCTCCGACCGGGCGCAAACTGATACGTGCTACGCGCCCGGCGTAACTCCAAACTTTCGATCGCCCGCATCCTATATCTGGTGGTCTGCTTTGTGTGGAGCCACCATTCATTGGAATCCCACGAACCTTGTGCACTCACCTTAAAAGTCCGCGAAAAAATGCAAAATTTTATTGACACATCAGGGCGATAAAGTTATAAGTGGCGCCTAGGTGGAAAAAAGTGGGATAAAATCCCAAATAGCTCCTATCTCGCGATAATCTCGCATGTTTCGCGGCAGCTTCGAACATACCCTCGACACCAAGGGGCGCTTGAGTATTCCCGCGAAGTTCCGCGACGTCATCGCCGGCAAAAACGACGATCGGATCGTGATCACCAACTTCCAACTGAACGGCCTCCGCTGCCTCGATGTCTACCCACTCGACGAGTGGCAGCGGCTCGAAGACGAGATTCGTAAGAAACCGAAGTTCGACCGGCGCATGGTGATGTTCCAAAATTACTATCTCGGCGGCGCGTGCGAGTGCGCCGTCGACAAGCAAGGGCGGATCCTAATCCCGCCCATGTTGCGGCAGTACGCCAATCTCAAGCGCGACGTGGTCCTGGTTTCCGCGCTCGAGAAGTTCCGCGTCTGGGACCGCGAGGCGTGGAAGAAGATTTTCGCCGATGCCGAAGACAAGCTGATGCAGGACCCGGATTTCCTCGGCGATTTGGGGCTGTGAAGGACGAAGTCGCTCGTTTAGCTCTCGACCGCGAAAGGAGATGGAGAATGGTGCCACGACGACCCATCCAGGACATTTCGGTGATCGATGTCGTAGGCGACATCGATTTTCGAGAAATGAGTCGCATCAGAGACATGATCGGCGGTTTGATCGAGAAGGAACGAACGAAAGTCGTTCTCAATCTAAGATCAGTGGACCATATCAATTACCTGAGCATCGGCGTGCTGCTCGAACGCCTGAAGTTGTTGAGAACGTTGAACGGCGATCTCAAGCTCGCCGGCATGAGTCCCTTTTTACGCGACATCTTCAAAGTCGTCGGGATGGATCGCTTTTTCGAGGAGTACACGTCGCTTGAAGACGCGATCGAAAGTTTCGATGATGACTGGGAGGGCGACGGCACCAGTCACTGAATGGACTATCGGCATGTTTCGGTCATGGTCAACGAGGTCCGGGAGATCCTCGGGCCCCGAGACCGCCGCCGTTACCTTGATGGAACGATCGGGGGCGGCGGCCATGCCGAGCAGCTGCTGATTCATAGCAGCCCCGAAGGGCGCGTTCTGGGGCTGGACCGCGACGAGGAAGCGCTAGACGCCGCGCGCGCCAGATTACGTCAATACGGTGATCGTTTGGTCTTGCGACACGCCAATTTTGTTCAGGCCAAAGGCATTCTCGATGAGTTGGGATGGGGCGCGGTGGACGGCGCGCTTCTCGATCTCGGCGTTTCCGCCCATCAACTCGAGTCGCCCGACAGGGGCTTTAGCTTCCAGTTCGATTCCAGGTTGGATATGCGCATGGATCGCCGGCAAGCGCTCGACGCGTTCGCGATCGTCAACCGTTATCCGGCACGGGAGCTCGAAGACATGCTTCGGACCTTCGGAGAAGAACCCCAGGCGCGCCGGATCGCCCGGGAGATCGTGGCCGCGAGAGCGCGCAAGCCGATCGAGACCACAGGCGAGCTTGCGGCGCTCGTCCGGCGCGTAAAACGCCGCGGGCAGCAAGGCCATCATCCGGCGACGCAAACGTTTCAGGCGCTCCGAATCGCGGTCAACGCGGAGCTCGAAAGCCTGAGGGTGTTCTTGCAACACGGCTACGAAATCCTCCGGCCGAAGGCGCGCATGGCGATTATTTCGTTTCACTCGCTCGAAGACCGGCTGGTGAAAAATGCGTTCCGAACCTGGAGTCGGGCGTGCCTGTGTCCTCCCGGCCGGCTCCGTTGCGAGTGCGGTTGGAGCCAGAAGGCTACGCTCTTGACCAAGAAGCCTCTCAGGCCCTCGGCCGAAGAAGTTGAAGCAAATCCCCGCGCACGCTCCGCGAAGCTCCGGGCGGTGGAAAGGATCTGATTCGACCATGGCCACCGCCGCTCGCAGCCGGCCGCGCGCTCCCATAGCGGTTCGAAAGACGGCGCCGCGAACG
>DATMBL010000034.1:0-8509 GCA_035559295.1 Candidatus Eiseniibacteriota bacterium
CGCCGCCGCCCGATAACCGCCTATGCCGAAGCCTTCGCCAAAAATGGCGTTCATTACGCCGCTGACACCGCTCACGAAAATGACGCCAATCAACACCCACAGCACCAACTTAATGTCCCGAATGGTGCGGATGAAATTGACGAAAAAAACGAGAAACGCAAAGCGGGTGGTGAGGTCGTGGAGCATCCGCGCTGTAAGGTCCAGTTGGGGGTAGGGATTGCCGAGCTGGCGTTCGAGTATGTGGGAGCTGAGGTGAAAGAATAGGACCAGCGCAATGAAACTCTGTATGATCCGGTCGCTCAGGAACGCGATGCCTTTCTCATGATAGATCTTGACAATGAGAAGGACGGCAAAGAACAGCCCCAAAACGTTGTTCGGCGTAAAACGCCCGGCTCCCGCCAGCGCATCTCCGTAGGTTACAAAGAAACTCGTGAGAAACAAGGCGATACCGATCGCCGGCCGGATGCAGATGACGACCGTGCCGAGAACCGCAAGGATCGCGAGCAGCCCGAGAATCTCCTTTTCCTGGTTGGTCAAAAATACCAGCGCTCCGGAAATCAGGCCGAGCGGCAAAATCGGCAGGAACCGATCGAGCGAGACCGTTTGATTTCTAAGCGTCACGGTTCGTGTGGGCGGGATGAGAGCCGGATTTTACGCGGATGTTATAGGAAGCGATCAATTAAGGAGGGAATATAATTCTTCTTTTTGTTCAAAACCGTGCCGAGCACTTTTGCGCCATAACGTTCGAGTTGCCGTTTGGTGCCGCGCGCGGTTTCCTTCCGCGTCTTGCCCGCTTCCACGACAATGATGGCGCCATCGACTTTCGACCCGAGGAAACACGAGTCCGAATAGTCTTTGACGGGCGCTCCGTCGAAAATCACATAGTCGTAGCGCTCGCGCAGAGCGGCAAGGATCTTCTCTATAGCGTCGCCGTCGAAAAGATAGGAAGGTGAAGGAAGGGGCCGGCCCGCGCTGATCACGGAAAGGTTCGGACTGATAAATGTCGCAGGCTGTACTACCTCATTCAGCTTCGCTTTTCCCGAAGCGAGCTCGGTAAAGCCCTTCGAACCCTGGTTGAGCCGGCGCGCACTCAACGGCGACGGCGTCCTTAGGTTGGCATCGACGAGAATGACCCGGGCACGATTGCTCTTCGCCAGAACTGACGCCAAAAACGTCGCGGTCGTCGTGGCGCCCTCGCCATGATCGGAGGCCACGACTAAGAGCGTCTTAATGGTATTCTTCTTCGGCCCACCGAAAAGGGATCCGCGAAGCTTTTGATATTTCTCCTCGATGTCCGGGCCCGGAATCAGCTCGAACGGCGGCGCCTCGTGGCCGTTGCCTTGAAAATCGTCCGAGGGCTCGCTTCGCGGCTCATCCACTATGGCCTCTACGCGATCGATGATCGGCTCCTCGACGCCGTTGCCTTCGGATTCCTTCGCGGATTCCGTCTGCTTGATGACGTCATATGTTCTGCTCATTGAATTTCGAGCCTCCTTGCCCTAGGCGCAGACCGATGGACCGGCAGCCCCTGAAAACTCCCGCAGGGTCTGGCCCTGACGTTTTCTCAGTTGGTCGGCCGTTTGTAGCATGCGCGTTTTGAACCGTTCGCGCAGCATATCGTTGAGTATCTCGCTGCTGACGATCTCCACCAGCTTGTGAAAGTCTCCGTCCGAGAGCTTGTTTGCCGAACAGCCAAGTCCCGAGAGGGCGTCCTGAATAACCACACGAGCCATCGGCCCCATCGCTTCCGTCAAGGCTTGGTCGAGGAGCGCGACGGCTTGCTTCGGCAGGGGATCTGGTGCGGGGCTTTGCGGGACAGTTTCGACCAGCCCGGACCCCATAAGCCGATGCAGCGCTCTCGCAGTTGTCACATACGACAACCCTAAGGCGTGGGCGATCCCTTGAACGTTGCGGGCGCCGTCGAGCGCTTTCAGGATGTTCCGTTCGACCGGCGCAAGACCGATCAGGACCTCGGGGTCCGGCGGCTCTTTCCTTGCCCGGAAGATCACTTCCTCCGCCGGCCATGCTTCAACCGAAGTTTGACAGTCGGGGGCGGGCGGCTTGTGCTCGCCACCGCGGCCCTCGGCGGCAACCGGAGCGAGGTTCGAGCCTGGCGGTACAGCGGAGGCGCCCTTGCCGTTATCGACCGGCACGTTTTTCCCCGCCGTCCGAGGATGCTCCGCTTGAGCCGTCTCCACTTCGCCCGATCGCAAACGGTCAAAAATTCCCGGTGATGTCAGAATCGAGGATGTCGTCACCTCGATTTTCGGAGTCGGTTCGATGTTTGCAGTGTTTTCCACATCCTTTTCAGGCGCGCCGTTCAAGGCGTCTCGAGCCGGGCGAGGGCTGCTCTCGTCTACGGGCACTCTCGCCGGTAAAGCCTCCCGACACTCTGCCCCCGACTGCATGTCTTGCGCGACTTCATCGATGATTTCCCCGGTGACGATTCGGCTACGCGTGCCAAAGGCGATCAACAATCCATTATCCGCGATTACGTTGATCAGGCGCGGCGTGCCGGCAGAGTAGCGGGCGATTTTCCGGATGGCGTCGGCCGTGAACAGTTCCCTTGTGCAACCCGCTGCCTGAAGACGGTATTTGATGTACGGCCCGACTTCTCTTTGCTTCAGGTTATCGAGCCGGCAGTAAATAGGGATGCGCTGTTTCAGTTGCCGGAGCTGCGGTCGGTCGAGCTTCGCTTTGAGCTCCGGCTGACCGACCAAGACGATCTGCAGCAGTTTCTCGGTACCTGTTTCTATGTTCGACAACAACCGGAGGTTTTCCAGGACCTCCAGGTCAAGGTTCTGGGCTTCATCGATGACCAAGACACCGGTTCCGGCTTTTACATGCAAGTCCAGCAAAAACTGATTGAGCGCTCGTATCTGGCCCACCCTGCCGTTGCGGCGGCTGGTCTGAAGCGCCAGCTCTTCGCAAATGAAACTCAACAATTCATCGAACGTCAGATTGGTGTTGTAGAAATAGACAAAGCGCGCGGTAAGCGCCAGGTCGTCCATCAGCTTGCGGACGAGCGTCGTCTTGCCGGTGCCGACCTCGCCGGTCAACGCCACGAATCCCTTGCGTTCTTTTACCGCGTACAGGAGGTTCGCGTAGACTTCGTTGTAGAGTGGATTGCCGTAAAAGAAGCGCGGGTCGGGAGTGATGTTGAACGGCTTCTCGGCCAATCCAAAGAAGGATGTGTACATCGAGTTCCTTTTAGACCGGGAACTTCTCGATCGTCACGAGCACGGGCAGTTGCAGCTCTTCTTCCAGTTCTTTTTCCGTGTTGATAGCGGAATTGAAGAACTCGATGCCGAAGGCGCACCCGACGCCCACCGCAAGCCCGGTGAGTGCCGCCAGCGCCAAAGTCATTGGCATTTTACGCCCGATCGGTTGAAGTGGGAGCGCAGCCCGTTCCACAATGGCGACGTTCAGGAGTTTTTCCCGGTCCATCGCCTCCGAAATTCGCGATTCCTCGCTGCGCTTCTTGTAAAGCGCGTGGTTTTGCTGGTTCCGCTGCACCGCTTCCACCAGCCGGCTGTACTCCGAACTTTTGTCGTTCAGGTGGGCCAAACGCGTCCGCGTGGACGCGATCTGCTTTTTGAGACTCTCCAGCTTTGCGCCCAGCGCTTCCACGCGAGCCTGAGAGTTCACATACTCCTGCTCCAACGTGCGCCGGATTGGATTCAAGGCGATCTGCTCCCTCCCCTGGACGAATTCCTGCTCGCGCAGGAGCTGCGCCTCGACCGTCTTGAGCTCTTCCTGCTTGGAAACGACGCGGCGATCTTTCTCGGTATAAAGCTGCAGGAGATTTTTCAGCTCGACCTGCAGCTGCATCACGCGTTTGCGCAGTTCTTCCGCGGAGCGGTTTATGACCATCTCGTTCTCGGTCACAACCTTTTCCGGATGCCGGGCAATCTCGCCCTTCAGAAAGGCCATGCGCATCCGCATCTCGTTCATCTCCGTTTCCGCCGCCTGTTTGTCGCGCTCCATTTGCGCGATCCGCAACTGGGTCTCGGCGATCTCTTTTTCCAGGTTTACCGTGCCCTCCCGAACGCCGAACTGCCGCAACGCCTCCGACGCTTCCTGGAGACGTTCGAAGTATTGACTCGCCTGCGTCTCGAAAAATCGATGCGCTCCTTGAGGACTGTTGATTTGAGCGTGCCGCTCGACGTAAACGTCCGCGATCTTGTTGACCACTTTTACGGCTCGTTCCGGATTGCTGCTTCTAAACGCGATCTCGATCAAGTTGGACTCATTGATCGGGGTTACTTCCAGAGCCCGTTGGATGGCGGCGATGCCGGCGCTCCTGTCCACCGGAGGCTGATCGGGGTGCGGCACTTCACCGGAATCCTCCACCGCAAGCTCCTCAACGACGCGCTCGATAACCTCGCGACTCGTAATGATCTTTATTTCCGAGTTGATGGTCGAGCGACTGATGGGGAGGTTGACAAGCTGGTCGTCGCCACTGGGAGTGATCGAAAGATAGCTGCGGTCCTTTTTAACCATGGTTGTTACCTTGGCGCGATACGACGTGGGCTGCAGGTAGGACATGATCGTGACCGGCAGAAAGACCGCCGCAAACGCGCCGACAATCAACCATTTCCACTTAAACAAAACGGAAAGGGCGTTTCGCCCGACGGCATCGTCGCGCACCGGACCGGTCAACAGCGGACGCTGAGGAGCTGTTAAATGATCCATAATCGATCCCTCTCTACGTTGGGAAGAAGACAAGCCCTCATCGACCAGACGATCTCAAGGCCGCATGGTTCGGATGATTCCGGTGGCTGTATTCGCGCTGGGAAACAGAAAAGGTAAAAGGTCCGTGATGTGCTGCTTGACCCACAGGTCAGCCTCGGCGATCGGGCTTTTCGAGACATACAAGATGTCGTGCGGCGCCAAATAGAGCGGCTCCTTCACCCCATCCTTGACGGCTTCGGAGAGGTTGAGCTTGCGGGTGATGAACTTTTCGTCGGGCCCCGCCGCTCGAACGAGGATTACGCTATCCTGCTGCGCCGAGGTCAGAAATCCGCCAGCGGCAATGATCGCCTGCAGCGGACTCAACCCTCGGCGGTATGGGATTGCGCCGGGCCTCTGGACCTCGCCGCCAATATAGATGTGTCGCTCCGCGAACCTGCTCACGGTTACGATCACCTCCGGCTCCCGTAGGCGATCCGAGGTCCGCTGCACTAACAGCCTTTCCAGTTGCGTCGCGGTCATTCCCCATACGTTAATTTCACCAACCATCTGGGCAAGAATTTTTCCGTCCGGAAGGACCGTGACCTCCTGGTTCATTTCCGGATGAAATGTATATTTGATCTGAATCGTGTCGCCCGGCTCGAACCGGTAAGTCTGATGGGGAAAATTTGCCGCAGCCTCGAAGTGAGGAACCTCCTCCGGCATCAACGGTGGAACGGTCACGCTGGAGGAGCAAGCTACAATCATCGGCAGGCCAAGCGCAAGGACCAGGCTCAACCGCGCCGGCGAGTTAGAAAAAAAATTGAACGCATCCTGGCGTGTCATAGAACTACCTCGCATTTGTGACTTCCTTTTCTGATGAGGGTATCGGGCCGAGGCTATAGCTCCGCCCATGAGGCTAATACTGCCCTTGTGCCGCAACGATCGAGCCTGCTTAATTAGTTAAGTGGCTCGTCGCTGATTGCTGGTCGGTAAGAAAGCCCAGCGCCTTTTACAAACTGCAGGGGTACCTCCACGGGAATCCGGCGGCTGAGAAGCTCCATCAGCACTTTCACCCGGCCACGCCCGTCGGGCGGCGCCTGGATGATACCGGCAAGCCCGTCAAAGGGACCGCCGTTAATGCGCACTTCCTGGCCGGCTTGAAAATTCGAACGCGCCGTAATGACACCGGCCGGATTCGCCTGGCGCATCAAAAACGTGACGATACTCTCGTCGATCGAAACCGGGACGTCGTTGAAACTGACAAAGCGTTTTACGCCCGGCGACCACGCCACCAGTTCGTATTCCTCGGGAATGCGAGCCCGAACGAACAGGTAATTTGGGAACAGTGGCACGATCGGCTTGCGCACGCTGAGGGAGGAAGGAAGGAGTAAGCGCGGAAAGAATACTTCGAGTCCCTTGGTGCGCAACTGGAATTGTGCGTACTCTTCCCTTCGAGGTTTACTGTAGATGACGTACCATTCTTTGTTCTCAAAAAGAGACATTACGCCGTTACCGTAGTCACATCGCCTTGAGCAACGCAGATGCCAAGTGTCGATGCGCGCAGATCTGCGCAAAAATTCAATGAGTTATTGGCGCAGGCGCAAAACGCGGTTCCGGGGAAAGCGGTCACAGATGACCGCTTACAAGGCAGCGGGCGGTAAAGTTCCCTTTTCCCATAGCGCGAGCTTTGAACACGACGAACGGGTCAGGTTTGGCCGATCGGCCAACAGGAGAAGGTTCGGTGAGCCGAGGTTGTGGAAATCAGCGGGAGCGAGCAGCGGGATGTTAGGACCGGCTACGGTTCCTCATTCAGCGTTAAACTGAATCAGCTGAAACCAATCACCTTAGGGATGGCGGAGAGAGAGGGATTTGAACCCTCGGTACCCTTTTGGGGTACACACGCTTAGCAGGCGTGCGCCTTAGACCACTCGGCCATCTCTCCGCATAAAGCTTGCAGAGTTTAAACCGTTCAACGGTTCAAACCGTTCAATGAGGTTACAAGAGATTTAGTAACACACGCACAGGGACTTTGCCACTATTCGAGTTTGCTGTTCGAGCCTCGGAGTTCGAGGTTCGAAATTCGAGCACCAGAAGCGGCATTCTGAACAGCCGGCAAAGGATCCAGGCCGATCCCAGCCGGCGAGCGCAACAAAAAGGGGGAGGCGGCCCAGCGCCGACTCCCCCTCCCAGTTCACGCTCTTGATCGAACCTAGAACTCGAACTTTCAACCGAATAAGGCCTACCCCTCCCAAACCGGCTTGACGTAGGTGTCGAGCCATTTTTTCGGATCTTCGAGGTACAGCTTGTCGGTCACCGGAATGGGCTTGGTGCCTTTCGGGAATGCTGTCTCGATCGCGGTTTTCGACTTGAAATCCTTGCGCGACGACTCGCGGCCCACCGAATCGATGACCTTCTGGCCCTCTTCGGAAATCAGCCATTCGGCGAAGAGCTTCGCGGCATTGGGATGCGGCGCCTTGGCGTAGATGCCGGCCTGGCGGGGAAAGACCACCGGCGGAGCCGATTTCACATAGTCGATCGGCGTTCCCTTTTCCTGATCGTGAATCACATCGTGCAGCAGCGCGGGCATGCAGATCGCGTACTCGCCGGCGACGACCAGTCGGAACATCGCGCTCGTGCTTTTGTGAACCGGAACATTTAGGGCTTTCAGACCCTTCACGAATCTATTAAATCGCTCCTTGTCGTTCCATTGGGTCCACAACCCGGCCAGCATCGAGCTCAACGGCCCCGCCCTCATCGGATCGTCGAGAGCCACCATGCCTTTGTAACGTGGATTGGCGACGTCTTCCCAGGTTTTCGGTAGCTCTTCGGCTTTGAGTTTTCTCGTGTTGTACGTCAACGCCTGGATCTGCAAGCTCACGGTCGGGAGTGTCGGGTCGTGCAGCACCAGGACGTCTTTTTGCACGGTCTCATAGGCCGCCATCGCACCCGCGGCGCGAAGCACGGGCGGGGCGTTGTCGGAAAGAATCGTATCGACGCTCGCCTGACCGCCCTGAAATTCGGTTAGTACCCGCGTAACGATTTCTGGGTTCCGCGCCTGCCAGTACGTCGTCTTGATCCCCGGATAGCGCTTCGAGAACGCCTCGGTAATGGCGCGCAGATGATCGATGTCCCACACGCTATAAACGATGAGGGCGCCCTCTTGCTTGGCCTTGGGATAGAGCTCTTTGCTGACCTTTTCGAACGCCTTGGCTGCCGCGGCTGTAGCGCCGCCTGAGGCCGCCTGCGGCGCCGGCTTTTTGGCATCCTCCTTGGCCGGCGACTTTTCCGCGCCCTGGGCGGCGCCCCCCAAGAAGAAAACCGCCGCGAGGGCACCGACGATATTGATCCATCCTTTCTTACCCATCCCGATATCCCCCTTTTTGGCTTGGTCCCTGGCTTATAGACTAAATTTCAAGTTGAACGCAAACTTGGCAATGGAAACCGCGACGACCAGGATTATCAGGTAAATGACGCCCCCCGCGGCGGCTTCGGCCCATTGACCGAGCCGAAAGTATTCGAACAACGTCACCGGGCCGTACTCGTTGCCGGGGGAGGTGAGCAAGACCGCGACGTCGACATTGCGGATCGCCTCGATGAAGATATAGAAAAGCGCCCCGCCCACCGACGGTTTCAGAATCGGCAACGTAATCTTGAAAAACACGTGGCGCCACTTCGCCCCGTGGACCCACGCGGCCTCATCGAGCTCCTTGTGAATATTCACGATGGAGCCCGAGGCGTTGCGGAAGGCGTACGGAAAATAAGCGACAAACAGCCCGATGCCGAGCGCCCAGAGGCTGTTGTAGAGCGGCGTGCCGATGAAAATGATCACCAGACC
>DATMBL010000035.1:0-3362 GCA_035559295.1 Candidatus Eiseniibacteriota bacterium
CGGGTTATGCGGCGATCGGGTTGCCAATCGTATTCCTGCTCGCATCGGTGTGGCTCAACCCCAAATGGGAAGAGCCCGCCGATTGGAAACTCGTTTTCGCTCGAGCCGAAGCGGCGCGCCGCGAGGGTAATTTGTACGAGGCGCGGTGGTTGTATTCCCAGGCCGGTCGGGTTGCCTTCTGGTACCGCGATTGGCAGGGAACCCTCGCAGCCGCCTGCGGCATGAAAAAAGTGGACAACGCCAGGGACGGTTTTTTTGCCACGCGAACGCTCGTTGTCCAGGCGATGATCGCGGCTGAAATACGCGAAAGCCGCGCCGGACTGATGGCCGTAGCGCAAGCGTTCAGATCGTTGGGCGAGGACAAGGCCGCGGCGATGACGCTCGCGCGCGTCAAGCCCGGGTGGCCCGCCGACGCGGCACCGGGCGGGACCTCGCCGGGCAATTGTTAGCGTCGGCACTGGCGCGCGCGTCAAAACTACGGTAAGGAAGCGCCATGGCCAACCTGAAACTGACGATGGCGGTGTCCCATTACGACCGGCATATCCCGTTGCTCGACGGCTCGGCGCGAGCCGAAGGAGTGGATCTGACCGTTCTCGAAGTCGGGCAATCCGAGCCGCTGAAGCACGGGGCGGACCGGCACGAGCGGATGCTCAACGGTCGGGAATTCGACATCTGCGAGCTGTCGCTTTCGTCGTATCTCATGGCGAAAAGCCGCCGCATGCCGTTCACCGCGATTCCCGTATTCCCGCGACGCCTCTTTAGCCTTTCGCAAATGTGGGTCAATGCCGGCGCCGGCATCAATTCGCCGCAGGACCTTGTCGGCAGGAGAGTCGGCCTGAGCACGTTTCAGACCACGCTCTCGGTCCTGGCCAAAGGCGATCTCCAGGCCGAATACCAGGTGCCATGGCGCAGCATCCATTGGGTCGTTGCCAAGGAAGAAGCGATCCCGTTCAAGCCGCAACCGGGCGTCACGATCGACGTCGTTCCATCAGGAAAGAAAATCGGAGCGATGCTCGAGCAGGGCGAGATCGACGCGCTGATGATGCCGCATCCACCCCAGGAGGCTCTTCGAGGCTCGCCCAAGATTCGCCGCCTGTTCGCCGACCCGAAGAACGAAGAGATCAGGTATTTCAGGAAGAACGGCTACTATCCGATCATGCATGTGGTCGCCTTCAAGGCCGATCTGCTGGAGCGGCATGCTTGGCTCGCTGAGAGCGTCATGGGAGCGTTCGACAAGGCCAAGCAAATTTGCATGCGTTACTATGACGATCCCAATTGGTCGCGCTTCGTGTGGGGGCGACACCTGTTTGAAGAGGAAAGAGCGGCCTTCGGGGAGGATCCCTGGCCGAACGGCATCGAACGAAACCGCGCGAATCTCGAACGCTTCATCGGTTACTCTCTGGATCAGGGCCTGATTGAAACCCGACTTGAGGTAAACGATCTCTTTGCAGCCTAGTAGGAACTTTTTGAGACCGCGAGCCTCCATCGACCGTTCATGCCGGTTGATACCTGAGACGTCGGCGCGACAAAAACGATCGGACCGGACTGCCGCGGCGCCTTAGCGCTACTACTTCCCTCGCCTTGACACCGCGTAGCGTTTCTCGGTACACACTCACGAGGCGTCTGGCCCCAATACCTCGGGCAAGCACGCGGATCGTGAGCGCGCGATGGCGGAAGTCGTAATCGGCCTTGGAACTTCACACAGCCCGCAATTGAGCATCCGTGCATCCGAGTGGCATTGGCTTCTCGAGAAAGACGAGACCGATCCGCGCCTCGATTATCCGGCCCTGCTCAAACGGGCGAAGCCCGGCATCGAAGCCGAGCTTACGCCGGAGAAATTCCGTCAAAAGGACGAGGCTTGCCTGAAAGCGGTGGCACATCTCGGGGATGCGCTGCGAAAGGCCAATGTGGACGCGATCGTCGTTTTCGGGGACGACCAGCACGAGCAGTTTCATGACGACAACATGCCGACGTTCGCCATCTATCACGGAAAGACCCTCCCGATCGCCACTCACACCCGCCGCAATCCGGCGGCCTGGAAAGATGCCGAAGAGCGCGGCTGGACGCCGACCGCGGCCGCATATGATACAGAATCGGAACTCGCGGAACATCTCATTCGCGAGCTGAATGCGGCTGAGTTCGACATCGCTCGTTGTAACCAACTCAAGCCGGAAATCGGTATCGGTCACGCATTCAGCTTTCTGTATCGGCGAGTTCTCCCGGGTAGTCGGTTGCCTATGGTGCCGGTGATGGTCAATACTTACTATCCGCCGAACCAGCCGACGCCGCATCGCTGCTACGCGCTCGGTCGCGCCGTACGCGCCGCCATTGAATCTTGGAACAGCAGCAAGCGCGTGGCGCTGATGGCGTCGGGAGGCTTGAGCCACGTGGTCATCGATGAGGAGATCGACCAAATGGTGCTCGAAGGGCTAAAAAGCAAAAACCGGGAGCGACTGTTCGCTTTGCCGCGGCAGAAACTGTCGGGTGGGACATCGGAAATTCTGAACTGGGTGGCGTTGGCCGGAGCGATGGAAGAGAGAGACCTCAAGTACCTCGAGTACGTGACGACGTATCGTTCGCCGGCGGGAACCGGTTGCGGTATGGCGTTCGCCTACTGGATGTAGTCGCGATACCGAAGACGGGGGTTCAACTATGCTGAGCCGCGAGGAAAACGAATTCTTAACGCGAGTCGGCCGGGGCACCCCTTGCGGCGAGCTACTCCGTCGTTACTGGCACCCGGTTGCGGCCGCCGGCGAACTTACGGAAGAGAAACCCATCCGGGCGGTGAAAATCTTAGGGGAAGAATTGGTTGTTTATCGTGACACGGCAGGCCGTTACGGTTTGGTGGGCGAGCATTGCCCGCATCGGCTGGCGTCTCTGGCTTTCGGTCGGGTCGATGATGAGGGAATTCGCTGCCCGTATCACGGTTGGAAGTTCGACAACGCCGGGAACTGCCTCGAGCAGCCAGCGGAACCCCCGGGGAGCACGTTCAAAGACCGCATCAAGCATGTCGCGTACCCCGTAGAGTATCTCGGTGGACTGCTCTTTGCGTATCTCGGCCCGCCGCCCGTGCCGCTTTTGCCCCGCTGGGACGTGCTGGTTTGGGAACGCGGGAAGCGCTGGATTGTCAAAGAATCGGTGATCGACTGTAATTGGTTGCAGCCGATGGAAAATTCCGTTGACCCGGCGCATCTCTTTTGGCTGCACGGCGACACGGCGCACCTCGCGCCGCGGGTGAAAAAATACGCCGAGAAGCACGAGTTCATCCTTTTCGAATACGGCATAAAGAAACGGCGCACGACGCTCCCGGCGGCCACAGGCGGGGAGCCTCAGGTCGATGAGCATCCGCTTCTGTTCCCGAG
>DATMBL010000036.1:0-5980 GCA_035559295.1 Candidatus Eiseniibacteriota bacterium
GGGGATGATTGTGACTCAGGACGGCGCCTTGGCCGAACGCATGCGTCTATTGACGCTCCACGGCATGAGCCGCGACGCATGGAAACGGTACACGAGCAACGGTTCCTGGTACTACGAGGTCGTCGAACCCGGCTACAAGGCCAACATGACGGATATTCAGGCGGCTCTGGGCATCCATCAGCTACGGCGGCTCGACGGTTTTATCGAGGCGCGGCGGCGGTATGCGCGAATCTATGACGATGCTTTCGATGCGCTCTGTGAGATCGATACGCCGGTCACCCATAGCGATCGGAGCCATATTTACCATCTTTACGCCGTTCGTTTGAACCTCGAGAGATTGGGGCTCGATCGCGCGCGCTTTATCGACGAGCTGAGGGCACGCAATATCGGCACGAGCGTTCACTTCATCCCGGTGCACCTCCACCCGTTCTACAAGAGAAAGTATCCTTCCGCCGCGGCTCGTTTAGCGCGCGCCGAGGCTCTCTATGACAGAATCGTGTCTCTGCCGCTCTACCCGCAGATGACCGAAGCCGACGTTGAGGATGTTGTCGCCGCGGTTGTCGACGTCGTCCGGAGCGTTAGAAGCACCAGCCAGGCCGTTTCCGCGCGGGTCCTTTAGCCGACAGTCAACTCCACCATTTCAAGCATCGTTTTCGGCACAAGGGAGTCGAATTTAATGAAATTTTTGAGATGCCTTAACTTTCAAGTAGCGATCCGTGTCATCGCCGACATCGTGATCGTCAATGTTTCGTACGGCGCCGCTCTGATGTTGCGACTCTTGTGGAGGGTCGCTTATGACATCGGACGGCCCGCGCACGTTCAAGTCGGCGAAGCCCTGCAGACATATCTCGAAACCTTCTGGGTATTGACGTTGATCGCCGTAGCCGTCTACGCGATGAGCGGGTTTTATTCCTGGGGACGCTTTTATCGGGGACGCTTCAAAGTGCTTGTCATCGTTCAGGCGGTCAGCTTGAGCTATGTCATATTCGGTTTCGTGCAGTATCTCACCTTGGCCCGCGAGTGGCTGGAAGTGACGCCTCGCTCGGCTTGGTTCTTAGCCTGGCTTTTTACAATCTGTGTGACGGCCGGAGCCCGGTGGTGGGCGAGGCTGTGGCGGATTGCGCTGGAACGGGAGCCGCCCTCCTTGCGCGCGTCGCCAAACCACAACGGACGCATTCAACACGTGCTCGTGATCGGCGGGGCCGGGTATATAGGCTCGGTGCTCTGCCGGGAGCTGCTCGACCGGGGCTATTCGGTGCGGGTACTCGACCCGCTCATGTACGGCCGCGATTCCATCGCGCCACTTTCTCGCAACTCCACGTTCCAGCTGATCGAAGGCGATTCTCGGGAAGTCAGCGCCGTGTTTCGCGCCATGCTCGACATGGATGCCGTCGTCCATTTGGGGGAACTTGTCGGTGATCCGGCATGCGCGTTCGATGAAAAGCTCACGCTCGAAATCAATCTGGCGGCGACACGGATGGTTGCCGAAGCGGCGCAAGGATGCGGCGTCAAACGGTTCATTTACGCTTCGTCTTGCAGCGTGTATGGCGCGAGCAACAGAATTGTGGACGAGCGCTCGGCATTGAACCCGGTTTCACTTTACGCTCGGGCCAAGATTGGATCGGAACAGGCGCTGCTCGCTTTAAACGGACCCAACTTCCATCCGGTGATACTCCGGTTTGCGACCGTTTACGGCCGTTCGCCGCGCCCGCGGTTTGATCTGGTGGTGAATCTACTCACTGCCAAGGCGGTCTGTGACGGCGAGATCACGATCTTTGGCGGAAGTCAGTGGCGGCCGTTCGTGCACGTCGCGGACGTCGCCCAAGCGGTCGTCCGTTGTCTGGAAGCGCCCCTGGCGTGTGTCAAAGCGGAGGTCTTCAACGTCGGTTCGGATGAGCAAAACTATACGATCAACGACATCGGCGAGATGATTCACCGGCTCATACCCGAGGCTCGACTGGTGAACCTGGGTAACGGAACCGACAGTCGAGACTATCACGTTTCGTTCGCCCGTATTCGAAACGAGCTGAATTTCAAACCGCGCTATACCGTGGAAGACGGTATTCGCCAGATCGAAACGGCGTTGCGGACGGGTCAGATACAGGACTACCGGGACAAGCGCTACAGCAATTATCTAACGCTGACCTATCCGGCGATCTTTCGAAGCATCAGCTCGCGTAACATCAGCGAGCTTTACGCACCGCCGTTGGTCGCCGGTAAGCTCGTGCCCGAGAGCACCACATAGGGGAGCGTAACAGGTGTAGAGTGTTGGGTGTAGGGTGTTGGGCCCAGCATATGGTCACTGACCACCGACCACTTACCCTAGTTTGATCAGGAGGGTTTCTTTGATTCGAGTTGGAGTCATAGGGTGCGGAAAAATCGCGCGCGCTCACGTACCCTACGTCAGGGAGTATAAGGGCGCGACCATCGTGGCCGTTTGCGACAGCGATCCGCGTCAGGGAGAAAGGCTGGCGGCGCACTTCAAGATCGACAAGGTCTACGACTCGCCGGCCAAGCTCCTGGAGCAGCAAAAGCCTGATGTTGTGCACATCCTCACTCCGCCGCAGACGCACGCCGATTTGGCCGTCGCCGCCATGGAGGCCGGGAGCCACGTCCTGGTCGAAAAGCCCATGGCGATCTCTGTGGAAGAGGCCGCGCGCATGGTGGCCACGGCGCGGCGAACCGATCGCCGCCTCTGCGTCGATCACAATCGCCTCTTCGATCCGGTAATGCTCGAAGCAAAGGCGATGGTCGCATCGGGCGCCATTGGTGAGATCGTCGGTGTGGATGCGTTCCAAGGCTACATCCGTGTGACAGAGAACGGCGACTTTGAAGCAGGGTGGGTTTCGAAGCTTCCTGGAGGTGTGTTGCAGAACATCGCGCCGCACCCGATTTCGCTCCTGCTCGGTGTCATGCCGGAAGCCCGCCCGGTATCGGTTGTCCGCAAGACGACAGGCTTTTGCCCCAAAGCGCCGGTGGAAGAGGTGCGCGTCACATTCGAAGGCGACCGGGGACTGGGAATGTTGACTCTGTCCCTCAGCCCGCAACCCTATTTAAACTACCTAACTATCTATGGATCACAGGCGACTTTGCAGGTGAACCTCAACAACAACACGCTCCTCGTTTTCAGGGACCGGCGCTTGCCGAAATTGCTGGCGAAGAGTTGGTTCAATATCGATCAGGCTTTGCAGCTCCTCAACAACACCGTGAAGAGCGGCGCCCAAGTTTTGAGCGGCAAAATGCGCTTCTACCCAGGTATGGGCAATTTGATCCGGCGATTCTACCGGTCGATCGAAAACGGCGGTCCGGTTCCGGTCAGCGGCGAAGAAGGAAAGAGAGTCGTAGAGATCCTGGACCTCATCTGCGGAACCTCAATGGCCAACGGGTTGGCTTTTGTTTCCGCGCATGCTGCGCAACCCAACGGACAGGCCAGTCCTGCTGATTAAGTTCCGTCCCGATCCTCCGCGGCACCGCGGGAGCGACGATGATCCTCGATTGGGGCATGCGGAACTGAATTAAACTCGGGATTCATTAAACAAGGGCGATGAAGATAATCGTGACAGGTGGAACCGGTTTTTTAGGACGGCACGTGGTGAAAAAGCTGCTGGATGGCGGCCATGTCGTGCGCGTTCTGGCGCGGAGAGGAAGCGAGCGAAGGCGACTGAGCGAGGGAAGCGACGGGAACTTGACGGCGGTCGAAATCGTCCCCGGCGATCTTCGGGATACAGCGTCCCTTGATCGCGCGGTCAGCGGAATGGAGGCCGTTTGTCACTGCGCAGCGCACATGGAAACGAGCAGCCCCTGGCGCGACTTTGAGGAGGTTACCATCCGCGGGACCGAGAGGTTGCTCGAAGCGGCGTGCCGGCACAGTGTTGGCCGTTTTCTCCACGTTAGCTCGCTCGGCATCTTCGGAACTGGAAGCGGCACTATTACCGAAGACTCACCGTTGGACGACGGCCTGGAGAGTCGCGGGGCTTACACCCGATCCAAAGCCGAAGCGGAGCGGGTGGTTTGGGAATATCATCGGGAGAGGAACCTCCCCGTTACGGTTATTCGGCCCGGTCTTTTGTATGGACCTGGAAAGTCTCCGGTCGTGGCGCGGGTCTCATTTTCGATCGGCTCTAAACTGAGGGTCGCGATCGGACTGTCGCAGCAGCGCCTGCCGCTCGCGTACGTAGAAGACGTGGCCGACGCGATTCATCTCGCGTTGAACAACGATCGAGCAATCGGCAAAGCGTACAATGTCGTTGACGACGGGATTTTGCAGAAGGAATACCTCGCTTTGCTGCGGCGCGCAAAGTTGACTCGAACACGCACGATTCTCATCTCTCCAGAGCCGATTTACCCTTTGCTGTCCATGCTCGAGCGATCCTGTCGTTGGCTGCGTATCCGACCGCCGGTGTCGCGCCATCAATTCGAGCGCGCGTTGGCGTCAATTCATTACGATACGACGCGCGCTCGTCGCGACCTCGGCTGGAGTCCGCGGGTCCATGTTGCCGATGGACTCCGGAGGATCAGAGCGGCGTCGGGAGGGCCGCTCGTCAGCTAAAGGCTTTCATGGGCAATATTTCCCTTAGAGTCGAGATCCAAAACGTTGGCATTAAATTCTCGTCGAACTTCGAGCCACTGGTGGCCTTTGCCGAAAGCCATTTTAACTCACTGTCAAACGGGTGCGGCGCGATCCCCTCGCCTGCCGCGGTGGAGAGCCGGCTGGAGTGGATCGAGGCGGTTGCTCCGCTGCACAGCACGCGGACGATTTCAGAAAAGAATCGTTTCGATCGCGCTCTCGAGTTCTGTCAGGGCGAGATTGTCTGGACGCGCATCGACGACTTTTCGGATCTCCGCCTCTCGTTGTTTCCGCTGAAGGATCGACTTCGTTTGGTCGGCCAGCACTTTTTCTTCCTCGATCGGAAACCGCTGCGTGATCGCTTAAAAAAAGTTTGGTTTAATAGGCGGCTGGCGTCACTGAGAAGAAAGCGCTTCAGCACGCTCATCTATTACATGATCTACTACCCTTGCTTTTGGCGGCTCGAGCAAAACGGCTTGCTACCGCTCCACGCGGCCGCCGTCGATCTCGGGGGCGCGGGAGTCGTGCTTTGCGGACTTCCGGGTAGCGGTAAATCGACGTTAAGCTTGGCCCTTCTCGCCGAGCCGGGCTCTCGGCTGCTGTCCGACAACATTATCTTTTACGACTCGGAGCGGGTTTTCAGCTGCCCGGAACCGGTGCTCGTGGACGATAGGAGCGTCGATCTCATCGGGCCTGCCCGCTCCGTTTTGCGTCCCGTAGGGCGCCGTCACGTTTTTCATCGTTCGTGGTGTCATGTGGCTCCTGATCGATGCGTTGACCAAGTCGTCCCGCGTGTCTTTTTCTTTGTCGCCCTCGGGGAGAAAACGGCGGTCCGGCCGCTCTCAGCCGAAGAAGCGTACCGGCGTTTTATCGCCGCCAATACGCTCGCCAAGGAAGTCCGACGGTACCTGATCTACCGGTCAGTTCTTGAGCTGGGCACCACGGGCAACGGAACTTCGAACGGCGGAAATCATCTGAAGTTGCGCGAACTCTTGTCTCATAGCCCAACATACGAACTGACAATCGGCTGGAACCGCGGTGTCGCGAGCGCCGTGTCGTTGGTCGAGTCATTGGCGCACGAAAGCAGGTCGTAATGACAAACGCATCGCCTCTACGGGTGCTGTATATCGAAGCCTCGATGGGCGGAGTAACCGGCGGGTCACTCACGGGATTGCAACACTTCCTGCGCGGCCTGGACCGCCGCCGTTACCGGCCCGCTGTTGTGCTTTATGAGGAGAAAGCTCTAGAAGGCGAACTGACGGCATCGGGCGTACCCCTGCGCATCTTCCGCAAGCGGCAGCGTGGCCGCTCCCATCCGTTGCAGCAGGTTGAGGTTTACAAGCAACTGCGCCGCCATCGCCTGATACGGGACCCGTTGCATGCGATGCGGGCGTTTCGCATTTTCGTTCAGGA
>DATMBL010000037.1:0-3711 GCA_035559295.1 Candidatus Eiseniibacteriota bacterium
TGACGAAAGAGGGCAAGCTCGTGACGATCGATTTCACCGACAAGACCAAAGTGACCGAGCTCAAACCTAAGGACGCGAAAATTTCGGACATCGGACTGGGTTCTTCGGCCACCGTGACCTACACGAAAAAAGGCGACAAAAACTACATCAGCAGCATTGAATTCATCCCCGCGAAGGGCGGCGATTAAGAGCGGCTCGAAAACCAAAGAAAAAGGGCTCGGCAGGCCGAGCCCTTTTTCTTTGCGCGGCGGTCTCAGGGTTCTTACGAGCCGTCCTCTTCAAAATCGGTGATCACCAGTTTGCGGTAACTCCGTTCGTCTTCAAGGCTCTTCTGCCGCTTGCTTTCTTTTTCGTTTTCTTCCTGGCAGCGCACGCACAGCCGCGTGAACGGCAGGACTTTGAGGCGTCCGAGCTGGATCTCCCCCTCGCAGCTCTCGCAAATGCCGTAGGTCTTGTCTTTGATCCGCTGCAGAGCCTCGTCGATCGCGAGCAATTTCTCGCGCTCGCGATCATTCAGGATAAAAGCGATCTCGCGATCGCGCTCGTCGCTCGCGAGGTCGTACGTGTCGCGGCCTTCGTCTTTGACACCCTCCGACTCGCCGCGAACGCGACCCTGCATCTCCTTCAACAACTGTTTCTTGGTTTCCTGGAGCATTTCGGCAGCCTGCTTGAGAAAATCCTTGCGCTGCTTCTTCTCCTTTTCAGGATCGATTTTAGGCATGCAGTGTTTCACCTATCAGGTCGTAGTCTGAACAGCCGGTTATGCGGGCGTCGACGAATTCCCCGGGTTGCGGCGGGCTCGCCGTCTTCTCGAAGAAGACTGCGCCATCGACTTCCGGAGCATGAGCCGGGGTTCGGCCAATCACGTTGCCCGAATCCGAATCGACGCCGTCGATCATAACCCGCTGTATCGTGCCAATCAAGGCTTCGTTCTTTTTTCTCGAAATCGCCGCCTGCAGCTCCATGACTTCCTGCCAGCGACGCTCGATTTCTTCTTGGGGAACCTTGTCCCCCATGCGGGCGGCGCGTGTTCCCTCTTCGTCCGAATATTTGAAAACGCCGAGCCTTTCGAATGCGACTTCTTCGACGAAGTCGAGAAGCTCGCGAAACTCCGCTTCCGTCTCGCCGGGGAATCCGACGATCAAGGAGGTGCGAAGCGTCAAGCCGGGAATGGCGTCGCGCAGTTTTCGCACCGCTTGCCTGACCGCCGAGCCCGATTTTCCCCGCCGCATCGAGCGCAAAACCCTCTGGTTCGCGTGCTGGAGCGGGATGTCGATGTACTTGCAGATCCTTTCTTCGGCCGCAATCAGCTCCAACAGGGCCGGTTCGAGGAAATTGGGATAGGCGTAGAGCAGCCGGATCCAGACGAGGCCGGGCACCTGTGCCAGCTCGCGCAGCAGCCGGTAGAGCGTGGTGCCGTCTTTGCGGTCGCGGCCATAGGCGGTTAGATCCTGTGCGATGAGATTGATCTCTTTGACGCCCGCTTCGGCGAGGGCGCGCGCCTCGGCGGTTACCGACTCGATCGCACGGCTCCGGTGCGGCCCCCGGAGTTGCGGAATAATGCAGAACGCGCATTTGTGATCGCAGCCTTCCGAAATCTTGACGAAGGCGGTGTGGGGCGCCGTGCTGCGCACGCGCGGCGTGAGGTCGTCGTAGAGGTATTGCGGCAGGCCGATATAACGGCGTTGCTCCCGGTTGCGCTCGTGCTCGCGCAGGATCTCGGCGATCTTCGGCACCTCGCCCGTGCCGATAAAGAGGTCCACTTCGGGGAGTTCGGCTGCAAGTTCCTCGGGATAGCGCTGCGACAGGCAGCCGGCGACGACGAGCTTTTTGATCGCACCTTCCTGTTTCAGCCGCGCCAGCTCCAGGATCGTATCGATCGATTCGGTTTTTGCCGCATCGATGAAGGCGCAGGTATTGACCAAGACGATGTCCGCCCGGGCCGGGTCCGCGACGATTTCATAATGGTTCCGGCACAGCAGCCCCGCCATCACCTCCGAATCCACCAGGTTACGGGCGCAGCCGAGACTGACGATGCTGAATTTCTCGCTTTTCACTGCCCCAACTCCACGACATCCGCCCCCTCCGGGATCTTCAGCCGAAAGAGCGAATCGTTGACGCCGACGCCCTTGCGCAGGTTGCTGAAACGCACGGTCGTTAGATTGCCCGCGGGATCGCGAACGCTTGCCCAGAGGATGTCGAATGTCTCCTTGCTTACGCCCAAGAGTATTTCACTCAGGCCCGCGGGGTCGCCTTTGGGCTCCAAGCGGAGGACGTAGTGAGTCGGCTCGGTCGCGGCGAGCGTGACGTTAAAGTCTTTTTTCAGGCTGCCGATCCCGAGCAGGAATGAAAGCGGGATATCGGAACGAAACGCGTTTTTCAAGGGGGTTTTGATGATCTGGTTTTGTTCGGGTTGATAGAAGTAAAGATGGGTCCCGTCGGCAAGCACGAACTGCCCTTTGGGCTCTTCATAACGCCAGAGCATTTTTCCCGGCCGCTTGAAGGTCACCTGGCCGTGGGCTTTGAGCGCGCGATTCAGCGCTTTGACTTTGGTTTCCTGCTGGAAATCGGCAACGAAGTCGGATACGGCCTCGTAGGTTTTCTGCAGGCGATCGACTAGCGGCTCGGCGCCTGCGGGCGCGGCCGCGGCGGCGCGGGCGAAGCACACCGAGCTCAGCAAGAGCGCACCGGCAACGCTAAGCTTCAATTTTCCGCGCATAGACTTCCCGGGGTTTGGCGCCGTCGGCCGGACCGACGACGCCGTCGCGTTCCATCTGCTCGATCATCCGGGCGGCGCGGTTATAGCCGACCCGGAGCCTGCGTTGGATCATCGAGATCGAAGCCTGTTGGGTTTCCGTAACGATCGCGACCGCCTGGTCGTACATCTCGTCGTATTCCTCCTCGCCACCGCCCGACTCGATCTGCTTTTTCGCTTCCAGGACTTCCGGCCGGTAACGCGGCCGGGCCTGCCGTTTGATGAAACCGATGACCTTGCGCACCTCCTGATCGGAAACAAAGGCGCCTTGAATACGGATCAACCGCGCCGTTCCCGGAGGCAAGAACAAGAGGTCGCCGTCACCCAGTAGTTTTTCCGCGCCGATCGAGTCAAGAATCGTGCGCGAATCGACCCGCGACGTGACTTGAAACGAGATCCGCGCCGGGAAATTCGCCTTGATGAGACCGGTAATGACGTCAACCGACGGCCGCTGCGTTGCGAGGATCAGGTGAATGCCGGCGGCGCGCGCCTTTTGCGCCAGCCGCGTGATGTACTCTTCGATATCGCGGCCGACCGACATCATGAGATCGGCCAGCTCATCGATAATGATGACGATCCGCGGAAGCCGTTCGTGGGTCAGCGGGGCCTCCATCCCGGGTTCCGGTCCCGCTTCGGCCTCCTTTTCCTTGGCGTCGGCTTCAGTGAGCTCGATCAGGTTCCGGTTCTGGGCCGCTTCACGCTCCAGGGTCCGGTTGTAATTGTCGATGTTCCGCGCCCCCTTGTCCCTCATGAGACGGTAGCGGCGGTCCATCTCGTCCATCGCCCAGAAGAGCGCCGCGGCGGCCTTTTTCGGATCCGTGACCACCGGGACGAGCAGGTGGGGGATGTCCTCGTAGACCGTCAACTCGAGCATCTTGGGATCGACCATGATGAATTGGACGTCGTCGGGCGTCGATTTGAACAGGATGCTGAGGATCATGGCATTGATCGACACC
>DATMBL010000038.1:0-16883 GCA_035559295.1 Candidatus Eiseniibacteriota bacterium
CTTCCATGCCCGCCTCTCAAGCCCTCACTCGCGCACCAGGTGAGCGGCCACCTCTCGCAAGAACGTCGTCTTGTCGATCGGTTTCGTGACGTAACCCGCGCAGCCCGCCGCCACGGCGCTTTCCCGATCTCCTTTCATGGCGTAGGACGTCACGGCTACCACCGGGATGTTTCGTGTTGTTGGATTGCCCTTCAATTTCCTCGTCGCCTCCAGGCCGTCCATTCCCGGAAGCTGAATGTCCATCACAATGAGGGCGGGCCGCTCCGTTTTAAGGAATTCGAACGCTTCCTCGGCGCTGGCCGCCTCGCGGACTTGGTAGCCTTGCGACTCGAGCAGGAACTGCGTCAGATCCCGATTCGCCGCGTTGTCTTCGATCAAAAGAATTGTCTCGCCGGCCATGTTGTTGCTTCAAATACCGTGCTCGTGATCGATTCTCGCGCTCATCGCGAACACGAGCCACGAAACACGAGCAACGAAGTTAAGGAATCGGTATCGTAAAATAAAACCTGCTTCCCTTGCCTAATTCGCTCTCTACCCAGATTTTCCCGCCGTGCATCTCTACAAGCCTCTTTGCCAGCGCCAAGCCCAAGCCGGTTCCTTCAGGCTTGCCCTTGGCGGTACCGATCCTCGCCTGTTCGAACTCTAGGAAGATCCGCTCTTGGTCCTCCACGGGGATGCCTCGACCTGTGTCGCCGACCTCGACGCGCACAAACTGATCCAAAGCTTCTGCCCGCAGCCAAACCTGTCCGCCCTCGGGGGTGAATTTGATAGCGTTGCCGGCCAGGTTCAGGACAACCTGCGTGATCCGCGCCGTATCCATGGGAGCGCAAGGGATGCAGCCATTGCTTTCGACGCGAAGATCGATTGCCTTGTTGGCCGCTAGAGGCCTCAACGTACCCTCAGCCGCGTTGAGCACATCTCCGATGGCTGCAGGCTCAATCTCCAGCTCCAAGCGTCCGGCCTCGACCTTGGAAAGATCGAGGATGTCATTGATCAGGCCGAGCAGATGCCTACCGCTGTTCCTAATGTGCATCAGGAACAGCGATCGCTTCTCCTCGTTGACCCCCAATGAAGGATCAAGCAGGACATCGGAGAAGCCGATGATCGCATTGAGCGGCGTGCGGAACTCATGCGACATGCTGGCGAGGAACTGCGACTTGTGACGGCTAGCGTCTTCAAGCTGCCGGCCGTTCTCCTCGAGTTGTGCCAGCGTCTCGCTCAATTTTCGGGTCCGCTCCTCCACCTTGTGTTCCAGGTTGGCGTAAGATTCCCGCAGCCGGCTGGCCATGCTGTTGAACTCATCGGCCAGCGCCTCCAGTTCGTCGCCGGTCCGAACCTCGATCCGTTGGTCGAGCGCTCCCGCTCCGATCCGCGCCGCCCCTATCTGAATCGACCGGATGGGGGTCACCATCCTTCTGGCGAGAAAGAGGCTCGCGAGGATCGACAGTCCGATACCGAGGAGCACAAGCAAGACCGCGCGATAGATAGAGGTGTAGAGCGGCTCGAATGCCTCCCCGAGCGGCAAGTCTACGAAGACGAGCCAGCCCAACGGCATAATCGCCGTGGAGGCCGTGAGAACCTGACGCCCCTGAAAATCGTGCACGATCGGCGTTTCTGTTGTGTCTGGATCTGGTTTGCCGAGGTTCGCGCGCGCCGCCTGAATCTGGGCTAAGGGGGAGAGATCCGTCTTTTGGAGCACAAGGCTGATGTCCGGGTGCGCGATAAGCTGCCCACGGGCATCCACGACGTACGCCCGTCCGGCGCCCCCCACCTTGATCAGTGAGACAACATCCCAGATGAACTTCAAGTTCACCTCGGCCACCGTGACACCCGCTTCCGGCACCTTTCCTGCGATTGCCATCGTCATGTACGGTTCGGACTCTTTGTGAAAATAGACTGGACCGAAATACGTCCTGCCGGGCTTGGCCTCCTTAAACATCGGTTCGCCGGAGAAGTCGGCCTGGCTACCCGCAACGTCCAGCGTGAGCCTCGAGATTTTGAGCAGCTCCCGGCCGGCAGCGTCCAAGTGGCTGATCTCGGTGATGGAGGGCATCAGCCTGAGCAGGTCGAGATAGACGAGGCGCCGCTGTTCCAGCGAGAACGGCACGCCGCTCTGAACGTTCCCGGCCCATCTCACCGCGCGCTCGATTTCCTTGATGAACTGCTCGATGCTCGAGGCCGCAGCCAGGGCCTTCTCTCTCTGGACGGCGACGAGGGCCGCCTTGTTTTCTTGGTACGAAAAATAGATCTCGCTGAGTCCACTCGCAAGGAGCACGCCGCTCACGAGGCTTACGAAGAGGACCACGTACTTGCCGAAAAGCCGGCCTTGCTTCATTTGAGATTTCCGATTGGAGTCGTTGCTGAACTTGTTCTCCTTTGATTATCAATCGAAAATCGACTCGGATAAGCGTTGCAGCGCGAATTAGCGGCGCAGTCGCTCGAACACCGCATCTGCGGGGCCTCACTCTCGGATGTGGCTCAGACGTTGAGTAGCATAACTTTGCCTCATAAGAAATCAGGGACTCTGTCCGGCATCGGCCGTGCTGCCGTTCAATTCCGAAGGTTTCGGGCCGCTACCATAGGCAGAGAAATCGAGTTTTTCCAGAAGATCCGGTGCCTCGGGCTGACGCGCCGCCGGGGACCCAAGTTTTCACGACCGTGATCAGTATGGATTGCTTTGCTCGACTCGTCATTTGTCCAGCGAAGCGCCGAGCGCGAGATTATTTTTTGTTAACGATTTCTTCGATATCCTTTAGCAGAGCCGGGCTATAAACAACTGTCACGGCCGGATTATCGATGACCCACTTTTTGCGAATCACTCCCTGCGGATCGATGAGAAAGAACGACCTGTTCGCGACCATAAGCTTTTCATTAAGAACGCCGTAACTGCGGATGACTTTCCGCTCTTGAAAATCGCTCAGCAGCGGAAACGGCAGCTTGAGGGAGTCCGCAAACGCTTGCTGCGAGAACGGCGCGTTGGCACTGATGGCGAGGTTCTGAACACCTAAAACCTGAAACCGGTTGTAGTCGGCCTTCCTGGCCGACAGGTTGGCCGCTCAGGTGGGTTGAAAGTCCGCGCCATAGAACTCGATCAGAGCCCACTTGCCGCGGTACTCGCTCAATGAAACATCGAGTCCCGTGGTGGCCGGCAACTTAAAATCAGGTGCTTTCTGACCGACCTCGACGGCCCAGGCGTCGCCTGCGATACCGGCCAGTAACAAGCATAAGAAAAGCAAAATCTTCCTGTAAATTGGCGAACTGTAGATTATCATTATCCCTCCCTCCTGACTTTGGTGTGCCGTTTTGGAATTTTATTTTGCATTTAGCGGCTCACCGAATCACGCGGTTCGCCCGGGACAATGCTTCCGGGGCAAGCTTAATTCGCAGTTCGTTCGCGAGCTTTAGGTTGATGATAAATTGGATTTTGTGGTTTGCTTCCACCGGGATTTTACCGGGACTTTCTCCCTTGAGAACCTTGTCCACCAAACGCGCGGCCATGCGGCCCAATTCATATGTGTCCGGAGTGTAGCTTGCGAGACCGCCATTTTCGGCGAAGAACGTCGAGGCGAAAGGCGGGGGGAATTCACGGACACAAATCCGAACGCCAAAAACCGTCATTTCAGATCCAAATCATTGGATCAGCTCGTCCGCCCGCCTGAGAATGGACTGAGGAATCGTGAGACCGAGCGCCCTGGCGGTTTTCAGGTTGACCACCAACTCGAACTTCGTCGGCCTCTCCACGGGGAGATCGGCGGGCTTGGTTCCCTTAAGTATCTTGTCCACATACGTAGCGGTTCGGCGGAACAATTCATTGACGAACGGTCCATAGCTCATAAGCCCGCCCTCATCGACAAATTCACGTTGCCAGTACATCACCGGCATCCGGCTCTTTGCAGTGTATTCCAGGATTCGGCCTCGCATGCTGTAGAAGATAGCATCCGTGAGAAGGAACAGAGCCTGAGCGCGATCGCGGCTCAAAGTGGCGAAACCCTCCCGCAGAGAATTTAAATCTGTGACTTCGACAATCGGTTGAAGCTGCAATCCCAACAATTTCGCTGCATCCTGTGTCTCTTGCAGCTCGGTGCGATACACAACAGGATTATTTGGATTCAACATAAGGGACACTCGGGAGAGTTTAGGAACCGCATCGTTGAGCAACTGCAGCCGCTTCCCGCTCAATTCGGGGGCAAGGATCGTCAATCCCGTGACGTTTCCCCCCGGCCGGGCCAGGCTCGCTACCAGTCCTAATCCGACCGGATCGCCGACCACAGCCATCACGATGGGAATCGATTGGGTGGCGTTTTTGGCAGCTTTGATCGCGGGTGTTCCATTTGCGACGATGACATCGACGTTGCGTCTGACGAGTTCAGCCGCAAGCTCAGGGAGTCGCTCGACTTTTTCCTCGGCCCAGCGCCACTCGATCTCTATGGTTTTCCCCTCCAGGTAGCCCAGTTCGCCGAGCCCTTGTTGGAAGGCTTTGGTGCGAAATTCGAACGTGGCAGGAGAGCCTGGAAAAAGAACGCCGATACGCGGGACTTTGACGCGCTCCTGCGCCTTGACGATTGCGCTTAACCCTGCCACCAAGGTTAGTACGAAGACGCAAAGAAAATTTTTCATTGCTCCTCCGGAATAGCGGGGTGTTGTTGACGAGCTTGAGTGTTTCTTCTTCACGCCTCCTTTAAAACCCGTTCGACGTCTCTTTTCGATTCCCTGATGATACCGTGACGCAGCATGCCCGGAGAATCCTGGCGGCGCTTGCCTTGGGAGGGCTTGTCTCCTAGGGCCCACAAACTTCTCCTTCTGCGGCGATAGTCGTGCTTATTTGATGACACGATCGGCGCGAAACAATACCGACTCCGGTACCTTGAGGCCGAGCGCCTCCGCAGTCTTTAAGTTGATGACAAACTCGATCCTATCGGGAAGTTCCACAGGAAGCTGCCGCGGAGAGGCTCCCGTCAGGATCTTGTGCGCCAAGCGCGCGGCTTGGCGCCCCTGCGCGTACTGGTCAGGACCATAGGAAGCCAGCCCACCGACTTGAGACCAGAAAGACGCCGCGTACATAGTCGGGATCTTGTTCGAAGCGGCCACCTGGAGACTTCGCCCGGGGACGTTGAGATTTGTCCCGGATTGAACAATGAGGATCCCGTCTCGCCCACCCCCCGTGAGTTTGGTTAGCGCAGGCTCGATCTCTAACGGGTCCCTGATGGAGTTCTCGATTAGCGTCAGCTCGAGACGACTGGCTTCCCTCTTCGCCGAGTTCAGTGCCTCGCGTTCCTCCGTATGGCGGGGGTCGTAGGTTAGTAGTACCCGACGCAGCGACGGGACGATCTTCTTAAACAACTCCAAGCGCTTGGCAGACAACTCGGCGCGCAGGTTCGCGATCCCTGTGATGTTTCGACCCGGTTGAGCGATGCTGTCGACCAGACCGAGCTTCACCGGATCGCTTACCTGAGTAAACACAATGGGGATTTGCCTGATCTCCCCGGAGCAGCCATCCGAAACGCAAAACAGAAGATCCGGCTTTTGTTCCAGGAGCTCCGCGACCAGCTTGGGCAGGCGCGTAAGATCTCCCTGAGCAGCGCGTGCCTCGAATATGACATTTCTCCCCTCGACGTAGCCGAACTCCTTCAGACCATCGCGGAACCCGTGAGTGCTCGTGTGCCAGGGCACCATGGCGTCGGTCAAGATTCCGATCTTGAAAACTTTCAGCGTCTGAGCCCATGCATCGTGTGTCCGCCACAGAAAGGCCAGCGATGTTGCTCTTCAACGCTTTGGCAGTGCTTCGACGACCGCGAGTTCGTGCTTCTTCACCTTTTCGATCAGCTCTCCGGTGACCGTCAGGAACTCCAGATTGATCTCTGCTTTCTCGCCGGGAGCCAGAGCAGCCAGCTTCGGCGAAAACGTCGCCGTTCCCAAAAGCTCGCCATCGGCTCCAAATGCTTTTCCAGAAACTTGGATCTTTCCGAGGGGAATGTCGGCCATATTTTGCACGGTCCCTTTGATGTGGAGATGGTTCTTGCTGCAGATATAAAGCCCAGGATCCATCCCCGGATGGAGACCTACCGTCGAGGTCTCTACCTTGACCTTGTCTTTCAGATCTGCTGCCGGGGAGGCGCTAGTTCCTCCAAGCATCAGAACGCCACCAAGAACTACCAACGTGAGTCGTTTCATATCGGATCCCTCCTTTTGTTGATCGTTTCGGACTCATCCTCGCGCGCGCATCGAGGAAGCGTCGAGCCAATTCAGCGAGCAAGCTGCGCGCCAAGCCGAAAAGGCCGAAGCTCGCTTGGCTACGGCGCTGAATTACCGGAAGAACCTTTTCGGTGCGCTTTTAATTAACCTTTGAGGCCGAAGAAAAAGTAAGATTTATCTTCTTCTCCGGAATGAAAATCTTCCTCACCGCCAGGGGCTTTCTCTCGATGACTGAGAGAAGGGCGGAAAGTCGCTGCAGTTGACGATGGCACTGGCGCCCAGCAGTCGGATGGAAGGGCGAGCTGAGCTTCATTCAAGTCCGCCAACGAGTCCGACCCGCCGGATTCGAGAAGCGCGGCGAGACTGGATTGCGCGAGCGGGGGGCTTCGGCGCACGGTTGACAGCCAACTGCAAGGTTGACTACCCTTTGTCCCGGGTGAGTCGCAAGGATCAGGCTAGGCGAGGAGGCTGGTATGAAGATTGACGGTGCATGCCATTGCGGGAATATCACCTACACTGCGGAAGTCGATCCCGAGGACGTTGGCATCTGTCACTGCACGGATTGCCAGACGCTTTCCGGAACCGCTTTTCGCGTCAGTGTTCGCGCCAAGAAAGACGCGTTTCGGTTAAGTGGAAAACCCAAGATTTACGTAAAAACTGCCGAGAGCGGCAATCGACGCGCTCAGGCGTTCTGTCCAGAGTGCGGGACGCCGGTTTATTCCGCGGCGGCAAGCGATCCGCAAGTGTTCAATCTCCGCGTCGGCACGGTTTTGCAGCGAGCCGAGCTCAGGCCAAGAACCCAGGGGTGGTGCCGGTCCGCACTAGGGTGGGTGAATGATCTCGGCTCCATAAAGCAGTTTCCTAAACAGCGGGGGACTTAAGCCCAGATTGAGAGCAGCGCCTGAGCGATCCATATTGGTAGTGAAAGGAGGACGAATTTATGGCCGACCGTTACAAGGTAGACTGCAGAAAATATCCGAGCGACCAGGGCTGCACGGTGACCATTTCCGGCAGCCTGGACGAAGTCGTGGAGTTGGGCTGGCTCCACGCCAAGGTCCATCACTCGCACAAGGATGATGAAGAGAAGGGGCTCAAGGATTGGATTCGAGCCAACGCCGAAAAGGCCACGGACTAGCCTTTTCAGCAGCGTAACTTTTAGATCACCCCAGCTATCGCTCAGGTAATAACTAGGTTACCCGCTTAGCGGTACCCGCGCTCCTCACCCGAGACTCCGACTAGAACTTTCCGCAGAGAATTCAAGCACATCAACGGACGACAGCGGACCCTTTCGGGTTGGCGCACTCGTTGCTCCTCGTTCCGTCAACGAAGACGAAAGGAGGACGAAGCCGATGCAACGATGCGATTCTTTCGAACACCACGCGTTTGTGCGAGGCGAACATCGCTTTTCTTGTACGATCGCGAAGTATTGAGTACGGCGGCGAGTCATGGCACGACCGACGAGGTCGCTGAACATCTCGAGCGTAGTCGCCCCGGCCCGAGCCGCGAGACGACGACTCGATTGACTGCTTTAGAACGACGGACGCTGCACGTCGCTGATCTGCTGTCCGATCCGGGCTTCTCTCCTAAACCGCGGGAACTGTACGAGAAAGAAAACGTGCGGACGGTCTTGTCGGTGCCGATGCTTTTCGAGGATAAACTCATTGATGCCATCATTACCTGGCCGAGGGAAGTGAGACCGTTTACGGCCAAGCAGGTCGCGCTGGTGAAGACTTTCGCCGACCAGGCCGTGATCGCGATCGAAAAATGCACACCTGTTCAGCGAGCGCTTGCTGAGGCTCGCGGTGATCGCGCGGCGGCCGCGAGAACGCTGGGCCTCCATGAAAAGTACTCTTTGCGGCTTCTCAAGTCACTCGGCATTAACGAATAGACGAATTTCAGCCTGCCTACGTTCAATCTGCTCAAGACGGGTTGGAACAGCTGGAACGATTGAAACGACTGGAACTCTTTCTTCAGTCTTCGATGAACGCGTCGCGGAGCAGCTTGGATTGCCGCTCGAAGGCTTGGCGCGGGTTTCTTGGATCTTTCATCAGGGCGATCTCTTGCGAGAGAAGCCGGGCGATGTGCATGGTGTGAGACTCGGCTTTCTTGGCTTCCCTCTTATACAAAGGATGATCCCGATTGATGTAGACGATCGTCCCTTCGCTGAACGATTCGGGACCGGTTTCGCCAAAGTGATCCAAGCAACAGGAGATTCCCGCTTGACCCATTTTGAGGCGGCGCACGACAGCATCCGGGGTCAGACGTTTCACCGTCGGCCGCTTCTTTCGATCAAGCTTCCGCGACGTTCGGTTTAGCGGACTCATCTCCACCGGCTTTCCTTCGGTACGGGCGCCCCCGGGGGACGTGGTCCCCGCAGCGCCGCCGATTCCTCCGGGTTCGCCGATGGGAACAGGTCCGAAGGGAGAAAACTCGGGATTTTTCATCAACGCTTTGGTGATCCGCCCCAACGCCTCTCCGAGCGCGCGGGAGGCGGCGCGCTTCTCTCCCTTGCCCGTTAACCGATGCAGCACCGACTGGACTTCGGTCATGATGCGCTGCATGGTCTGGGCAAAGACTTGGTACTCCGGAGAATCGATGACAAAACCGGAGCGATCGCTGGTGACCGGCAGGAAGTCGGCATGAACCTCGCCTCGGATCCGGGCGGCCACTTTGCCCCAGGTTTCCGCGCCGAAGAGTTGGCGCCGGACCGTCACCTGCTTGACCTTGACTTCGATGCCGAGGTTTTCGACAGAAGCCGCGGACGCCGGAAGGATCACGATTTCGCCGGAGACCGGGCCGAATTCCGTTCCTTCTAAAAAGGGAATCCGATGGCCGGAAAAACTCTTCGGCCGGACCTGGCGACCGTTTAAAAAGACCGCAAAGTGCGGCGCCTTGAGCGGCACCCCTTCCATGATTTTTCGCTCGACATCTTCGGGAGCAAACTGCTTATTTAAACCATGAAGCGTTACCGTCGTGCCGTTACCCCGGCCCTGATCGGGCGGCAGGAGCTCCAACGGGAGCTGCCATTCGCCTGCGGCACGCGACCATTCGTCCTTGTCGAAGATCACCTGAGCGGCGAAGTCGTCCTTTTGCGTATAGACGATGAAGCGTTTGCAAGCCGAAAGGGTGGCGAACTTGCCGATACCAAACTGCCCGATCCGGTCGCGTTTGAAAATCGGTGACTTGGGACGCAAAAGCTTCTCCTGCGAACCGATCACGAAGTATTGCCTCAACCCCTCCATGTCCATTCCGGTGCCATTGTCTTCAACCGAGACCGATTCGGGACTGACGGTGAGTTTGACTTCCGTGGCATCGGCATCGTAGGCGTTGTTGACCAGCTCGCGGATGAGCTCGATGCTCTCGGTGTAAAGCCGTTCGCCAATGGTGACTAGATGGCTTTTGTCAACGGTGACCGGAAGGTAGCCTCTGGTCCCGGACGGAAGATTGCTGTAGCTCGCCTGCGTGTCTGGTCCGGACATGTGGGTCTTTTCCGTTGGACGCATGATGGATATCGCTATCGAGAACGGAACGCAAACGATGCGGCTCGGAGGTTACACGGACGGAGTGCCGCCCCCTCGGTTCCTCAGGGCGAGACTTCCCAGCCGGTGCGTTTCGGGAGATCGCATTGCAGATCTCAAATATCTCAAATCTCAAAATGCCGCTGAGATTTGAAATCTGTGATCGGACATTTCGAGTGGAGCGAGGACTACGGCGCGCCCCAGACCCTCCAGCGTAGCGGCCTGATCGCGATCATCGGCCGGTCTTCGAGCGCCATCGAGCGGTACTGGCGGTACTTGCGGCGGAGCAACGCGACCGCTTGCCGATGTCTCGACCGCGAACTCAAGACCCGCGCCGTGCCAAAAACCAGCACGTAAGCAAGCTTCTTCCAGTCTTCGTCATAGCGGTCGATTACCAACGCAACCGCCGGATTTTCCTCGATGTTGCGCATGCGCCGTAGTTTTTGCGGCGGGCTGTTCTTGGGCTTTTCATCGATGGGCGAAAAAAACTCTTTACCATCAAAAGCGAAGCAGATTGGAACCACCAAGGGCCGCCCTTTCGCGTCAGCGGTTGCGAGATGGGCAATGCGGGCGGAGCGCACCATCGCAAGATGTTTCCTTCGCGGCGACATGGGGCGCGGCGGCGCCGGCGTGGTGGAGCGATGGAGGGTTGGAATTCGTAAGCCCATGCCTACGGGACTCTACCCCGCTGCGTTAGATCTTGAATTCTCCGATGACGTTGGGGGCAAAGAGGTCTTCGACGGTTACCGCTCGAGCCAACAAGCCTTGTTCGCCCATATACCGGATGAGATGCTCCAGGACGCGACGATTCGGCTCAATCCCGTAAGGCCACCAGTCGGGACCGAAAATCTCCCGAAGCTGCTCTCGTTCCCATGCGAGCCATGGAAGCGTGCACGCAAGCGTATTGGAGATGTGCATCGCTTTGATCGCATGGTCCTTGGCTTCGCAGAACGCTTTGTAGAGGCTACGGGCGACCCATGGATTTTTGTCGTAAACGTCCTTTCGAATCACAACGACATGCATGATCGGGAAGATGGCCGTCCGTTTGTAGTAGTCGATCTCCACCTCCTTGTAATTCGGAAACAACCGCCGAACGTTGGGAGATCCCTTGACGAAGCAAGACGGGCTGCGCGCCGAGATGAGCGCGTCGATCTCGCCGCTCTCGAGCATGCCGTTCAGGGTCTTGTCGTCGGGAATGGGCTCGACTTGGATTTCCGGCGGCAGCGCGAGCTTCACGCGTTCCTTGCGGCCGGGCTCCTCCTGGCCGCCGACGAACCAACGCATCTCATGCGTTTTGACGCCGTAGTCATCGTTGAAAAAGCCCCGGATCCAGACCGCCGCGGTAATCGAATACTCCGGCGCGCCGACTGTTTTGCCCTTGAAATCGGCGGGGCTCTTGATCCCGGAATGGACGTTGATAAAGACGCATGAATGGCGGAAGAATCGCGATGGAAATACCGGGATTGCGACGAACGGCGAGTTGCCGCGGCTCACCGCCGTGACGTGATTGGAGAGGGACATCTCCGAGGCGTCGAATTCCCGATGATGACCCATGCGCCAGAAAATCTCCTCCGCTTCGAGCGGTATGTAGTTCAGCCGGATTCCTTCGGGGGCTACGGCGCCCGTCTGCAATGCGTGTGTCCGATCGTAGTCGCCGCAAGCCACGGTCAAGTAGAGTTTTTCCATCGTCCCTCCTTGTTGTGCTGACGAGCATGGAAGATTGAAAGACGGAGGATCGCCAAGTGCCTCGATTTCGATCAACTGGATTGCCAGCGTGAATAGCGCTGCGCGACCGCGATCAACGCGACCGAAATTGCCGAAATCACCAAACCGATCGCGGCCACGCGGCCGCGCATCCCATCGAGATACAAAAAATAGAGGAGCGGCCCAAGCGGCTCGGCGCCGGGACTATAAAGAAAAAGCGTCGTGCTGAACTCGCGCATGAAGATCGTCGCCAGAATGATCCATCCCGCCATCACACCCGGGCGCATCATGGGAAAGAGGATACGCCGGAACGTGGCCAGAAAACCCGCGCCGCAGACAATCGACGCTTCTTCGAGCTCCTTGTGGATCTGAATGATCGTGCTGGTTACGGCGCGCAGCCCGTAAGGAAGAAAGCGGGTGATATACGCGATCAGGACGATCCAGAGCGTGGCGTAGATCGGAATCGGGAAATCGACATAGGCCCAAAGCAGCCCCAACGCCAAGGCCGTCCCCGGAAAGGCCCACGGGATGAAGACCAGAGCTTCGAGAACGCCTCGGGCGGCGAGTTTCGTTCGAACCGAAATGTAGGAAGCGAGCGAAGCGAGCAACATGCAGAGCGTTGCCCCGCCAAACGCTAGCGCCAAGCTGTTGAGAAACGCCTTGTGCACCCGCGGCGTCGCCCAGATGTAGCGAAAGTGGTCCAGCGTGAGATTCTGCCACGTTCGCCACGTCGGCACATGGTAGTACGGGAGGAGCGCGACCAGGGCGAGCACAAGCAGGGGCAAGACGACCAGTAGGATGAGCAGCAAAAGCGCCGCCAGCGAAGCGAGGTGTCTCCAGGGTCCTAAATCGATCTGATGCGGGCGAAAACCCCTCCCTGTAACGGTCGAGAAGCTTTCGACCTGCGACGTGAAGCGGCGGTATAAATACACGAAGAGCAAAGCGATGGCGAGCAAGCCGACGCCGTACGTGGCGGCGAGGTTGTGGTTGGTGGGAAAGGAGCCGAGCGCCTCGCGCCAAATCTTCGTCGTGAACACCTCGATCCGCGCCGGCAATGCGATGATTGCCGGCGTATCGAAACTCTCCACCGCGCGCACGAAATTGAGCGTTGCCGCGGCGAGAATGGCCGGACGGATGAGCGGAAACGTAATGCGACGGGCGATGCCGAGTTCACCGGCGCCGAGCGTCTTGGCGGATTCTTCCAGAGAGGGATCCATGCTCTTGAGCGCGGCAGCGATAATCAAGAAAGCCAGCGGCGCGAGAATCAAGGCTTCAACAAAAATCAGCCCCGGAAGCGAGTAGATGTTGAACGGAGCCGTCTCGAGCCCGAGGAGTTTCACCAGCGCGGCGTTGATCAGGCCGTTGCTGGGATTCAACAGCATGACCCACGAAATCGATACCAGGATGGGCGGCATGATGTTGGGAATGATCGCCGTGAGCTCAAATAGGCGCCGGAACGGAGCATTGGTCCGGATCGTAATCCACGCGAGCGCCAGCGCGAACGCGACTGATAAGCCCGATGCGCCGAGTCCGAAGATGAATGAGTTGAACAGCAGCGGATACGCTTCCGGGTCGCCGTACGCGCGCACGTAGTTCTGCAGCGTGAGATTGCCGGGCACGCCGAGCGGCGCGTCGGTGAGGCTGCCGTAGAACAGAAAAATCGTCGGATAGAGGCTGAGGAAACCGATCACGGCGCCGACGATGAGAAAAGCCCAGTGCACCGGCTCGCGCAGAAACGCGCCCGCGCGCGAACGGCGCCATGCCTGCGAAAGGCTCAACGACGGGGCGATGACGCGGCCGGTTACCACGGGACGATGCGGCTACCGCAGAAATGTATGCTGCCAGGGCTTCGCTTTTTCTGGCGACAGTTTTGATATCGAAACCGTATACGCTCGGCGAATGGGGTTTTGCCGGCGGTCATGCTTTCAAATTTGATCCGGTGAGTCAAGGCGGCCCGACAGATCCGCGGGTTTCAGGAGGAGGTCGGTTTGACAGCGCCTAAGATGCGATCATATAAGAGCTTTTGAAAAACATTCGAGAGGAGAAAAAGCTTGATGGATAAACTCGACTTGGTCATCAAGGGAGGCGACGTTTGGACTCCGGGCGGTTTTGTCACCGCCGATATCGCCGTGGCGGGGGGCAAGATCGTCGCGCTGGGTGGACCCGAAGCCCTGGCGGTCGGCGCCGCAAGCGTCGTTGATGCGAGAGGGAAAAAAGTCATTCCTGGGCTGATCGATACGCATACGCATCATCGTGATCCGGGTTTTACGCATAAAGAGGATATCACCACGGCGACCATGGCAGCCGCCGCAGGCGGCGTGACGCTGACGGTCGGCATGCCCAACGTCAACCCGCCCACGACCACCGTCGAGCGCTACCGGGCGCTGATCGAAGATCATAAGAAAAAAGCGATCGTGGATTTCAATCACAACCCCTCCGGCACGGTGCCGGAAGAAATCCCGGGCCTCGCCAAGGAAGGCGCGCTCGCATTCAAGATTTTCATGGTGAAAGACACGGGGCGCGACTACCCACACATGCCGGGCATCGGCTTACATCACCATGGCGCGCTATTCCGGAGCTTCGAGGAGATCGGGAAAACCGGGCTCCCGCTCATGGTGCATCCGCATGACCAAGATCTCATGGACGAGATCGAGGGTCGTTACTGGAAGCGCGGCGACCACAGCCCCCAGGCCTATGCCAGAGCCTACCGAGACTTTGACGGCATCATCTGGGACACGGCGATCGCCACTCTGTTTCGGTTTCAAAAAGCGGTCGGTAACAAGCTTCACATCCTTCACATGAGCACGCCCGCCGGGCTCGACATGCTGCGCCGCGCTAAAGACGAGGGAAGGCCGTGCAGTTGCGAGGTCAATCCGTGGGCGCTGTTTCTTGGCTCATGGGAGAACGTGGAAAAGCTCGGACCTTACTGTCTGGGGTTTTGGGTACCTCCCGAGCATGTCGCGGCCTTGTGGAAAGCCATCAATGACGGCACGGTGGACGTGATCGGAACCGATCACGCGCCGCACACGAGGGAGGAAAAGGAGATCGGATGGAAGGATATGTGGAAGTCTCCCGGCGGGGAACCGCAAATCCAGGACTATCTGAAACTGTTTCTCACCGCGGTCAACGAGGGCAAACTCACGTTGGACACGCTGGTGCGGATTACGTCTTACAATCCGGCGAGACTCTTCGGGGTTTATCCGAAAAAAGGGATCATCCAACCCGGTTCGGATGCCGACCTCGTCATCATCGATATGAACAGGGAAGAAACGATCAGCAACGAAACCACATACACCAAAGTCGGCTGGACGCCCTACCACGGCCGCAAGATCAAGGGCGCTCCGATCCGAACGATTCTTCGCGGTAAAACGGTAATGCAGGACGGCAAGATCGTCGGCCAACCCGGCGACGGCGAGTTCGTGCCGCCGGTCACGACGGTCAGTTAACGCGCCCTTTGCGGTCAAATCGCTATGGAATCGATCTCTTCGGCCGAATCGACTTTGTTGATGACCAGTCCCGACGGGACTTTAGGATAAAAATAGGTCGATTTCTGCGGCATGGTCTCGCCGCTATCGGCGACCGCCACAATCTCCTCGGCTTTGGGCGGATTGAGGATGAACGCGGCCTGGTAGTCTTCCTTTTCGACTGCCTGCAACACCGCTTCTTCGTCCTGCGAGTAATCGATCGTTTGACCTCGCGCTTGTTGATCGCTCGAGAGGCCGAGAATATGCTCGAGCACCAGCCGGTGCAAAACGGAAACGTCGAGTTCCCGGAGCGGCGCGCTCAAATCCTTGGCGAGTCGCTGCATGATACGCTTGTTCTTTAGCCGCAGGATGAGGTATCGCGGATCGCGTTTGAAAGTCGCCCCGATGAGCCGTTGCTTTTTGCCGCCCTTGAGGGCTTTCAAGAACCATGCCCTGCCGTCGGGGGTTTTTGGATAGGGTTCGAGGTAGAAGTATTTTTGCAATGTCTCTTCGAGCTGCAGGAACGGCTGCGGCGTGAAGCCGCGCACAAGCCGGTGAGTCGGCAGGATGATTAAGTTTTCGTCGTTGATGTTCGCGCAATAGACGAGGACATAATTAAACGGCTCGCGACCCGTCCAGTTCCCCCTCTCGGCACGCATGCGATCGCGGTACTGGAGCGCCGCTTCATAACGGTGATGGCCGTCGGCGATCAGGAGCCGGTGCGCCGCCATGGCGTGTCCGATCTCGCGTACCAGGCCCGGGTCGTCTACCCGCCAGAGGCGGCATTCATCCGCTTCATCGGCGACGAATTCCAAGAGGGGAGGGATCCCCTCGGCGACTTCGCCGAGCATGCGATTGATCGACTGCTTGGGATCGGCATAGAGCGCAAATACCGGACTGAGTTGCGCGTGTGTCGCTAGCATCAACCGAAGCCGGTCTTCTTTGGGAGCGGACAGCGTTTTTTCGTGCGGCCGGATATCGCCCTCGGTAAAGTCTTGGAGCTCCAGCAACGCGAAAAATCCGCGCCGCTCTCTTTTCGGACCGCCCTTCAATGAAAAGCGGTGGGAGAGCAAATAAATCGCCGGGGTTTCATCCTGAACGAACACGCCTTCTCCTTGCCAGGCCCGGAAGAGATCGGCTGCGGACGCGTACGAGTCGGGCTCGGAGCTAAGATCGAGCCGGATGAAGCTATAAGGCGATTTGCGATACAGCTTTTCCTGTTCTTCACGGGAAATAACATCGTAAGGCGGCGTTACCACCTTGGAGAGGTCGCGAATTTTTTTGGGGTTGTAATACAGGGCGCGAAGCGGCGCGATGCGTGCCATAAACTAGAACAGTTCCATTCGTTTCAACAGCTTCGCTCGGTTCAACCGCTCCGCTCCGTTCAAATGGATTGAACTGCTTGAACCGAATGTTGGTCTAGCTTTCTTTTGCAACGCCAAGGTTCATGGCGCCGATTCCTTCGATCTCGGCCCGCAGACGATCGCCCGGCTCGAGTTTCTGTTGGAACTCCGGAGCGTCCGGGTTGCCGGTCGCGATGAGATCGCCGGGATAGAGTGTGGTGACGCCGGAGAGGTAGCTCACGAGCGCGCCGATGTCGTTGATCATCGCATCGGTTTTCGCCGCTTGTTTGAGCTCGCCGTTGATCCAGAGCTTCATCCAAAGTCCGTGCGGATCCGGAATTTCATCTTTGGTCGTGATCCATGGTCCGAGGGGCGCGAAAGTTTCGAAACCTTTGCGCACGCAGCGCGTCCCGGGAAGTCCGGTACCCGAACCGTAGCCGCGCGCCGTAACATCGAGGATGATCGTGTACCCGAAGATCGCGTCGAACGCCTGCTCTTTGGACACGCGCCGCGCCGGCTTCCCGATCACGACGCACAGCTCGAGTTCGGGAAAAATCGTCTCGGCGTGTTTCGGAATCACGATGTCTTGTTCCGGTCCGGTGATGGCGGACGGCGGCTTCAAAAAAGTCCGCTCCAGGAGTTCCTCCGGCGAGGCCGTCGCT
>DATMBL010000039.1:0-13688 GCA_035559295.1 Candidatus Eiseniibacteriota bacterium
GATGGTCCGAGTGGAACGAAAGCTCCCTCAGCTCAGAGGAGGGGGTCCTCTCCCGATCCGGCCGGGGCCTGTGCCGCGCGCAGGCTCGCCGCCAGCGCCCTTTTTCGAATCGCTGAACCGAGCACCTTCACGCTGTAGACCACTGGACGTTGTATCGAGCGCCTCGTTCGGCCAAAAAACGATCGAGATCGTCCAATGAAAGCGGCGCCGGGATCGAATAGCGCGCTTGAATCGTTCGCTGCAAATCGAAGCGGTAACGAACGAACACCGCGAAATCCCTAGGGAAGGCGCTTTCGTCCACGCCTAGGAAGACGCCCTTTTTTCTCGCGCGCTCGAGAATCCTGCGCCACCGTTCAACCGGCACCAGCGCGCTGCGACCGCGCAGGTAATTGCTCAGCTGGCCCAGCATTGCTGCCGCGGAGTCGAAGTCGGCAATGTACGACGTCGCTTTCACGCGCGGTCTGAGCCTTCAGGTTGGCTCGGAGGAGCGGTGCTTTTCGCTGGGTCGAACCGGTAGTCGAGGCGCATCGCTTGGCGCGCCAGCCTCAAGGTCTCCGCGGCCTCACGTCTCGCCCTGGTCCGGCCCGCGCTCAAAATCGATGGGACGGTTTCCGGGTCGGCCGCGTAACGGCCGCGCGCGGCTCGAATCGGACCGAGGAATCGGTTGAGTGCGGCTTCGAGCCGCATCTTCACTTCCACGTCACCGACTCGGCCCGCACGGTAGCGCTGTTTCAGCTCCTCCACTTCAGCTCGATCCGTGTTGAACGTTTCATGGTAAATGAACACCGGATTCCCTTCGACGGTTCCCGGATCGGTCGGGTGAATCCGTTTGGGATCGGTGTACATACGCATCACTTTATTTCCGACTTCTTGCGCCGTGTCGGTGAGATAGATCGCGTTTCCCAGGGTCTTGCTCATCTTTTCCTTGCCGTCAATGCCGACCAGCAAGGGTACTTCTCCGATTAACGCCCGCGGCTCGGGAAAGACTTTGCCATAGAGATTGTTGAACCGGCGTGCAATCTCGCGGCATAACTCGATATGAGGCTCTTGGTCGCGCCCCACAGGAACCGTTTCGGCGCGCATCAAGAGAATGTCTGCCGATTGGAGAATCGGATAGCCCAGGAGCCCCATGGAAGGACTGGTGAGGCCGTGTACTCTAATGAGATCTTTCAGCGTGGGCACGCGCTGGGCTTCGGCGACCGAGACGAGCATCGAGAAAATCAGCTGTAGCTCGCAAACCTCGGGGACTTCCGACTGCACGTAGATCGTGGTCTTTTTCGGATCGATGCCGACACTCAGGTAATCGAGTACAATCTCGCGAAGATTTTCCGCGACGCGCGCCAGCTGTCCCGCGGTTCTTTCGGTCGTAAGCGCGTGGTAGTCAGCCAGAACGATGAAAAGCTCCGCTACCTCCTGGAGCCGGATTCTTTCTTTTAATGTCCCCACGTAATGGCCGAGGTGGAGCCTTCCTGTTGGGCGGTCGCCGGTGAGCACGCGCCCGATTTTTTCCGTTGATCGACTCACCGAGTCCAAATCGTCGGAACCGTCCCAGATCATTCCTCGCCCGAATCTTCGCTGTCCCAATCACGCACAGAGAGGTGCTCCGAGACTCCTTCCCCCGGGCTTTTCGAGCTTTGCTCTCCCGTGCCGAAGCGCAGTTGATGCAAAGGATGGCTGTGGGGAGCAATCGCAATCGTTCCGCGCCGATTTCTTGGCCGCATCTCATCGCAGACGAGGCGCAAGCGCCATGCCAGACTTGTTTCCTGAACTTCTTCGTCTTGCTGGGGATTTGAGCCGCCGAATTAAGATGTCACAAAATTCAGACACAAAGGCGATGTGAGTCTTAAGTTTCGTACAAGATGTTATGTTGGGCCGGCAAAAACCATGAGGCGCCGAGGCTATAAAAGAAGCCCTTTTGAGTTTGCGCTTAGTTCCTCAGGGTCATCTTCTGGCATGTCGCTTGCTCAAACAGAAGTGGCGTCCAGTTCGAGAGAACGGTTTCCGCAGCTTTCCACGCGGTCAGGGAGACCAAGTTATGCTCGAGATCGGCTACAAATTGTGTTCCGAGGAACAATCGCCGCGCGAACTGATCGCATACGCCAAGCGAGCGGAAGCGATAGGATTCAAGTTCGCCATGGTCTCAGATCACTATCATCCGTGGCTCGACCGCCAGGGCCAGTCGAGTTTTGTCTGGAGCGTCCTCGGCGGCATCGCGCAGGCGACTGAAAGAATCAAGATCGGCACCGCGGTGACCTGCCCGACGATGCGCATCCACCCGGCCGTTATCGCGCAAGCAGCGGCGACCGCAGCCGCAATGCTGCCGCGGCGCTTTCTCTTCGGCGTGGGAACCGGCGAGAACTTGAATGAGCACATCATAGGCGCGCACTGGCCCGAAGCGCAGGTCCGAAGAGAGATGCTCTCGGAAGCCGTTGAGCTGATCCGCCGGATGTGGCGCGGCGGTCGCGAAAGCTTCCGAAGTCGCTACTACACGGTGGAGAGCGCCCGCCTTTACACGCTTCCCGAAGAGCCGCCGCCGATTCTCGTCGCCGCCGGAGGGAAGCATTCAGCGGAGTTGGCGGGCCGGATCGGCGATGGCCTGATCACCACCGCCCCGGCCAAATCGCTACGTCAACAGTTCGAGCAGGCGGGCGGAAACGGCAAGCCTTGCTTTGCCGAAATGACCGTCTGTTGGGCGGAGAATGAGCAAAAGGCGCGGCAGACGGCGCTCGAGTGTTGGCCTGTTGTCTCGCTCAAAGGAGAACTGATGCAGGTTTTGCCGCTTCCGGCGCACTTCGAGCAGGCGGCAAAAATGGTGCGGGAAGAGGACGTCGCGCAAATGGTCGTCTGCGGGCCCGACCCGGCGCAGCACGTCGAGCGACTCCGCGAGTACGAGCGCGCCGGCTTCGAAAACGTTTTTGTGCATCAGATCGGACCCGATCAGGAAGGTTTCTTTCGCTTCTACGAGCGAGAGATTTTACCTCGTTTCGGCGCCCGCTCCGAAGCGCGGGACGCCGAGGCACAGCGGCCGAGGGTATAAGATTGCCAAAGCAAAAGGAATCCGAATTGTTGAATGCGCGACAAGCGTGGGGCCGACCGCGAAAAATTCAAAACCCGGAGACAGTCATTAGGCGCTTCGCGAGCTTGGCCATTTGAAATTGGTTTCGAGTTTCGCATCTCGTGCTTCGAATATTCGTCCAAAGGAGGTTCAACCATGAACTGGGATCAAGTTGCGGGACAGTGGAAACAGCTCAAAGGGAAGGCCAAGGAGAAGTGGGGCAGACTCACCGACGATGAGATCGATATCGCCGCTGGAAAACGCGATCAGCTCATCGGCAAAATCCAACAAAAATACGGCACGAGCAAAGAGGAGGCGGAGCGGCAGGTCGATGAATGGGCGCGCGAGCTATAGTCGGGTGTCTTTGAGCGGCGCCGGTGGCGGGCAAAGCGCCGGCGCCACTTTGTGGTCGCGTGGTTGGTTAAGGAGCCGCGGGGAGCTTGATCAGAGTGCCTGCGCGGATCTCGTCGGCAAGTCCTACCTGATTTAGAATCGCCAGCTCTTCGGCGGTTACCCCTTTGGGTAGTTTTGCCGGCACCAGCTCACGGAACGCTGCGGTGCGATTTGCCCGCTCCACTCTGAGACGGATCGGTTGGCGGCGCAGGACCTCCGGATCGGTAAGCTCGCCAAAGCCGCGCATCGTGGCCAAAAACTCGTTACGGAAACCGCCGAAGAGTTGTGGCGAGGTATACGCAATAAAATGATAGGTCCGGCCGCCGTACTCCACGAAGTAAGCAATGACCCTTACGACCTGGTTGTTTGTCGGCCGCGCATCCGCCACGACCATTGCCGCCGGTAGGTTCATGGAACGGGTGCGCGCGCTTTCAAGCACCCGAACGCCAGGCTGCGCCGCGAATCTGGCCGCCGCGCTCTCCGCCGACTTCTCCCCGGCGAGCCGAAAACCGATGGCTGCGCGCTTTTGATTTTCAAGCATGACCACCTGGGTCGGCTGATTGATGATCCTGAATCCCTGCGGTACAGGAAACCGAAAGCGCAATTCGGGATGGTAAAAAACGCCCTCTTCGACAAACCCCTGCCGTGGATCCTCGCCGAAAACCACTCCTTCGATCGCTTGGAAGTAGCGCGAACCGTCCGCGTGCTCCGGCTGGAGCCGCCGGGCGACGCCGCTCAATTCCTTGATCCGCTGGATGCGATCTCCCGGATTGGGGTGGGTCATGAGAAAACTCGGCAGGGCGGCGCCCTCCTTCTCCGTCATTCGGGCGAGCGCGCGAAAAAAGCCCGCGATCTGAAGCGGATCGTATCCTGCTCTCGCGCTGTATTCGACACCCAGTTTATCGGCTTCCAGCTCGTCTTCGCGGCTGTGCCGCAAGAAGATCAGTTGCGCGGCGGTGCCGCCTAAGCCGAGTATTTGGTCGGCGGACAACCCGAGGACCTGACCGAGGACCGCGCCGCCGAGCAGCAGCCCCTGCCCAATTTGTTGCTGCCAGGCTTGCCGCGCGGCGTGGCGCGCGGTCACATGGCCGAGTTCATGGCCCAAGACCATGGCGAGCTGATCCTCGCTCGTCAGATGCGCGAGCAGACCTCGGGTCACGTAAATGTGCCCGCCGGGAATCGCCATCGCATTCACGGTGGGACTGTCCAGGACTTGGAAGGTAACCGGCGTTCGGCGGAACTCCGGGTCGATCGACTCGCGCCGGAGATGGCTCTCCTGAAGCACCCGATCGCCCACTCTCTTGACGTAGCTTTCGAGTTTTGGATCGTGGTAGAGACCAAAGGTAGCGGCGATTTCTTTACTGGCCTGCTTACCGATCTCCTGCTCCTGCTCCCAGCTGAAACCGAGATAACGCCTTTCGCCGGTTGCGGGGACGAGGCCGGTGGCGCACGACCAAATGAAAGCGCCGGCCACCATCACGCACGCCAGCGCGCCCTTAAACCGGAGGGACAACTTCATAGGCTACGGCTTTAGACTGTTCCGAGTGAAATTATGTAACATCCGGCGGCGGCGCGAGCAACCCTGACCGAGGTTCAGGTAAGGCTGAGGCTGAGATTCAAGAGATGGCGTTCGAATCTATTGACCTTAACCCGAGCCTCAACCTGTTAGCTCTGGCTGATATCCGTGGCATATCGCTTGCTTTGTACGTCGGACGCTTGCCGTCTTCGCCGGCCATCGTTAACGACTGAAAAGCGCATTAAGGAGGTCTCATGAGACCATTCAGACGTCCATGGCCGACCTTCGTGGTTGTGGCGGCCATGTTGGCCGCGGGTTGCGAAAACATCGCGCTCATTCGGCGTCCGGAACCTGTAATACGCGAGACCCGACCGGCGCCACCGCCAATACCGCAATTTACCGGCGTGATTGAGGAGATTGATCTCCGCTTGAGAGAACTGCAGCTTCGACTGCCGGAAGGCCGGATTCGGACGGTTTCCTACGATTCGGACACCAGAGTGTACATCAGAGGCCGGGAGGCGCCCGTGAGCGCGCTCCGCCGCGACGATCCCGTGACGGTCCAGCTCAACGCCGAGTACCGAGGCTACGAATCGGCGCGCGCGATCCAGGTTCATGAACCGGTCGAGCCGCCTCGAGAAACCGCTCGCGTCGAGCCATCCGGTACCCAGACCATCGAAGGCACAGTCGAGAGAATCGACTTCGACCGGGGGTATTTCGAAGTTCGCCCGCGCTTTGGCGAAGAGATGACGCGCGTTTTTCTCCCCTATAATCCACTTCGGAAAACCGAAGCCCGGTTCCGCACGTTGCGCGAGGGCGATTACGTGCGGGTCGAGGGCGAATTGGTCAACGACAATCGCGTGATGCTCAAGGAATTTCTATGACGCGGACTTGCCGCCTGGAGGGAAGCATGACTTTTTACGTCGCGTTACAGCCGCTCGTGGCATTGATCGCCGGCATTCTCATACTGATCATGCCCCGCCTGCTCAACTACGTGGTCGCCGTCTACTTGATCGTAACCGGCATTCTCGGTTTGGTAAGGCCGGTTTGAACGACGAAACACGCTGATTTCGCTCGGGTCCTTAGCGCAAGTTTTGGCACGTGGTACAGAGCTCGGTTTCCGGACAGGCCTCGAGCCATTCCCGCTCGATCGGAGAATTGCACGAAAGACAGAGGCCGTATTTGTCGTCGGGTATCCGAGCCCTGGCCTTTTCCACCTTGCGCATGGCGGCAAGATACCACTGGCGCAAATCGTTCAGTAATCGTCGCCTGCTCAGTTGGCTCGCGGCGTCTTTCCATTCGGTATTGTGCTCGACCTCTCTTCTTTGTTCTTCGACGTAGCTCAAGGTTGCAAGTATCTGCTGCCTCCGCTTCTCCAACCTCGCGATGTCGATCGACCTGTTTCCCTCCACGCTGAACTTCCTTTCTGATAAGCAACTCGCGATGCCTGCCAAAACCGCTGGTGGGAAACGCAAGGCCCATGCCACGGCCTTCGTAACGGCTATTGCCCGACGGGTCTGCCGCCTGTCTCAGATCCGGAACAGTCCCTAAGCCGTTTTCCCATATGCGGCACATCGGCGAGAGCGCATGCGGGCCTCGAATTCCTTAGAGAAAGTAGCCGAGCGCTCTACGAAAACAGAAAAAAACCATTTACTATAACTTAACGGCGGCGGGACGACGCCCGCGCCGGCGCAACGCGAATGAGGACGATGAGCGCTGAGGAACAAGGCCGCAGGCGGGTTGCCATCGAACGTGTAAGCCCGGAGATCAACTGCGGCCGTTTTCCGGCGAAGCGGACAATCGGTGAGACGCTCACGGTCGAAGCCGATATCTTCGCCGACGGTCATGACGTTCTTTCGGCGGCGCTGCTTTATCGCTCCGAGGACACGCCGGAGTGGAGCGAAACCCCGATGGCGCCGCTGGGCAATGACCGCTGGAGCGGCCGGTTCGAGATCTCCCGGATCGGTATCTATCGCTACACGATCTCCGCCTGGATCGATCGCTTCGGCTCCTGGCGCGAAGGTCTGGCGAAGAAGCTCGAAGCGAGCCAAGAAGTCGGCATCGAACTCGTCGCGGGACGCGATCTCATCGAGCAGGCGGCGAACCGGGCGACAGGAGAGGACCGCAAGCGGCTTCGCCAGTTCGCTTCGGCGCTGCAGCAGGGCGGCGCCGGCTCGGCGGCCAAAGCGCTATCGCCGGAGCTTGCGAGCCTGATGGCGCGATACGCCGACCGCCGATGGGCCGTCACTTACGAGAAAGAACTGCGCGTGATCGCTGATCGGGAAAAAGCCCGGTTCAGCACATGGTACGAAGTCTTTCCCCGCTCCTGCGCGCCCACCCCAGGCGTTCACGGTACGTTACGCGATTGCGAGCGCCGGCTGCCCTATGTGGCGGGTATGGGGTTCGATGTCCTCTACCTTCCGCCCATTCACCCGATCGGCGTTTCCTTCCGAAAGGGAAAGAACAACGCTCTGGTCGCCGAGCCGGGAGCCGTGGGAAGCCCTTGGGCGATCGGGTCAGCCGAGGGCGGCCATAAGGCGATTCATCCCGAACTTGGCACGCTCGAGGATTTCAGGCGTCTGGTCGCGAAAGCGCACGAGTTCGGGATCGAGATCGCACTCGACATCGCTTTTCAATGCACGCCGGATCATCCTTACGTAACCGAGCACCCCGAGTGGTTTCGCAAACGTCCAGACGGAACGATTCAGTACGCGGAAAATCCGCCCAAGAAGTATCAGGACATCTATCCGATCGATTTCGAGACCGATGCCTGGCGCGAGCTCTGGGAAGAGTTGAAGAGCGTGTTCCTTTTTTGGATCGAGCAGGGCGTGCGCATTTTCCGCGTGGACAACCCGCACACCAAGCCGTTTGCTTTTTGGGAGTGGGTCATCGGCGAGATCAAAAGGAGCCATCCCGAAACCATTTTTCTCGCGGAAGCGTTCACCCGTCCGAAGGTCATGTACCGTCTGGCGAAGTTGGGTTTCACCCAGTCGTATACGTATTTCGCTTGGCGCAATACGAAAGCCGAGCTGACCGAATACTTCACCGAGCTGACCCAGACCGAGGTGCGCGACTACTTTCGCCCGAACCTCTGGCCCAACACGCCGGATATCCTGACCGAGGCCCTGCAGCTCGGCGGCCGGCCCGCGTTCATCTCGCGCCTGATCCTCGCCGCCACACTGGGTGCGAGCTACGGCATCTACGGGCCGGCGTACGAGCTGTGTGAAAACGTCGCGCGCGAGCCGGGAAGCGAGGAATATCTCGATTCCGAGAAATACGAACTCAAGCACTGGGACTGGGAGCGCCCCGACAGCCTGCGCGAGCTGATTGCGCAGGTGAACCGAATCCGAAAGGAGAACCCGGCGCTGCACAGCAACGCCAACCTGCGGTTTCATGCGGTGGACAACAAGGAGCTGATTTGTTTCAGCAAGACCACGGACGACCGGAGCAACACGATCCTCACGGCGGTCAACCTCGATCCCCATCACACGCAGGCCGGCTGGACGGAGTTGGCGCTGGACGATCTCGGCATCGATCCGCAACAGCCTTTTCAGGTGCACGATCTCCTGAGCGGCGCGCGGTATTTGTGGAGCGGCTCGCGCAACTTCATTCAACTCGATCCGCACCTCGTTCCGGCGCACATTTTTCGCGTGCGCCGCAGGCTTCGCAGCGAACAAGATTTCGATTACTTTATGTAGCCATGGCGATCAGCAGAAGAGCGGAAAAAGCGGACCGTTTTCCTCTGGAAGACGATCCCCAGTGGTACAAGGACGCGGTCATTTACGAACTCCACGTGCGCGCCTTCAAAGACGGCAACGGCGACGGCATCGGCGATTTTCAGGGGCTCACGGAAAAGCTCGATTACCTCCAGGACCTCGGCGTAACAGCGCTCTGGCTCCTGCCGTTTTACCCTTCGCCCCTCCTCGACGACGGCTACGACATCGCCGATTACACGAACATTCATCCCGACTACGGCACGTTGCAGGACTTCAAAGTGTTCTTGCGCGAGGCTCACCGTCGCGGCCTGCGCGTCATCACCGAGCTGGTCATCAACCACACGTCGAGCCAGCATCCGTGGTTTCAGCGGTCGCGCGAGGCCGGACCGGGGACCCGCGCGCGCGAGTTTTACGTCTGGAGCGATACTCCCGAAAAATATCGCGAAGCCAGAATCATTTTCAAAGACTTCGAGCACTCGAACTGGTCCTGGGATCCGGTTGCCAAGGCATACTACTGGCATCGTTTTTATTCGCACCAGCCGGACTTGAACTTCGATAATCCCGAAGTTCGCCAGGCGGTGCTGAACGTGCTCGATTTCTGGCTCGACATGGGAGTCGACGGGCTGCGGCTCGACGCCGTGCCGTATCTCTACGAGCGCGAAGGCACCGACTGCGAAAACCTCCCCGAAACGCACGCCTTTCTGAAAGAGCTCCGGCGTCACGTGGATGCCAAGTACCGTAATCGCATGTTGCTCGCCGAAGCGAACCAATGGCCCGAAGACGCGGTCGCCTACTTCGGGGCCGGCGACGAGTGCCACATGGCGTTTCATTTCCCGGTGATGCCGCGCCTGTTCATGGCGATCCATCTGGAAGACCGCTTCCCGATCATCGACATTCTCGATCAAACGCCGGCCATACCGGAAAGCTGCCAGTGGGCGATGTTTCTGCGCAATCACGACGAGTTGACTCTCGAGATGGTCACCGACGAGGACCGCGATTACATGTACCGGGTTTACGCCACCGACCCGCGGGCGCGCATCAACTTGGGTATCAGGCGGCGGCTTGCGCCGCTTCTCGGTAACAACCGTCGAAAGATGGAGCTGCTTAACAGCCTTCTCTTCTCGCTCCTCGGCACCCCCGTCATCTACTACGGCGACGAAATCGGCATGGGTGATAACATTTACCTAGGCGACCGCAACGGCGTGCGCACGCCGATGCAGTGGAGCGCCGACCGTAACGCCGGGTTTTCGCAGGCGAACCCCCAACGCCTGTACTTGCCCATCATCATCGATCCGGAAAACCACTACGAAGCGGTTAACGTCGAGGCGCAACAGCAGAACCCGCATTCGTTCTTTTGGTGGATGAAGCGGCTGATCCTCCTGTGCAAGAGCCATCGCGCGTTTGGCCGCGGAACCGTCGAGTTTTTGTTTCCCGAAAACCGGCAGGTGCTCGTCTTCGTCCGCCGTTTCGAACATGAAACGATCCTGGTGGTGGCCAACCTCTCGCGGTTCGTTCACTTCGCCGAGATCGATCTCTCCGCGTACAACGGCATGGTGCCGGTCGAGCTCTTCGGCTATACGCGTTTCCCTCCGATCGGCGAGCTGCCGTACTTCATTACCCTGGGCCCCCACAGCTTTTACTGGTTCAGGCTCGAACCGCAGCCCAAAACGAGCCGCGCTGCAGCCGCCGCGGAATACACACCGCCGGTGCTCGACACCTCGGGAGCCTGGAGCAACATCCTGCAGCGCAACGGAAGGCCCGGGCTCGAAAAGGCGGTGGCGGCTTATCTGCCCACCTGTCGCTGGTTCGGCGGCAAGGCGCGACAGATCCGGTCGGTCAAAGCCGTGGACACGGTACCGGTCACGATTAACGGCACCAGGGCTTTCTTCAACACCTGGGAGGTCCAGTACCTCGGCGGCGCGGTGGAAACCTACCTCCTGCCGCTGGCGTTCGCTGCCGGCGAGGAGGCGTCGCAGATTCGCCAATCGCAGCCTCAAGCAGTCGTTGCCCAGCTGAAGATCAAAACCGATGGCCGCCAAGTCGAAGGCGTCCTCTACGACTGCCTCTACGACGCGAATTTCGCCGGCGCCCTGCTCGAGTCGTTCACGCGCGGCCGGCGTTTCAAGGCGGGCGGTGCCGAAATCAGCGTCGTGCCGACCTCTGCTTTCCGCGAACTGCGCGGCTCGGCCGGGAGCCGGCTTGACCCCGTGGTGATGAAGCGGGAGCAAAGCAATACCTCGGTGGTCTATGGCGATCGCCTGATTTTGAAGATGTTTCGGAGGATCACGGAGGGTGTGAACCCGGACGTCGAGATCGGCAGGTTTCTGACGGAAAAAACCTCTTTCGAGCACGTCCCGCCGCTTGCCGGTTTCGTGGAACTCCGAAAGGGCCGGGGGGAAGCCACGACTCTGGGCATCCTGCACGGGCTCGTGGTCAACGAAGGTGACGCGTGGACCTATACCCTGGACAGCCTCGATGATTATTTCGAAAAGGTTCTGACCACGCCGCGCGACGCGCAAAAGCCGGAGCTCCCGAACGAAAGCTTGTTGCAGCTGACCGATCGGGAACCGCCGGCGCTGGCGAACGATTTCATGGGCGCGTATCTATCCGCCGCGTCCCTCCTCGGCCGACGAACCGGAGAAATGCATCTGGCGCTGGCCTCGGGGGAAAAAGACCCCGCGTTCGCGCCGGAGCCGTTTACGGCGCTCTATCGACGCTCGGTTTACCAGTACATGCGCTCGCTCACGGAACAGTCCTTTTCGCTTCTGCAAAAGAGCCTCAAGCATCTGCCGCCCGAGATTCGATCGCGCGCGGAAACGTTACTGTTACTCAAAGCGGAGGTCCTCAAACGCTTTCATCAAATCATGGAGCGGAAGATCACGGGCGCGCGCATCCGTTGTCACGGCGACTACCACCTCGGACAGGTACTTTTCACCGGGAAAGACTTCGTCATCATCGACTTCGAAGGCGAGCCCGCGCGGCCGATCAGCGAGCGCCGTTTGAAGCGCTCGACGCTACGCGACGTAGCCGGAATGCTGCGCTCCTTCAACTACGCGGCTACGACCCAGCTTGACGGCAGAAAAGCGCAGCACGGTTACCGGGAGCTGTTAAAACCGTGGGCGCGGTTTTGGAATGCGTGGGTTTCGGCAAGCTTTTTGAAAGGCTATCTCGAGTCCACTCGAGGGGCGGTTTTCCTGCCGTCATCACGCGAGGAACTGGCCGTCCTGCTGGAGGTCTACCTGCTGGAAAAATCCGTCTACGAGCTCGGCTACGAGCTGAACAACCGGCCGGCCTGGGTCGGCGTTCCGATCGAGGGCATTTTGGAACTGTTGCATGTTGCCTGAAAACGCCAGCTCCCGAAACACCGAAATCAATCTCCTGCACACGCTCGCGCGTTTGTACCGGGTGCAAACGACGTACGTCGATGCGGCCGGAAAGTTGCGCGAATCCTCGCCGGAAGGCATTGTCTGCGTGCTCCGAGCGCTTGGCGCGCCGCTCGCGTCGTTTGCCGACGTTGGCGAGGCTTTGCGCCTGCGGCGGCGGGAGCTGTGGCAGCGCGGCATGGATGCGGTCCTGCTCGCCTGGGACGGCAGGCTCCCTCCCGTGCGTTTGAGGACCGCCGCTGGGCTCGGCGATCGCGACGTCGCCTACGAAGTGATTCTCGAAAACGGCACGCGCCTGACGGGACGGTGCGCCGACGCGGGCGTTGAGGCGGAAAAGGAAATCGACGGGTGCCGCTATGTGGCGCGGCGGCTCGTCGTTCCCGAAACCTTCCCGCTCGGCTATCATCGGCTTTTTCTCCAAACCGGCAAGCGCGGCTTCGAGGCGTATCTCTTTTCAAGTCCGCGCCGGGCCTACGGCGAGCCGGGCTCGAGGACGTGGGGTGTGTTCTCACCGGTTTACGCGCTCTCCTCCGAAAAGAGCTGGGGCGCAGGCGATTTCTCGGATCTCCAAACCCTGTCGCGCTGGGTCGACGAACAGGGCGGAGATGTCGTGGCTACCTTGCCCCTTCTCGCCGGTTTCCTGGACGAGCCGTTCAATCCGAGCCCCTATGCGCCCGTTAGCCGCCTCTTTTGGAACGAGCTGTATCTCGACGTTCTGCGCATACCCGAATTCGAGCGCTGCCCGGTGGCGCGCGCGGTGGCACGCTCTGCCGCCTTTCGCGCCGAAGTCGAGCTCGAGCGTGCGTCGTCGCTGATCGACTACCGCCGCGTCATGCGATTGAAGCGCATGGTTCTCGAAGAGCTTGCGCGCTGCTTCTTTAAAGACCCTACCGAGCGCCGAGAGCAGTTCGACGGCTATCTCCAAAGCCATCCCCGGCTGGAGGACTACGCCGCGTTTCGGGCGAAGACCGAGCGCGAGCGCGCGCCGTGGTTCTTCTGGCCCGAAGCGGCGCGCAACGGCAGGCTCGCTGGCGCCGACTACGATGAAGCCGCGAAGCGCTATCACCTTTACGTGCAGTGGCAGGCCGACCAGCAAATGAGCGCGTTCCGCCGCGGAAGCGGCGATTCCGGGAGCGCGCTTTACCTCGATTTTCCTCTGGGCGTCAACCGAGACGGCTATGACGTGTGGCGCGAGCGGTCGGTGTTTGCGCTCCAGGCGAGCGGCGGGGCACCGCCGGATCTGTTTTTCACCAAAGGCCAAAACTGGGGATTCCCCCCGCTGCAGCCCGAAGCGTTGCGCCGGCAAGGCTATCGCTATTATATCGAGAGCCTGCGTCACCACTTGCGCTACTCTGGCATGCTGCGCATCGATCACGTGATCGGACTCCACCGGCTGTACTGGGTGCCCGACGGCTGCGATCCTGCGGACGGGGTGTTCGTGCGATATCCGGCCGAAGAATTCTATGCGGTGCTCAATCTCGAATCGCACCGCCACCAGGCCCGAATCGTGGGCGAAAACCTCGGCACGGTTCCGGCCTACGTCAACGCGGCGCTTGCCGAACACAACATCCACGGCATGTACGTCGGCCAGTTCGAAATTGCCCCCGACGAAGAAACGGCGGTGCGCG
>DATMBL010000040.1:0-13082 GCA_035559295.1 Candidatus Eiseniibacteriota bacterium
CAAGTAGGCTCTGCTGCCTTCGACATGCGCCGGGCCGTGACACGATAGTTTGAGATCCGTTTTCGCCGCGCCCGCCCGTTGCTCGTCGAGCGCGAAGCTCGAGACCTGCCGCGGCCGTGTCGGGTCGGCGATGTCCACGATCTGGTAGATTTTGCCCTCGAATCCCGGAGCCCCGCCGGCGACATGGAGCCAGCGGCCGCCGTCGTAGAAATTCCGGTGCGTGCCGCTGCTGCCGGTTCGGTAATGTCCCAGGTGCCGCGGCTTGACGGGATCGCTGACGTCCCAGATCAGAACGCCTTCGGAAAATCCTTCCCCGTCGGCTCCGCCCCACCCGGGCGGGATGCGCTCGAGCGCCGTAATCATCTTGCCTTCGGCTACCTGGATTTGAATGGTCCAGGTGTTTTCCGGCCCGGGCACAAACGCCATGTGGCGCGGCGCCGCCGGATCCGTTACCTCCAGGATCGTCCAGCCGCGATGCCACAGGCTGCCTGTATAGAGGAACCACCGGCCGTTGACTTCCTGCATCGCCAGCTTAAACGCCGGCCGGTCCTGAAGGTCGTGATAGCCGACGACTTCGATGTTTTCCGAAAAGTAACCGCCGGGAATCATCGCGCAGTGGTTTAGCCACGGAAGTTAGTCGATCCGCCGGATCGAGTCAACGCGCAGGGCGGAAAACACCGGGAAGAGCATGGAGCAAGGAGCGTGGAGCCAGAAGTCAGACGTCAGATATCAGAAGGCAGAGATCCGAGGGCAAAAGCCAAGGGCAAAGAGCGAAGGGCAAAGCGCGAAGGGCAAAGCGCAAGACGCACCACAAAGTGGGAGATGAGCTCGGCTCGCCCGGAGGGGATGAAAGGGGATGAGGGTCCTTTGTCGCGGATACTCCTCCTCTCCATTGTTGGCCGCGCCGTCTTCGATCCTCGGGTAGTGCGCGGGCTACCGGCTGGTCGTCACGCCGATGCGCTTGCAGTAAGCCGAAACCGGGCATCGGCTGCAGAGGGGCGAGATCGGCCGGCAGACCTGCTGGCCGAAGGAGACGAGAAGATCGTTGAATTCGATCCAGTAACGCTTGGGGAGTTTGGCGCGCAGCGCAAACTCGGTTCTTTCCGGATCCGAGGTCGCGATGTAACCCCAGCGATTCGAGATGCGGTGGACGTGCGTGTCGACGCAGATACCGGGCTTCCCGTAGCCCAACGTGACCACCAGATTGGCGGTTTTGCGCCCGACTCCCTTGAGCTTGAGCAACTCGTCGATCTCGTCAGGCACGGCGCCGTTGTAATCCCGGAGCAACGTGCGGCAGAGGTTGTGGATCGTCTTGGCTTTCATGCGGTAAAAACCCACGGGGAAGATCGCCTTTTCGATCGCCCGCGGCGAGAGCTTCACCATCGCTTCGGGCGAATCGGCCAGGGCGAACAGGCGGCGCGATGCTTGCGCCGTCGTGGCGTCCTGAGTGCGCAAACTCAAGATGCACGAGATCAGCACTCGAAACGGGCTCTGATAAGTTTCCGCGAGCAACGTGACGATCGGAGTCTGCCAGCGGCGCGAGGCGCGCCGAAGGCTCCGTATGACGGCATGGATGTCGTCCGGGTGCACTGGTCTTTTCAGCCTCTCTTCGCTAGATTGGAGAAGCTTCATAGCACAGGTAGCGGCGCGCTCCAAAAGCGCTCTAACATGAATGTCGATCGAATCAGCGCCGCGTTGCAGTCGCGATCGCCCCGGGATCTGCTCGGGATCTCGTATCGTCCGGCGGCCGTGCTGATGCCGATTCAGTTCGGACCGGAAGGCGCTCGGTTCGTACTGACGCAGCGGGCACAGGGCTTGAGCTACCACAGGGGCCAAGTTGCTTTTCCCGGCGGGCGCATCGATCCGGCGGACGGCGGGCCGCTGGCCGCCGCGTTACGTGAAAGCCAAGAGGAGATCGGGCTCGATCCTGCGGACGTGCGCGTGCTCGGTCGGCTGGATCAGGTGCCGGCGGCCGCCGACTTCGTCGTTACGCCGTTCGTCGGCGCCATCCCGGCGCCGTATCGATTTCGCCTCAATCCAAACGAAACCGAGGCGGTGTTCACGGTTCCGATCGCGGCGCTGCTCGAACCCGAGCGGCTGAAGATTGCCGATCGTCTCTCCGCCCACGGCCAGCCGATTTATCATTTTTATATCGACGGCTGGGATATCTGGGGCGCGACGGCGAGAATGATCGCGCAATTCCTCGAGCTGGTCTGTGGCTATCGCGTCGCGCCGCAGTGACTGCTCGGTAAACTCGGTGCGGCGCCCCGCAGGCCGCGGGTTTTCTAAACTTGCCTACAAGCTTTCACAAGCTCTTGCTTTGCGTCGTTTCGGCGTTGCTCATCGCGGCGCCGTTTGTCTTTCCCGGGAGTCTCGCGCTGGCCTGGGTCGGCTTTGTGCCGCTGTTTTGGACCATCGAGCGCGCGGCACGCCCCAACTGGGCGGCGCTTTTCGGATGGGCAACGGGTTTTTTCGCCCACACGTTTGGTTTTTACTGGCTGGTGTACACGATCAGCGTCTTCGGCGAGTTCTCCTATCCGATAAGCGCTCTCTTGTTCCTCGTCTACGCCGCGCTTCATGCGATCCAATTCTCGCTGCTCGCTTTTGCCGTGAGGCGCTTTGGATTCGGGCCGCTGGCACTGTTCCCGGCGCTCTTCTGGGTCGCGCTCGAGTTTTGGTTCCCGTCGCTCTTCCCGTGGCACCTGGCGAACAGCCAAAGCGCGTTTCGGAGCTTCATCCAAACCGCCGATCTCGTCGGTCCGTACGGCGCCAGCTTCATTATCATGTGGGCCAACGCGGCGGTTTATCGGCTTCTGGCGTCCTACGAGCGCGGCGCGAGGATCCGTTGGGCGCCGGCGGCTCTTGCGGGGCTATGCGTTGCGGCTTCGGTGGGGTACGGGGTTCGCAGGATCGAGTCGGTCTCGGAGCTGGCCCGGGGCGCGCGCACGATTCCGGTTGCCGCTGTGCAAGGAAACATCGATGTCGATCTCAAATGGGATCCGAAGCGCGCCAAAGAGAACCTCGAGGTTTATCGCAACCTCACGCGCGCCGCAGCCGCGGATCTGGTGATCTGGCCGGAAACGAGCGTCGAGCAGTGGGTTCCGGAAAGCTTGACGCAACTGCCGGAGACGGTGATGCCCGAGCTCAATCCGCAAGTGTCGCACCTCATCTTCGGCGCCAAGAGCTTCGAGGGGAGGCCGGGCAGCACGGAGTTCAAAGCCTTCAACACTGCGTTTCTCGTCGATCGCGCCGGCCGGGTGGTGGATCGCTATCACAAGCAGGTCCTGCTCGCGTTCGGTGAGTACATCCCGTTTTCACGGGTGTTGTCGAAGCTTCCGGGGATGCCGTTCAGCGGCGGCTTTACGCCGGGCGAAGGGCCGCGCACGCTCGATGTCTCCGGAGGCGTTCGGATCGGGGCATTGATCTGCTACGAGGACCTGATGCCTCAGCTGTCGCGGGCTTTCGTCCGTAAAGCAAACGCCAACGTGCTCGTCAATCTCACGAACGACGCATGGTACGGCCGGACGGTGGCGCCGTGGCAGCACGCGCGCCTGGCCCAGTGGCGCGCGATCGAGACGCGACGCAACCTGCTGCGGGTGACCAACACCGGCGTTACCGCTTTGATCAACGCAACGGGCGAGATCGAAAGCCATCTGCCGATCTTTACGCCGGCCGTGCTTGCGGCCCGTGTGCAAATTCTCGAAGGTGAAACGCTCTACGTACGCTACGGCGATTGGTTTCCGTGGCTTGCGACTCTACTGGCGTTCGGAAGCGTTGTTCGGGTGTCGAGGAACGGTCGAACGGATGCATAATCTGGTTTGCTTGGGTGCCCCTCTCCTGCTAATGGTACGCCATGGCTGAAAACGGGCTTAAGCGGCAGATCGGCTTGTTCGATGCGGTCATGTTGATCTCCGGGGATATGATCGGCATCGGCGTTTTCGTGACCACCGGTGTTGTCGCTGAAACGCTGCCAAGCCCGGGCGGCGTGCTTTTGGTTTGGCTTCTCGGCGGCTTTCTCGCGCTTGCCGGGGCGCTGAGCTGCGCGGAACTTTCCGCAAGCCTCCCCTATGCCGGCGGAGACTACATTTACATTCGGGAAGCCTACGGCCGCCTCGCCGGATTTCTTTCCGGGTGGTCGTCCTTCCTCGTGACTTTTTCGGGCGCAATCGCGTTCCTGGCGGTCGGGTTTACCGGCTTTCTCGCGTTTTTCTTTCCCGTGCTCGGATCGGAGCAAGCGATTTTCTCGGCCAGTGTTTTGGGATTTTCGATCAACGTCACCGTTGGCACCGTCTTCGCGATCATGATGGTCGCGCTGATCTCGACGCTCCACTGCATCGGCGTGCGGCAGGGCGCCATGACGCAAAACGTGCTTTCGCTTCTGAAGCTCGGCGCGCTGTTGGGCATCATCCTTCTCGGCGTGTTTTTCGGTAAAGGAAGCACCGACCATTTCAAGCCGTTTTTCGACTGGGAAAAGATCGGCAACTTCAGTGTTTTTGCCGCCGCGTTTATCCCGGTGATTTTCGCCTATTCGGGTTGGAACGCAGTGATTTACATTGCAGGCGAAGTTAAAGAGCCGGAAAGAAACCTGCCGCGCGCTTTACTGATCGCCAATACGATTGTCATCGCGCTCTATCTCGCGATCAATGCCGTTTATATCTACGGCGTGCCGGTGACCGAGATGAAGGGCGCGCTCCGGGTCTCCGAAGTAGCAACGACCGCGCTTTTCGGCTATCAAACCTCGGCTTGGATCACCGGGATCATTACCGTGTCGATACTCGGCGCGCTGAACGTCGTCACCATGATCGGCCCCCGGATCTATTACGCAATGGCGCGGGACGGACTCTTCTTTAGGAGCCTTGCGCGCGTTCATCCGACTTTCGGCACGCCGATCAACGCGATCGTCCTTCAAGCGATCTGGGCCTGCTTGCTGATTCTTACGGGCACGTTCGGCACGCTGTTCACCTACGTGAGCGTGATCATCACGTTGTTTTCGGCCTTGACCGTCGGGTCGGTGATGATCTTACGCTGGAAGGAGCCGACGCTTCATCGGCCTTACAAAGTGTGGGGCTATCCCGTGTTGCCGGTGTTGTTCATCCTCGCGCATCTCGGGATCGTCTGGGGCTCGTTGACGGAAAAGCCGATCGAGTCGCTGTGGGGCGTCTTTATCGTCAGCCTGGGAATTCCCGCATACCTGATGTGGCAAAGACGATGAAAAGCATGGAGCCGGACGTCAGACGTCCGATATCGGAAGTCAGAGGTCGCAGGGCAAAGAAGGCCGAGGGCAAAGAGAGGGAGGGCTCACCACGCGGAACACGAAGACCGTGGTGGAGAAATGAAAAAAGGCGGCCATGGTAAGGATCACCAAGGTCTATACGAAGACCGGCGACAAGGGCGATACACGGCTCGTCGGCGGAACGCTCATAGCCAAGGATTCGCCGCGCATCGAAGCGTACGGCACGATCGATGAGCTGAACGCGGTCGTGGGGCTCGCGCGCGCTTTTAACGAAGAGAAACTCGACACCAGCGAGGCGCATCGTTTTCTCGACCTCGTGCTGAGGCAGATCCAGGACGAGCTGTTCGATCTCGGCAGCGAACTTGCCACCCCGTCGGCATCGTTCTACGACGGCATGTACCGCGTCGGCGAACCGCAAGTGAGAAAAATCGAGGAGCTGATCGATACGTGCCAGAAAGATCTGGAACCGCTGAGATCGTTCATCCTTCCGGGCGGCGGGAAGGTCGGCGCGTTTCTGCACCAGGCGCGCACGGTCTGTCGGAGAGCGGAACGGGAGATCCTGCGGCTTTCGCGGAGCGAAGAGCTAGGCGAGTGGCCGCTCAAATACGTCAACCGCTTGAGCGATCTTTTCTTTGTCTTGTCACGGTGGATCGCCAAGCACTCGGGCGACCCCGAGTACCTCTGGCAGCGCGGGCTGGCGGACAAACAGAAAAAATAGCCAGACGTCAGATGTCGGATGTCGGAGGTCAGCTCGAAACGAAAGCAAAGAGCGAAGAGCGGGCATCGCGAAACGCCATTGATGTCCGACCTCTGATATCTGAACACTAATAGACCGACGGAGGGTGCATGGGGCTTTTGGATGGGAAAAAAGGCATTATCTTCGGCGTGGCGAACGAACGGAGCATCGCCTGGGCTATTTCCGAGGCGTTGCACGCCGAGGGAGCCGAGCTGGCGTTCACGTTCGCCGGGGAAGCGTTGGAGAAGCGCGTGCGCCCGTTGGCCGAAGGCATCGGCGCCAAGATCATTCTGCCCTGCGACGTCGCCAGAGACGAGGAGATCGATAACGTATTCTCCACGCTCAAACGCGAATGGGGCGCGTTGGACATTTTGATCCATGCGGTGGCGTTCGCCAACAAAGAAGACCTGTCGCATCCGTACGTGCAAACGCGCCGCGCCGGTTTTCACGTGGCGCTGGACGTGAGCGTTTATTCTCTCGTCGCTCTCGCGCGCCTCGCCGCGCCGCTCATGGAAGGACGCAGTGGCTCGATCGTGACGATGACCTACATGGGCTCCGAGAAGGTGATTCCGAACTACAACGTCATGGGTGTGGCCAAAGCCGCTTTGGAGGCGAGCGTGCGTTATCTGGCGCATGACCTCGGACCCAAAGGGATTCGGGTGAACGCCATTTCCGCAGGGCCGATCAGAACGCTCGCTGCGTCCGGGATCTCGGGGTTCAAGGACATGCTCCACTACGTCAGCGAGCGGGCGCCGCTCAAACGCAACATCGATGCCGCGGAAGTCGGCAAAACGGCGTTGTTTCTCGCCAGCGCCTGGGGGAGCGCGGTAACCGGCGAGATCGTCCATGTCGATGCGGGCTACAACATCATGGGAATGTGAAACCGAGCCCGGATGCCACAGGGAGCCGAAGCCGGGAAACGGTATCTCGCGCAAAGCGCGCAAGGGACGGCTGGTCCGTTAAACGGGGGGAGAAATTTTTATGGCGGTCAAAGAAATCACGCCGCAACAGGCGTATGATCTTCTCCGAGCGAATCCGGCGGCGGTCTATATCGACGTGCGTACGCCTCGAGAATTTGCGGACGGTCACCCCGAAGGCGCCGTCAATATTCCCGTTGCTTTTCCCGACCCGGCGCGCGGCATGGTGATGAATCCCGATTTCGTCAAAGTCGTCGAGGGTCATTATCCAAAGGACAAAACGATCATCGTCGGCTGCCAGGCGGGGCCGCGCTCAACGGCGGCGGCGCGGTTGCTGGAGCAGGCCGGGTACCAGGAGGTCGCGAACATGCTCGGCGGCTTCGGCGGCATGCGTGACGCGACGGGTCGGGTCGTCGCCCCCGGTTGGTCGAGCCTCGGGCTTCCGGTGAGCCGAGACACCGGCGAGGGCGTAAGTTACGATTCCCTCGCGGCGAAAACGCGCTAGCGGCGGATGAAGGCGCCACTGTATTTCAAGCAAATCGAGGTGGGGCCGATGCAGAACTTCGTGTACCTCATCGGCTCCACCGAAACGCGCGCGGCTGCGGTCGTGGATCCCGCCTGGGAGATCGACCGGATCGTGGGCATTGCCGATCAAGACGAGATCGCGATTACGCACGCGCTGATCACGCACACACATCCGGATCACGTCGGCGGGCGGTTTGCCGGTATCGATATCGAAGGCGTGGGCGAGCTTCTTTCGAGATGCAAGGCGAAAGCGGTGGTGCACAAAGCGGAAGCGGGACTGCTCTCCGGACTTGCGCCTTCGGACGTGATCAAGGTCGAGAGCGGCGACCGACTCGAGTTAGGCGGCGTGGAAGTCCGGCTGCTGCACACGCCGGGCCACACGCCCGGGTCTCAATGTTTTCTGGTCGGCGACCGACTCGTTTCCGGCGATACGCTGTTCATCGGCTCCTGCGGGCGCGTCGATCTGCCCGGCAGCGATCCCGAGCAGATGTACTACAGTCTGACGCAAAAACTCCTGGCGCTGCCCGACGAGACGGTTCTCTTTCCCGGCCACAACTACGCCGACCGCCCCACATCGACTTTGGGCGAGCAAAAACGGACGAATCCCTATCTCCAGTTTCGCTCGCTCCGGCAGTTTCTCACCGCGCTCGGCTACGGTTAGCGTGCCGCCAAACATCCCCGCGTTCGCCCCGTTCGAGCTTCAGCTCCAAAGGACCGGCTCGATCACGATGGCTTGCCGACGAATTTGTTCGTCCAGAGGACCCCTTCTTCGGCCGACGGCACTCTCGAGCGGTCTTTGATGATGCCGGCGCCGACGGCGAAATTGATAACCTTTTTCCAGCCCTCGGCGCTCATGTTGCCCCATCGCGGCATGGCGGGCCGGATTGTCGAATAAGCCAGCTCGAATACCTTGTCGTCCAGTTTCTTGGGATCCGAGAAGCGGTGCGCCCGCAGCGCCGCCTTGGCCGCCTCGGGATTGGTGTGAAAAAGCGCGCCGCCGCGGGAAAGCGCGCGCGCAACGGCCGTGGCGATCTTGCGGTTGTCCTCGACGTAATCGGGCCGCGCCATCAGGACCTCGTAGGGATAGTCGGTGAGTTCCGGCACCTCGCCCTGGCCGAGCGGAATGAGAACATAACCCTTGCCCGCCGCTTCGGTGATTTCCGCCGATGGAGGAGAGAGCGCAAACGCGTCAACCACGTTGTTCATGAGAGCGGCGGGGAGCTCGTTACCGCCAAGATAAGCGAATTTGAGTTTGCTCGGATCGCCGCCCGCTTTGGTTACGAGAAGCTTGAAAATCTGTTCCGACACGGCTCCGGGACTGGTTGCGCCAATCGTGCCCAACTGGGTGAGCGCCTTCAGGCGCGCCTCGAGCGGGCTCTGGCGCGTGAGCTTGAGCTTGTCCGCGATTTCTTTCCGCACGGCGACGCTCAACGTTAACACGCGGTTATGCGCTTGGATCGCCACCAGAGGCGCGCCCTCGATGTGGGCGAGCACCAGTCCCTCCGACGATGAAGCGCAGAAATTGACCGAACGTCCGACCACGGCCGATTGGCACGGCGAGCCGCCGCCGGCCACCGTGATCTTCGCGCGCAGCCCTTCTTGCTCGAAGTACTTCAGCTGTTCGGCGACCCAGAGGGCGGCAAACGCCATGTTCGAGACCGCGGTTGCGATCGTAACCTCGGGCAACTCTTTTTGCTGCGCTCGCGCGTATGGAACGAGAGCGAAAAGCAAAGCCGCTACCAGCGCGGCCGGTATGGCGAGTTTGTTGCTCATGGAAGTGACTCCTTTACGCTTGAATCTGCACGTGCTCGGTTTGCGCCTGCCAGCGAAGCGCTCTTTTTTCAATCGCCTCCGCAACTTTGTCCATGGCAATGACCATGATCATCAGGATGATGATGCCGACGAACACGTCGGCGGTCTTAAAAATGCCCGCCGACATGCGGATGAAGAAACCGACCCCCTCGGTCGCCGCGATGAACTCGCCGACGATGGCGCCGATCACGGCAAACGGAATGCTCGTGCGAATGCCGGTAAAGACGTAGGGTGAAATCGCCGGAAAGATCACCTTGAAGGTCAGCTTCCAGCCGCTCACGCCCATGAGGCGCGCGAGATCGATGTACTCGCGGTCCATCTGCCGCATGCCGGTATAGGTGTTGAAGAAGTTGAGAAAGAACGTCAGCAGGAAAACGACGCCGACTTTTGACCAGATGCCGATTCCCAACCACACGATGAACAGCGGCGCCACCGCGGTCCGCGGGATGCCGTTCAAGGCGATGATGATCGGCTCGAACACCTCAGCGAGCAACCGGCTGCGCCCGAAGCTGTAGCCCAAGGCGATTCCCGAAAAGGCGCCCAAGGGAAACCCGATGGCAATTTCGAGAAACGTCACCCACGAGTGATGGATCAGATCGCCGGAGTGGAAGCCCGCGATCATGGAAGCAACGATCCGGCTCGGGCTGCTGATCAGAAAGGGTTCGATCCAGCGTCCGGAGGCGATCTCCCACAGCAGCAGAAAGCCGAAGATGATAGCGAAGCGAATGAACGTGACCGCGAGCGCGCGGTTCGACGCCGGGCCGCTTCGGCGCGCGGCGGGCTCGCGGCGCGTGGCGGTTGCGGGCGCCTGTTCTTTTACCTGCTCGGGCATCATCTCAGCGCTCGCCGATCTTGAGCTCGTGGCGGAAGATATTCCACAACCGGCCGTACGTTTCATCAAACCCGTTTTGCCGGTGGATTTCGAAGATGTTGCGCGGCCGGGTCATCGTCACCTTTAGGATGTCTTTGATCTGGCCGGGCCGATGGGTGATCACGACGACCCGGTCCGCCAATGCGACGGCTTCCACGAGATCATGAGTCACAAAAATAATCGTCTGTCGCTTCTGTTCCCAAATTTTAAGCAGCTCGTCCTGCAGCACCATGCGCGTCTGCGCATCGAGCGGGCCGAAGGGCTCGTCCATGAGAATGACGGCGGGCTCATACGCGAGCGCGCGCACGATCGAGGCGCGCTTGCTCATGCCTCCAGAGAGCTGGGCCGGGTAGTACTTTTCGAACCCGGCAAGCCCGGCGAGCTGAATGAAGTGGCGCACCTGGGCCTCGCGTTTCGCGCGCGGATAGCGCTTGGAATCGAGACCGAACCCGACGTTTTCCTCGAGCGTCAACCAGGGAAAGAGCTTGCTTTCCTGCGGCACGTAACCGACGTTGGTGTTGAGGCCGCGAACTTCGGCTCCCTGGTACAGAATCCGACCTCCCGAGGGCGGCGAAAAACCGGCGATGAGCTTCAGCAGCGTTGACTTGCCGCAACCGCTCGGGCCCACCACGGTGACGAACTCGCCGTAGGCGACGTCCAAGGTGATCCTTTCGAGCGCGCCGATCTGACTGCCGTCGGCGGTACGAAAAACCTTCGAAACGTTCTCTACTCTAATGACGAGCTCGCCCCGAAATTGGTCGCCCTGGCGCATCGCTATGGGCGTGGCATCCATATTTGATTTGCGGCCGGCGTTTTTCAACTGTACGGGAGGGCCGCCGCGCCGAAGTCGGCTAGTCTATATCAAACTTGCAAATGATTTCCTACGCCCCTCCTTTCCGTATTCCGGACGCCTCCGGGCGCCGCGTAAACCATGGGATCGCGCGCATGATTTGATTTTGGCGCGGCGAGCCAGTAACGTACGAGCCGTTTAAATACGCGAAGCGGAGGAGGATCGGTGAAGATCATCAGCGAGTCCGTGATCAAGAGCAACACGGGCAAAACGTTTATCGTCAAGAAAGGACAGATCATCCGGGTCATCGGTGAATCCACGGCCGACTACGTCGTGTTCAATTTGCGCAATGTGAAGGAGCGATTCGACCAGGCGCGGACGAAAGTCGATCAGGGGAAAATCTATGTCACGAAGGGCGACGTTTTGATTTCGAAATTCAACAACGTGATGATGACGATCGTCAAAGACACCTACCGCGGCACTCATGACATGGAGAAGGGGATGTGCAGCACGTCTTTTTATCGGAAATGGGGCGATCGTATTTTCAAAATCTACGGCGGCGTGTGGAAGCGGCTGGGGCGCAAGCGCGGCGCGGCGCCGAAGCACGGTTGCTGGGAAAATCTCGCCAGAGCGCTCAGGCCGTACGGCATCGCCAAGGAGGACGTGCCGAGCCCGCTCAATATTTTTCAGACGATGGTGATCAACGCGCGCACCGGTTCGATGCGCTACTCGATGACGCGCCCGAAGCCGGGCGGCGACATGATGGACCTGCGCGCGGAGATGGATTGTCTGGTCGGCATCAGCGCCTGTCCGGAAGGCGGCCGGGGGAAGGACTTGAAGGTAGTGATCTATAAATAGGTCGTTCCAACCGTTCCATCCGTTCCAGACGCAAAACTCAATGCTTTTCTCTCAACGCTCAATGCTCTAGAACCCGCCAGGGCATGAGCCGCCGATCGAGGTACTGGATCACCGCGAGGAGCGCGACCGCGAGCAAGACGATCGTCAAAATCGTTGCGAACAGGGCCGGCGTATTGAACGACGCGCCGAACGTCATCAGCATCAATCCAAAGCCCACGGCGGCGAGGATCATTTCGCTCGTAACCATGCCCAAGACCGCGCGCCCCATGCCGAGGCGGACGCCCGCCATGATCATGGGTAGCGCGGCGGGGAGAATCACCTTGATAAACAGCTCCCTATCGCGAGCGCCGAAAGAGCGGCCCATTTCGGTCAAGGTGGGATCCACGTTCCTGACCCCCGCGGCCGTATTGACCGCGACGATGACGAAAGCGAACAGAAACACGATGCCCACGCGCGATTGCAGTCCCAGGCCGAAGGCGATGACCAGAAAAGGAATGAACGAAATCATCGGCACGGTGAGCATGGCCGTCATGTAGATCTCGAGAAAGCGCTCGACTCTACGGTATCGCCCCATCAAAAGACCGAGCGGAATGCCGAACGCGAGCGAGAGGGCAAACCCGAGGAAAAGCGCCTGCAAGCTCACTCTGAGCGCCTGAAAGAGCTGTCCCGAGACCAGGAGCTCGTTCCAGGCGACCAGAACTTTCGAGAGCGGCGGAATCAGGTGACTCTCGCGGCTCTGTCCAACGATCTCCCAGAGCACCAGCAGACTGGCGACGGAGATCGCCCTGACCGTGCCGGCTTTCATCGCGCCGTCTACTTGCGGCCGATTTTCTTCAGCACGCGCTCGAGCGGCCCGAGCTCGAACGCCTGCGCGAATGTCACCGCGTTTTTTTTCAACAATCCCGCGTCCTCAAAAAACTTGATACTCGCTTCCCCCCGGTCGCGGCTCGCGCCGCCGTTCACGTCCCAGATCTTCAACTCTCTGTAGGTGGCGCCGGTGCGCTCGATGAGTTCGGGCTTGGTTTCGGGAAGGAGCCTCGAGGCGTTCTCTTTGACCAGCGCCGGTCGCTCTTCGGCCGACCGGTGCGCCTTGAGTATCGCCTCGAGCACGGCTTCCACGGTGGCCGCGTTCTTCTGCACGTAGTCGGCGCGGGCGAAATACATCGATCCGATCAACTGTGGAAAAATCTTCGCGTACGAAATCAACACGTGAAACTGTCCGGGTTTGGCGTTGAGGATCGTCAGAACATCGCCGATTTCGGCGGGCGTGGCGTCGAGCTGCCCGCGCATGAGCGCTTCGGCCCGGACCTCGGAACCGGGAATGATCATCCACTGCGGCG
>DATMBL010000041.1:0-4139 GCA_035559295.1 Candidatus Eiseniibacteriota bacterium
GCCGATTTGACTGGCGCCGCTCTGCAAAGACGCTAGCACATTCGGGATACTGCCAACTTGGATGATGGCGGTGTCTTTTTCAGGGGATAGCCCCCACCTCTTCAGGAACAGACGAGCGGAAAAATCCGTAATCGTGCCGTACCGGGTGACCGCAATCCGTTTTCCCCGTACGTCCGCCGCGGTTTTGATCCGAGGCGACGCCATTATTTTCATGATCATGCGGTTGAGTGTGCCCGCGACACCGACGATGGACGGCCGTTGAAGATTGGCGTTGATGATGGACGGCCCGCCACCCACGCCGAAGGCGACCTCTCCCGCCAACATCGCTTGGAAGAGCTGCGCGGTTCCGCCGATGTATACGAGATCGACCTTCAATCCGTGGCGGTCGAAATGGCGCCCTTCCTGGGCTGTCCAGACCCACGCCATCGATCCGCTAAGGGCCGAATAAGCTGCACGAATTTTGGTTTCTTGAGCGACGGTGTCAACCGGGCCGCAGCAGAGAAGCGACGCCCACAAGAGCGCACCGAAGACCGATACCTTCGCGCGCGAGTTAGACATGGCATAACTCCTTGGCTTTACCGGATGAGCCCCGTTCCCGCCTATTCGACAAAGTAGCTGTTCCAGTTCGCCCTGACCCGTTGCCACACGTCGTCCGGTGGCAGCGCCAGACCCTCGGATCTAAAATCCTTGCTCTTGGTGGCGTCGACAAACAGCTTGGCCGTGACCCCTTCCGCCGTGGCCGATGGGTCGAGGCGCAATCCGAACGTGTTCGGAATTACGAAAATATCCCTATCGGCTTGAACTCTCGTGGCGATCGCCCACTCGACTTCTTCCGGGCTGGTGATATCGACATCGTCGTCGAAAACGAAAACGTGCTTGACGCGGCTCCCTTTCACCCCGACGGTGGAGGCGAGGATGTTGTTGACCATGCCGGGTCGCTTGAGCCTTTCGTCGATCTGAATGTAGCAGTGGAAAATACCGATCCCGGCCTCGCTGCAATAGACACGCTTGATCGCCGGGTGGCCCGGTTTGAGTTCATTGTAAATCTGTACCGACGTCGTCAGGCTCTTGATGACGCCTTCTTCGTTGATCCCCTTGCACAAATAGAACCCGTGATAGATCGGATCCCGCCGCATGGTAACGCACTGAACGTTCCAGAGACGCTCCCGGATCACGGTGCCGACCGAGTAACCGCAAAATTCACCGTACGGTCCCTCGTCGCCGATTTCCGGCGGTATACCGACGGTCCCCTCAAGCACGATTTCGGCCGTTGCGGGCACCTCGATATCGACCGTTTCGCACCGAACCATCTCGACGGGCGCCTTTCTCAGGGCGCCGGCTATCGTGAACTCGTCGACATCGATGCCGGGTACGAACTGCGAGGCTAGAAAGATCGTCGGATCGGCGCCGATTGCGACTGCCACCTCGAGCTTCTTCTCTCCCCTCAATTCCGCACGTTTGTAATATTCGTAGCCATGGTGGCCGGGACTCAGACGGAGGAATGTTTTGTTGCGGCCGGCGTACATCATCCGATAGACGCCCATGTTTCTGCCGTACTCCGGATCCTTGACGATGACCATGCCAGCGGTGAGGTACGGCGCTTTCTCCGTTTTGTTCCAAGTGATCCACGGAAGCTTGTCGAGATCGACGTCCTTTCCTTTCCAGATCACTTCCTTGCACGGTCCCGTCTTCACGATCTTGGGTTCCACGCCCGTTTTCGTCCGCTGCACGACTTCCGTGAACAAATCGGAGGCGTCGGTTTCCAGAGCCATCGCAATGCGATTGAAAGTCGCGAGGAGTTCCGTGACGACGGGCATGTTCGTCCCGCGAACCCGCTCGAAGAGCAGCGCCTTTCTGCCTTTTTCGTGGATGGTCTTGCAAATCGCGCCGAGCTCGAATTTTGGATCCACCTCTTTTCGAACTCTGGCAATCTCTCCCTCTTTTTCCAATTTCTGTATGAACTCACGCAAGTCGGCGAACGGCATCGTTTTCTCCTCTATCTCATCATCCAAGGAGCTCTTTCCATTTTTGCCTGATCTCGTTCTGATATTCGGAGTCGATGGAATGGACTTTGGGGAAACGGTCGCGCCACGAAAAAGGGCGGCAGGCGTCGAGAATCGCCCGTGAGTTCGTGAAATCTCCCGCGGCCCTCTTCTCGGGGTCGAGGCGCGGGTCGATCGGACTGCTCCAGCACTGATTCGCAATCTCGATCGAGCTCTGCGGGTCACACCGAGTAGACAACGCCCAGAGCACGTCGTTCATATTGGAAGGATCGATATCGTCATCCACGAGCACGACAAAGCGGCCGAGGTAAGCGCCCTCCCGGGCTCCGAGCGCGATATGCGCGGCTTGCCGAGCATGCCCGCCGTACCGTTGCTTGACCGAGATCACGGCGAAAAACCGTATACCCCATTCGGCGTACCACACGCCCCGGATGTCCGTGATCCCCGCCTGCTCGATTTCGTTCCAGAGGCCGGCCGCGCAAAAAACGAGGAACATGTAGCTCGACAAAGGATAGGTCTTGAAATCAGGTAGAACCGTGAGGATGGGATCGTTCCGGTGGTACACCGCCTTCACTCGGATGACCGGCGACGGGCGCGTCCCGGAGGCGTAATAACCGGTCCACTCTCCGAAAGGTCCTTCCATTTCGGATTCGACATCGGGCGGAGGAATCTCTCCCTCAAGCACGATTTCCGAGAAAGCGGGAATTGGCAGTCCGGTCATCTCGCCTTGAACAACGTCCACGGGAGCCTTCTGAATGTGCCCTGCGATGTCGTACTCCGACGTTCCCCACGGCAATCCCAAGCCCGCGACCGCAAACAGGACCGGGTCGATGCCGCACACCACGGCGACGGGACAACTCTCCCGTCTCTCCCAGTACTTTTGCGCGATTAGGCGTGTTTGCTTACCGGGTGAAACATAAAGCGCGACCCGGTGCTGATTGAGCACCTGAACCCGCGCCGTCCCGAGGTTCACCCAGCCGCGCTCCGGATCTCTGGTAATCACCGCGTCGGCGGTCCCGAGATATCGTCCCCCGTCTTCCCGGTGCAGCTTGGGAGCCGGTAGCCGCAGCACGTCCGCTTCCCTCCCGGTCAAAATGTTCTCCTTGATGGGACCGTCGCTCCGCATGCGCGGGGGAACCGGAGAAACAGATCTCAACATCTCCTTGACCGCCCGAACCAGCTCGACGCCCTTCAGGGTCGGCGGCAGTCCGAGTGACAGCGCGGTCCTCGACTGGGTTTGGAACATGTTCGTCAAGATCCGGAACCCTTTGGGGTACCCCTTGATCTCGTCGAACAGAAGCGCCGGCGGGTTCGGTTGCGAAGCGGAAATTTCGGTAATCGCGCCGATTTCGCGGTCCCAGTCGGCTTTGCGCACGTGCTTTAGCTCGCCGAGCCCGTCGATACCCTTTATGAAGCTTCTCAGGTCGTTCACGGCGCTTTTAACGAGACGATCTCAAAACTTCTCTGAGGATGCGAAAATCGTACATCTTCTGTTCGGCCTGAGCCCTCGTAAGGCTCTGGATGTCCGGGCGGCGGATCATCAGCTTGGAAATCTCCCAGTCGTCGGCCAACGACCTCTCGGAAGGAATCCCTTCTCGCGTCATTATGTTGTAATAGAACTCGTACGTGGTCTTGGCCGCGTCGGATCCCATTGGCGTCACCCGGTTGAGCATCGCGATGCTCTCAGCTTCGTTTTTGCGGTCCAGGAAGAATTTAAGCCCTCTGGCGGTACCCCTTACGAACTTCAGCACGAATTCCGGACGCTCACGCAACAGCTTTTCCGATGTAACCAATCCGGACATCGGGATCTGGAGAGCATCGCCCACGTAGGCGATCTTCACCATACCCATCTTCTCCGCCATATTCGTGAACGGCGGGCGAATCAACCCCGTTTCGACCGCTCCACTGTGCAGTGCGGGCCAGATGTCGCCGACTGCCAGAATCGTAACATCCTTATCGGGATCGTAGCCGAGGTGTTCGGCCACTTTCCTGGCCGCGAAATAAGTCGTCGAGCCCAGGCCGGTAATCCCGATACGTTTTCCCTTCAAGTCTTTCGGACTGCGAATACCCGAATCGGGGCGTGCGTACAAAAAATGATAAGGTTTGTCGCAATAGACCATGACAGCTTTAATCGTC
>DATMBL010000042.1:0-6462 GCA_035559295.1 Candidatus Eiseniibacteriota bacterium
CCGGCGCTCTCACCCAAGCCGGGTGGGACCGAAGGTAACATCAGACTCGAGCTTTTGGCGAAATGCAGATACGGCCGATTTCAGCTTGCCGATCCCGACGGTGTCCCAATCGACGTTTGCGCTGGCCGGTAGCACCGAGCGAAGTGTCGCTCAGACGCTCAGGTTGAGAATAGTTTCGATATTCGTCTGAGACGACGACCTCGGGATCGCCAAGGGGGCTTGCTCAGATTTGGCCGATCCAGTCGGGCCCGGCTACTTGGCGCCAGCGGCTCCGGATCGCTTCAACCATGTCGGCCGGCAATGCGCCCGCCGACAGAGCCGCCGAATTCTCCGAGATCCTGCCGGGCTTGGCGGTGCCGACGATGGCGGTATGAACGCCGGGGACGGACAATACGAAACGCAGCGCGATCGCCACGGCCTGTTCCGCATCCTGACGCAGGAAATCGTACCGAAGCTTTTGCAGTCGCTGCCAATACGGATACCCGTAGCTGTTCCGCGGAGGGCGGTCCCCGCCTGACCACGCGACGTTTGCCAGCGGCCGTTTGGCGATGACGCCCATGTTCCGTTCCCTGGCGCGAGGCACGGTCAAATCGAGCGCTTCTTGGTCGGCGATGTTGATCGACGTTTGGAGCGTATCGAACTCGCCGCAGTTGACCGCGTAGAGCGCCGCCTCGCTGTCGCCGCTGTAACCGATGTAGCGCGCGTAGCCGCGCTCCCGGGCGCGCCTGAGAAACTCGATGACGTCCCCTTTGCGGAGCTCGTGTTCCGGGCAGCTGTGCAACTGTAACAGATCGACATAGTCCGTCTTCAGCCGCCTGAGGCTCCTCTCGATGGATCGCAACAGCGACACGGGACGCCAGTCGGCCGAACCCCAACCTCGTTCGTGGCCGCACTTGGTGAAGAGATAGTATTCCATGCGTCGAGCGCCGATTGCGTTGCCGATCAGTTCTTCGCTGGTGACGTAGCACTCGGCCGTATCGATGACGTTGATCCCGTTATCGAGGGCGCTGTTCAACAGTTGTCTCGCGGCCGTAGGCGACGCTCGCTCGTAGCCGATCTCCGAGCCCCCGAAGCCGAGCACGCTGACGTTCATTTCAGTATTTCCGAGACGGCGCGTTTCCACGGTTTTCCCCGTTCGCGTTGGAATATCCCGATTGTTACCATAGGTGATCTCGGGCGCAAGGCGCCGGAAAGGGGAGAAGGGCTTCAGCGCTACGGTTTTCTATTGACGGTGTTTGCGGCGCCGTGATAGCCGCATGAGGGGAGGACGACATGGAAAGGATCAGCCTGCATGCGATCTTGGTCCTCGCTCTTTTGTCGACGAGCGCGCAGCCCGCGGCGGCGCAGCAGCCGACGGCTCTGCGCGTCGGCTTCAACGGTTTTTACGGCGCCGCGCCTCTTTACGTTGCGCAGGACGCCGGCGTTTTCCGCAGACACGGGTTTACGGTCGAAATGATCTTCATCGCCGGAGGCTCGCTTTCGACCCAAGCGCTGATCGGCAAGAGTCTCGACCTTCTGCAAACCGGCGGCCCGCCTTTTCTCAACGCGTATGTGAGGGGCGCGCGCCTCAAGATCATCGGCGGCGTGACGAACATTTTGCCCTACGTTCTCATCACGACGAGCCGCATCACGAGAGCGGAGCAGTTGCGCGGCAAGAAAATCGGCATCAGTCGCTTCGGCAGCAACACCGATTTCGTCGTGCGGCTCGCGATGGCGCATCTCGGCTTGAGTCCGGCCGACGTCACGGTCCTTCAGGTCGGTGGTTCGCAGTCTCGACTGGTGGCTCTCAAAGCCGGAACCATCGATGCCACGGTGCTGAGCCCGGAAGAAGCGATGGCGGCGCACAAGCTCGGCCTCAACCCGCTCCTCGATTTCGTCGAAAAGGGGGTCGAATTTCCGCACGTGAACATCGTCGCGCGCGAAGACACGCTGCAGGCGCAGGCGCCGCTCGTAAGGCGCTTCATGACCGCGTACGTCGAGGGAATCCGTTATTTCAAGAGTCACCGCGAGGAATCGGTCCGCAAAATGATGGCGCTGAGCAAGCTCAACGACCGGGAGATTGCGGAGAAGGCATTTTCCGTGTACGGGCGGTCACTGCCCGACGACGGGCGGCCGACGATCAAGGGGCTCGAGGCGGTGTTGGCGGATTTCGCAAAGGAAGAGCCGAAAGCCCGGGGGCTGACCGTGGCTCAAATCGTCGATCTCAGCTATCTGCCCTAATCGGAAGGCCGAACGTTTCCCTTCTCAGGCGCGGCGCCGATCAGGGATATTGCGGCGCGCCGACCCTTTTGAGCACCTGATCCGCAAAGGCCGCGGCCGAAAGTTGATTGGCCGAAGGCGAGCTGTCGGGAATGTAATCGCCGTGATCCGAGTTCCTGACGTCGGGGATCTGAAAGTGGTAGACGTGGCCCTGCAGCGGATGCTCGCCTGAAGGCTTCGGGCCGTGGTAACCGGCGGCCAGTCCGGCGCTGTCCCTCCAGAAGAAAATGAACGCCTGGAGCAGATCGCCGGTCGGATACGCAAGCTTCAAAACTTCATCTTCATGCGATGCCAGAACCGCGATCCGTTCCGCCATGTCCACCGCGTTCCGGTAATCCTCGGGATCGGCCAAGCTGAAGTCGTCGATCGCCGCAGCCATCAAACAAACCGGTCCGATCGCGTAGCCTCGGCCGATCAGCCGTTTTAGGGTTTCCATCACGACGCGCGCGCCGAGACTGTGCGAGACGAACCCAAGCGGGCTGCCTGGAGGTATGACGCGTTCGATGTAGCGGGCGAGCTCTGCGGCAGAATCGTCGGCATCGTTTCCCTCGAACGGGTAACTTGCCGGACCGACCCAGTGGTCGCCCGGCCAGAGAACCGCAAGGATCGCCCCATCGGCCGCGGAAGGCAGCCGGTTCGCAAGATACACCAGCCGCTCACGGCCGTCCCGGCGGCTGACATTGAAGCCGTGAATCACAAACGTGAATTTACTTTCACGCACGAGATCGTCCTCGGTGCCGAACGCGACCGGGCCGGCCGGCCGGATAAGCCGGCCCGGCACAACGGCGCCGCCGACATCAGAGGCCCGGAAGTCGAGAATGTAGATCATGCTCTCGTCCGAATGGCGCGGGTGGCGGCCTGGAGCGCACTGACGAGATCTTTCGCCACCGGCGCCAGCGGCACCGCCGCGATACCGACCAAAAGCGCCTGAAACCAATAACCGCTTCCCAAATGAAGACCGACGGCCATGGCAATCGCGAGCGCAACCACCGAAGCGGAGACGCGCGTGGCACCCGCATAGTTCGATTGCGCGAGCGTCAGGGCGGCATCGATTCTCGCATCGACGGCCAATTCGAACCGCCCGAGGACGTTGCGCAGCTCGGCGCTGAGATCACCGCCGCTAATCACCTTTTCCGCCGCCGCGCGGAGGGCCGCTCCGTCAACGATGCCGAGATAGACCGCCAACGGTGCCGCGTTCTCGGGCCTCAGCCCTACCCGAACGCCCTGGCGTATGAGCCGGGTCAGCTCCCGCTGGTTGCCGCGATACTGCGCGCGCAGCAGCTTTTTGTAATCGGGTCCGTACGCGATCTCGAGAGTCTGTAGGATCGGCCCCAGCATCTTCAAAATCGACCCGAACCCCGCTTCGCCCAAACGCGTCCATTTGAGCGCTTCGATGATGCCGAACGCGGCGGTTCCGAGCGCTCCGGTTGCCAGTATGATCGTTCCTATGTTTTCCATCACGCACCTCGGCCGCGAGAAAAGGGATGACCTTGGAGCGGCCCCCCCAGCGGTCACAAAGACCACCGTTGGGCTACAGTTGTGTCAATCACGTTGTGAGCGCCTAAATGGTCGCTTACTTGCAAAGATCTTGTCAATAAAATTTTCCCGCAATCGAAGTGACGAACGCCGAGGTCCGATTTTTTATAGTAAAAACCTCTCGTTTGTCGTAGAATCCTGTTTCCAGCCGATCCAATCGCATCAGTTCCCGGGCGCGCCCGTCGCGGCGGGTCGTGTACGCACTCGAGGAGAACCCCATGCCAAAGCCGACTAAGTCAAATCCCTACCGGGCGCTCAGCCGGGCGCTTGAAAGCATCGCCATTTTGCTTTGCTTGCAGATGGCGGCGTGTGGCCTGAATCCGTTTATGAGCTGGGAGACGACCCTCTCCGGCAGGCTCTCGGACGACAGCATCAGGCGTCACGCTTCGAGCCGCATGTTACCTTTTACGGAAGCGCGGGTAATTCTGGGAAACGACGCGGCGTTTCGGTCGAAACTGGAAATGATTGAGCAGGCGAAAACGTCGATCGACGCGATGTACTACATCTACAGCGACGACTACTCTTCGTCGGTTCTGAGCGAAGCTCTCATCGCCGCCGCCCGGCGAGGCGTGCGCGTGCGCCTGCTGCTCGACTATCACTCGCACTACAAGGATTTGGATCTGTTCACCATGATGGAGCGACGAGGGAGTAGCGGGTCGGGGAGTTTGCAGGTGCGGTTTTACAACCGCCCGACGCGGAACATGGTCATGGATGCGGTTTACCTGACCATGGGTTGCGGCCGCGCCGGCGAAGCGCGCAAATCCCGCGACTGCTCGGCGGAGAAATTTGCGGAAATCGAGAGGCTTTTCGCCACGGAGCGCATCGACGGCGTCCCCGCGAGCGAGCTGGGAATCTCGAACTTGAGCGCCGGCAACTCCGGCTTGTTCCTCTCGGGCCTGTACTCGAAGAAACCGGAGATCATGGCGTTTGCCGTGTTGCGCGGTCAGGACGTCGATCTCGCCAAACTGAACGCGGCCGGCGGCAAAACCACGGCGGAAGACAAGGAGAATCTCAAACGCGTCGCGCGCATCTACTGGAATTCGAGGGTCGGAAGCCCGTTCCGGCGGCTTACCGCCAAGCTTCAGCTGGCGGTGATTTTCCATCTCTACGGTGAAGCGCTGAATCCGATTTACGATACTCTCGCCGAGCACTTTCCGCTCGAGCGGCCCGAGGCGGCGGCCGCGGCGCTCGATTGGGAGTACATGACCGACTTTCTACACCACAAGTTGCTTCTCGTCGATCAAAGAGTGGTGCAGCTCGGCGGGCGAAACATCGAGGATTCCTATCACATGCGGCCCAACGAAATGGTCGAAAAGTACATCTTTTTGGACACCGACATGCGCATCCGGTTGGCCGGGGGAGGCGAAGACATCGGGCGCGCCTTCGACGATTTGTGGAATTTTCGAAGGATGGTCGCTTCCACCGCGGAGGTTCGGCAGCATGCGCCGAACGAGTTCAGTGCGAACTTCGACGCTTACGAGGAAGCGGAAAAGGCCTGCGGTTCGAAAGGTCCAAAGGAAACGCAGGAGGCATGCATCGCTCGGGAGTTTGAAAAGAGGAGCCTCGGCCGGTTCGAGCGCGAGGAGCGGCGCTACCGGACGATGCGGACAAATGCCGAACGGTATTGGAGAGAGTACCGCTACGCGAAGGCTCCCGACCCGTCGCCGGACTTTACGGTCGATCGGGATGCGCTTCTGGCATACGTTGAAAATCTGCCGTTCCTCGGCGGCCCGAACGATCCGAAGACCACGCGGGCCTACGGCGCCGTGAACGGAGAGGAAGCGAAACACGGAAAGCGCATCCACGCGCTCTGGATGGCGGGGCTCGAGCAGGCCTGCCGGACTGCCAGCGCCGAGCAACCGCGCCGGGTCATTCTCCATCAGGCCTATTTCTTTCCGCCGTCCAATCTGATCAAGCAGTTCAGCCGCATGATCAACGGCGAGCTCGACTGCCGGCACGTGACCGTCACGATCCTCACCAACTCGATCGCCACCACCGACTTGAACCTCGTCAACCTGCTGGCGCGACACGCGGCCAAGGCGTTTGCCGACTTCTATCAGAGCAGCCGGGATCCGCAGCGAGGAGCGCGATTCGAGTACTACGAGTACAGGAAGTTCGATGAAAAAGCGCGAATGTCGCTCCACACCAAGGTCACGGTGCTGGGCGACGACGTCATGATCGGCTCCGCCAACGCCGACGTGCGCAGCTACATGATGGATTCCAACAACGGCATGCTGATTCGGCGCGCGCCGAAGTTTCTCGAGCAGTATGTCGGCCATCTACAGGCGTTCACGAAGGACCCGAGTAAGACACAAAACATGACCGTGTATTTTGCAACGGTTAGCCGAGAGCAGATGATCGCGGAAGACCGCGAGACGTTCCGGAGCCTGTTGAAGAAATACCGGGTCGAGCGCTGGATGGACGCCGAAGAACAAGGCAGGGCGGAAGCCCTCTATGTTCAAAAACTGAACGAAGTTTACTTTCTGACCAGGATGATCGTCTCGAACGGCCCCGGCGCCAGGGAAGCCGAGAAACGGTTCAACCGGATTTACAAACCTATCTAAAGAACACCGCCAAATGCGGCGAGGGCGACTGGGTGACGCACGGTCGCCCGGCGCCGCGCGCATCGGCAAGCTCAAACGGGATTCGTTGACGTCGGGGTGTTTT
>DATMBL010000043.1:0-13427 GCA_035559295.1 Candidatus Eiseniibacteriota bacterium
CGATTGAAGCTCTTGGCGCGATGAAAAGAATTTCGACTCGGCTTTTTAGGGGAGGGACCTTTGGAGACTGTAATTTTGTTGGTCGCGCTTGTAGGAGTGTATTACTTCCTCTGGCGGAAGGGATGGCTGGCGTGAAGTCTCAAGGGCCCTGCGGGGCAGGGCTGTGGGAAAAAATCGGACAATTCCCAGGAGAGCGTTCCGGTCGATGAGAGAGTCGAGACGCTAAGTTTAGAAGCCGTGGATCACGCACAGCATTCCGGCCGTTAGGGAAAGAAATGAACTTGGGCATGTCCAGTAGAGATAGGGCGTTTTTGGCGTTTGCAGTTTTTGCCACCGCCGTACTCATCGGGACAGCCTTTTGGAAGTGGCGAGCGGATCTGCAGAATCGAGGGGCTTCGACAGAGAGGCCCTTGGAAGGGCTGCAACAAAGGTTTGGAGTTGTTCCGCCGTTTTCACTCACGGAAAGAGACGGACGCCAGGTTACTCTCGCAGACCTGAAGGGGAAGGTATGGATTGCTAATTTCATCTATACGAACTGTCCCGATACCTGCCCCATCCAAAGCGCCCAGCTGCGACAGATTCAGGAGGGTTTCAAGAGCGAAAAAGACCTGAAGCTGGTTTCGATTACGGTCGATCCGGAGCGAGACACGCCCGAGGCCCTCTCGAAATACGCGAACCGGTTCGGCGCTGATCCGGAGCGTTGGTTGTTCCTCACGGGAGAGAAGGAAGCAATCCACAAGTTCGCTCAAGAGGGTTTTCGCTTGGGCGCCGCGGAAATACCTCACTCGAAAAGGCCCGAGTCGGGCGCTACGCATACACACAGCCCGCGCTTTGTTCTTATCGACCGCGCAGCCCAGATCCGCGGGTATTATGTCAGCACCGACTCCGAAGCGCTCCAGCGCCTCCGTCGCGATTTGAAGACTCTCCTGAGGGACGGGACGTAAGCGATGTATCCAGTTCTCTTCGAGTTCGGTGGTTTGGAGATTCGGAGCTATGGGGTCATCGTTGCTCTGTCTTTTTTGGTTGCCATCTGGATGAGCACGAGAGAGGCGGAGCGGAAAGGGCTCGACCCCAAGCTGGTCCAGGATTTTTCTCTCTACGCGCTTATTGCTGGGATCATAGGAGCTCGGCTTTACTTCGTTTTGTTTTCCGCGCCGGGTTATTTTTTGGAGAACCCGTGGGAGATCTTCGCCGTCTGGACCGGTGGAATTGGGGTAATAGGAGCGTTGATCGCCGGATTCCTGATTGCGATCTGGTTCTGTCGTAAAAGAGAGATTTCGCTGTTAAGGTTTGGCGACACGCTCGCGCCGGGTATGGCTCTCGGGCAGACTCTCGGCCAGTTTGCTTGTCTTTTTAACGGTGATAGCTACGGTAGGCCAACCAATCTCCCCTGGGCCATTACTTATACGGACCCACGTTCGCTTGCGCCCTTAAACATTCCGCTTCATCCCATAGAGATCTACGAGATGATCGCCTACTTTGTCGTGTTTCTCCTCATCTGGCGGACGAAAAAGAGACAGGCGGTCGATGGTTTTGCTTTCTTCACGTATCTCGCCGGCTATGGAGTAGCGCGTTTTGTCGTGGATTTCTTCCGTGGCGACCCGGCGATGTTCGCCTGGGGACTCCAGGCGGCCCAGGTATTTGGTGCAGCAATGATCTTGGCCGGTTTAGCAGGCTCTCTCCTGCTGAGAAACAAGGGCCTGAAGTTCGCCCCATGAGCCCGGAAACACAAAGAAAGCTGCTACGGTCGGTCAAGCTCGCTCTTAGAACCTTGCAGATTCTGATTGTCGTGCTCCTCATCGGTTACGCTTTCTCGGACATCTTTAGCTCGGTTTCCGGTCCCGTCAAGGATCTTCCGTTTGAAGAATGGTACGGAAACTGGGCCGCCGTTTTCGCCACAAGTGCCTTCTTTCTTCTGTTCCTGTTCTTTTTGACGAGGCCGCGGAGGCCGAAAGAGTGGAAGGGTGCGGGCTTTTCGGCTGCCTTCTTTATCAGCCTATTCACCGAGATGTACGGCATTCCTCTTACCATTTACCTGCTGGCGCCGATTCTCGGGGTTGAGCCCGAAGTTTTTGGTATGTACGAAAGCCATCTCTGGGCCTATCTCCTCGCGCGCGCCGGGCTGATGCCTCTGGCGGCTGGAGTATATCTGGTCATGGTGGTGAGTACTAGTTTTCTGATCCTGGGCGTTACCTTGGTGGCACTTGGATGGAGGACGGTTTATCGCGGACACGGGGAGTTGGTGACTACCGGTCTCTACCGCAGACTAAGGCACCCGCAGTATCTGGGATTAATGTTGATGATAGTCGGCTTTCTCATCATGTGGCCCACCCTCCTCACGATTGTTTTAGCTCCCTTTCTTATCATCAGGTATTTACTTTTGGCCAAGGAAGAGGATCGATACCTGGAAGAGAAGTTCGGCGACGTTTTCAGACGGTATAAATCTCACGTGCCCGCGTTTCTACCACTCTTTAGCCGACGCGACACATCCGGTTTCAGTTCGCAGCCCGGAGATTCGCGAGTGTAATATGCGGCATTCACGCTGGGCAAGACGCGGCTTTGTCGCATCCCTGCTCATTGGGGGGCGCAGCAAGCAGTTGCGAACTGGGACCAGGCTTGTTGTCCAAAACCGATCGACGATCCTCGTTGCAATCGCGCTGGTTGTTTCGCTGCGCTCTGCTCTGCTTTTAGCTGCGCAGCCCCTGTCCGCGGAGGAGGTGCTGGCCGCATTGGGGAACGAACCGGTGTTCGGGCCGCCGAACGCGCCGGTAAGCATCACTGAGTTTTCGGATTTTCAGTGCAGTTTCTGCAAGAAATTTTGGGAGAACACCCTCCCGAAGCTCAAAGCGAGCTACATAAAGCAAGGCAAGGTCCGCTTCATGTATCGTCATTTTGCGATCCTTGGGAGTTTTTCTGAGCAGGCCGCGCTGGCGAGCGAATGCGCTGGGGAGCAACGAAAGTTCTGGGAGTACCACGACAAGCTTTTTGCCAATCAAGGTGGACTCGCCTTCACCAACTCGAAGCTCAAACAGTATGCACGGGAGTTAAAATTGAACGTCGGGAGATTCGATCCGTGTCTCGACTCGAGCCGGTATCGGCGCAAAGTCGACGGCGAGACCGCCGTAGGGGCATCTCTCGGAGTGCGCGGCACGCCGACGTTCTTTGTAAACAGTCGTTTGTTGGTGGGAGCCCAACCGATTGAAGTCTTTGAAACCGTCATCAAAGAGGAACTCGGTAAGCGTGGATCTGGCAAGAAATAAAAACGAGCGTTGCGGCGGGCAGTAGCTCGGCCGTCGCCGAAATTATGATTGTTGTCCTTCCATGAACGAATCGATCACGGGTTGTAGTATTTTGAGCCCCGGCTGTGTTTTCCTTGACACTGCTCGTCATCGCTGAAACAATTCGCTCGCTCGGAGGGTATCGCGACGGAAAAGATGCGGGGATCACGACGCGGAACGCGAAATTCGCCCAACCCGGTAACTGGTTTGAAGGGCAAAAAGGAGAAACGAAGATGAAAGGTCATCCCGAGGTGATCAAGGTCTTGAACGACGTATTGCGAAAAGAGCTCACCGGTATCAATCAGTACTTCATTCACGCCAAAATGTGCAAGAGCTGGGGCTACGAGATCCTTTATGAGGTGAACTGGAAAGAGTCGATTGACGAGATGAAGCATGCCGACCAGCTGATCGAGCGCATCCTTTTCCTAGAGGGCATACCGAATATTTCCGCTTACGATAAGATCCTCGTCGGGAGCAAAGTCAAACAGCAGCTCGAGAACGATCTCGCGCTCGAGCAGGCGGCGCTCACCGTGCTCAAACCGGGGATAAAAACCTGTCTCGACGTCGGCGACGACGCGAGCCGGGAGCTGCTCGAACATATCGTGGTCGATGAGGAACGGCACATCGATTGGATCGAAGCGCAACTCCGGAAAATCGACGAGGTTGGATACCAAAATTACCTGGCGCAGCAGATCTACAAGAAGGGCTAGTCGGCGCGGTTTTCTGAAACGGGTTTCCGGCTGAGCGCTCGTCGGGCGGGCGAAGCGATAACCAACAAACGTTTAATCCTGATTCGCCAGTCTCGGGACCGGCGCCAGGCCATCGCGACGCCGGTCCATACAAGGAAGCAGCCCCCGAGAGACCCGAGACCGGCGACGGTTTGGCCGATGATTCCGAGCGCTTCACCGGTATGAAGACCGCGCACCCAAGTGCGCGCCTTTCGTCCCGGACTGCCGTCGGCGTAGGGCTCCCACTTGATGACTTCGGCGGTGAAACGATCGAGCTCCAACTGCGAGCGCGCGAAAACATGGGGCGCCGTCGGTTCCTGGATGAGGACGTTGATCGGGCCGTCGCCGCGCGGCGGCAGGCGTATCGTCATGATGACCCAACCGGGAGCTTGCCGCTCGGCGCGCGCCGAGAAGGCCTCGAAACTTCCCAGAGATTCGCGCTCGCGCGTCTCGCTTCCACCGCGCCGTTCCGGCGCCTGCGCGATCGCACTGTTTCCCCGGGGCCGCGCGGGCGGAGTGCTCCCGGCCAAAAGGTAAAGCAGATCGTTGGCCCACGGGTACGACATCACCGCCCCTGTGAGGGTCAGCACCACGAGCACGCCGGAAGACCAGAAACCGATGACGTTGTGCCAGTTCCAGTTGCGCGCTTTGCCGCGCAGGCGGAAGTTGAACAGCAAACTCCGTTTCATGCCGCGCCAGTGCCACCGACGCGGCCACCACAGATAGACGCCGCTGACGGCGAGCCAAAAGAAGGCGAGGTTGCATGCGCCGGTGATCGCGCGACCGGTGGCGCGGCCTTCGCCCTCCATGCCGAGCCAGCGGTGCCACTCGATGATTTCGTGAAACCAGTCGTGGAGCTTGGAGCCTTCGCCGAGCACGGCACCGCTGTATGGATCGACGTAGACTGATCCTTCGCGGCCGAAGCCAACCGCCACCGAGGCTGTCGGGTCGTTGCGCAATACCACGACCGTCGGTCGGGCAGCGGGTTTGCGCGCGCGCGCATTGGTCACCAATTGGTCCAGGTTCAGCTTGGCTGCACCGCCGGAAGCCGGGACCTGGCGCACGTTCCGTTCGGCGTATTCGACCATCTGATGTTCATACATGAGCATTACGCCGGTCGCCGACATGAGGAAAATGACCGCCCCGCCGGTTACGCCCGCAAGAAGGTGTGACCAAAAAATGATTTTGTACACCAGCTTCATGACGGTCCCCGACGCAGACGGGTCGTCGCATTGCGGTCGAGATCGCCGAACTCGCGGCGCAGCCAATCGCGCAGCGGCTCTTTTTCGTAACGAAGGTAGTCGTCTCGCGGACAGGCGGGGGCGGAAATGAATAAGCACCGCCGCGCCGGGTTGTTCATCGTCAAACGTCGGCGAAGCGACGCAGTAAATTGTGATAGCAATTGGTCAACTCGACCACGGCGCTGTGATTCGGCAGCGCCTGACTGACCTTATTGATCGCTACGTCGAGGTCGAACAGCAACGTTCTTTGCCCGTCGTCGCGCACCATGCTTTGCACCCAAAAGAACGACGCCAGGCGCACGCCGCGGGTAACGGGCGTGACGTGATGCAGACTGCTGGCCGGGTACACCACCATGTCGCCGGCGGGAAGCTTTACGGAATGGGATCCGTAAACGTCGTCGATGACGAGTTCGCCGCCGTCGTATTCTTCAGGCTGGCTGAGGAAAAGCGTTGCGGAAACATCGGTGCGCACGCGATAGGGCGTGCCAGGGATTTGGCGGATGGCATTATCCAGATGCGCGCCGAACGTTTCGCCGCCTTCATAGCGGTTGAAGAGCGGCGGGAAGACTCGATGCGGCAGCGCCGCGGTGATGAACAGGGGGTTGCGCTCCAGCGCTTTTAGTATCATATCGCCCAACTCTCGCGCCTCGGCGCTGTCCTCGGGAAGCTGGCGATTGCGCTTGACCAGGGCCGACTGAAAGCCCGCGGTCACGCGGCCGTCTATCCAATTCGCCCGACTCATCACGTCACGGCAATGACTGATTTGCTGCGCGTTCAGAACATTGGGAACTTGGACGATCATGCTCGTTTCCTTCAGAAGTTGACGCTCGTGCTCACGATGAAGGTTCGCCCGGCGCCGGGTACGACGTGCGACGGATGCACGCTCTCGAAGTAAAATTCGTTGGTTAGGTTCTGGGCGTTCAAACGCAGCTGAATCTTCTCGGTCAGTTTGTAAGCAACCGTGGCGTCCCAACGGACATAACCGTCAACGCGATTGGTGTTAGTGCTATTTGCGAAACGACTGCCGACGTAGGTAGGCCCGCCGCCGATCTGCCATTTGTCCAAGAAATCATAAGTGGTCCAGAGCGTGGCGCTGTGTTCGGGCACGTTTTGCAACTTATTACCCACGACCGTTGGGTCGGTCGATTTGCGAAATTCGGAGTCGAGGAAGGTATATCCGGCGAACACGTTCCAGCCGGGTAGAATACGCCCCGCAACCCCGACCTCGACGCCTTGGACCCGTTGTTTGCCCTCGAGCACCTGCAATCCCGTCACGGGGTCGCTCACGCGGGCGTTCGTTTTGTCGATGCGAAAGAGCGCGCCCTGAAGGCCCAACGCGCCGCCCATGAACCCCAGCTTGGCGCCGATTTCGAGAATTCGGTTCTTCTCCGGCGCGGTCTCCTGGTTGTTGGCGGACAGCGACAGGGCCTCGGCGGAAGGGTTGAACGACGTGCCGTAAGAAAAATAGTAGCTCTGAGACAGCGTCGGGTGAAAAACCAACCCCCCGCGGTAGCTGAGCATTCTGTCGATTCGATTGAAGTCTCTGGCCGTCGGAATGTTTCTTTTGTCGTCGAAACTGGTGCTGAAGTAGTCCCAGCGAATTCCGCCGACGACGTCGAAGTAATCGTTCAATCGAAGCTGATCCGCGGCAAAAATTCCAAATCCAAAGGCAGTCGTGTCGCTCTTGGCGGCGAGAACGCGCGTCATGCCTGATGTATTGGGGTTAGGGTTTGGATTGGCAGGGTTCGGGTCGGCGGGCTCGCCATTATAGTTGTAGCGGAGCACGTCGAAACTCTCCCGCGAGATTTCGACGCCGGTCGTGAGCGTATGCTTGAAACCGAGGGTCGAGAACTTGGCCGTCAGGTCGGTCTGGTTGCTCAGGATGCTCTCCTGCGTGTCGCGCTCGACATGGTTCCTGGTGATCGTTGCGAGCGCGGCGTTAAAACCGGGTATCGTCGGGGCGGCTTCTCGGTCGCCGTGACTGAAGCGCAGGGTGTTGCGCAGACTCAAGTTGTCGTTGAAATGATGGTCAAGCCTGGCGGTGCCGATGTTAACTAGTGTACGCTCATAGTCCTCTTTGGCCAGGCCGTAAAAATTTTCTCGGCTAAAACGGATCGGCTTTCCGTTCGGGGCGAAAGGAAACCCGTAATCCGGGAGATTGTCCTCGTGTTGAATCAGGTAGCTCAGCCTGAACTCCGTCGGCGTGCCGAGGCCGAACGCGATGGAAGGAGCGAAGCCGAATCGCGTGTTCTCGACCACGTCCCGCTCCGCGATGTCGTTTCGATGGGCCATCAAGTTGACGCGCAAAGCCGCCGTCGGAGATATGAAAGTCAGCGGCTGATTGACATCCGCCGTGCCTCTGAAAAAGAGGTCGGTGCCGCCGCTGAAGATGCCGTTGTAGGAGGGGTCGAGACGCGGACTCTTGCTGACTTGATTGATGATCCCCCCGGTCGAGCCACGCCCGAAGTAGGTCGAAGACGGTCCTTTGATAACTTCGACCGCTTCCAGGTTGAAGGAATCGCGAAAGTACGATCCCTGATCTCGCACTCCGTCGATGAACATATCGTTTCGCGCGTTGAACCCGCGCAATGTAAAGCCGTCGCCCTGCGCGCCTCCACCCTCGCCGGCGGCGATGCCGATACCGGTGACGTTACGCAGCGCGTCGCGGAGCGTCGTACCGGCTTGTTCTTCGATAACTCTCTGCGGCACGATGGTGATGGATTGCGGCGTATCCTTGAGCGGCTCGGGGAATCTGGACAGCGAAGACTGGGGAATGTAGTACGGGCTGGGCTGCTCTCTGACGATGACCGGGGGAAGGACGAACTCTTCCTTTTTCTCGGCCTCCTCTGCGGACGCGCTGGAGGTCACCAGCGCAAACGTGAGCGCGATCGCACGGCTGACGCCTTCACCGGCGATCAGAGTGATGGCTCGGCGACTTTTTTTGTTGCGCCTTTCGATGGCGCGCCTCTGTTGACGACTCATGCTCCACCTCCGAAATTGGCAAAATCTCGCTGGCTGGCGTGAGTAGTCTCAGAAGCTGGCTCGCGTTGGTTGTGAGTGGAAAACGGGTTCTTCATTTTTCCCGACGCATTTTCCGCAGAACGTTGGCTGGCTTGTCCGCGCCGGGAAGGGCGGGATGGCTGGCTTTAGCTAGTGCGACACTACTTCGTCAAGATCAGTTTGCCGTTTCGCGTGATGCGCAGGTTGTACTCCTCGTCTTGGTGCACGATGATGACTTCGTTGTTACCCTGAAAAAGCTGGCGGCTTTCGATCCGTGGTTTTTTAGCCGAAGCGGGCGCGAGCCGCGGCTCTGCTTGTTTGGAAACAAGATGCACGGGCAATTCTTTCATCGGTTAACGGAGCTCGAATTTCACGGGCAGCAGCACCCAGACGGACACGGGCTCATTTCCCCGCCGTGCCGGCTCGAAGCGCCACTTCTTAACCGCGTCTGCGGCGGCGACATCGAGGTCGCGGAAACCGGCGGATTGTTCGACGAGCACTTCGCCGACGCGCCCGTTTTCCAGCACGCGAACACGCAGCATCGTCACGCCTTCGGCCCCGGCTCTTCTTGCGGACTCGGGGTAGCGGGGTTTGACCTGATAGCCGCCAAGCGGCCGAGCGAGACCCGAGAGCGCTTTTCCCGGCCCAACGCCGCCGCCTCCGTCGCCGTGGCCTGAGGCGCCGCGGCCCAGGCCCGAGCTGGCTTGGCCTCCGCCGCCCCCTTCGACACCGCTTCCGCCGACCACGCCGACGTCACCCCGATCGAACACATTTCCAACTCCGGCGGCGCCGCCGGCCGCTTCGCCGGGTTCGTTGCCGCTGTTCCAGCCGCCCTTGACCGAGCCGGGCTCGGGCGGAAGCGAGGCCAACTCCGGAGGCGGCTCTTCGATCGGTTCTGGCTCGGTCATTTCTTGTTTCGTGTTCCCCACCGGAGGCACGGGCTCGACCTGATGCACCTCGGGCTTCGAAAGGAGTTTCGGAGCGGTAATTTTATCGCGCCTGGGTTTGGGCTTTGGCGGCGGCGGTGGAGGCGGCGGCTCCATATTTTTGGGTCGTTCCATCGACGCAATCTCGATCAGCTCGATCGGCACGGTCCTCGGCTGCACCGGTTTGGCGCGCACGATGAGTGCCGCTAACGGCACCAGAGCCAAATGAATCAAGGAGGAAGCCGTGAACGACGCGATCAGCCAACGGTCATTCATTGTTCAGTCCTTGGGCTTGACCGCGATGGCGATTCTGGATGCGTTCGCGCCGCGGGCGATATCCATCACTTCGATCACACGGCCATGCTCGACCTTGTCGTCGGCGCTGATGACGACGAACCGGTCGGCGCTGGTTGCGAGCTCTCGGCGGAGGCGCTCGCCAAGGGCGGCTTTGTCGACCGGCTCTTTGTTGAAAAAAACCCGCGCTTCGCGGTCCACGGTGATGGCGATGCTCTCAGCCGGCGGCTCACGGCCGGCGGCCGCTTTGGGAAGGTTCACCGGCAGGCCTTTGTAGTGGGCCATCGCGAGCGTAGAGATCATGAAGAACACCAACAGAAAAAAGATCGTATCGATCATCGGGATGATCTCGATCCGTGCCTTTTTGGCGTGTCTGCGCTGCAGGCGCATCAACGCTTCTCCTCGAGCAACAGTTCCAGCGAGGAGCTATAATGTTCGATGGCGTCGATCTCCTGTTCGGCGCGCGCCGTAAAGTAGTTGTAGGGGACCAACGTGAAAATGGCAATCAAGAGACCCGTCGCCGTAGCGATGAGCGCTTCGGCGACACCCCCGGTGACCGCATGGGGCTGTCCCATTCCCGCTTCGGCCATGACGCCAAAAGAGCCGATCATGCCTACAACCGTTCCGAGGAGCCCGAGCAGGGGCGCGAGTGTAATGATCGTGTCCAACACCCCGAGCCGCCTTTTGAGCAGGGGCATTTCGGCCTGCGCTGCGGCTTCCATCGCCTTGCCCGGAGCGGGGTTTCGGTGCGCGATCCCGGCGGCGAGCACGCGGGCGATCGGATGCTCCGAAGAGCGACCCAAACGCAACGCTTCCTCATATTCGCCTTTTTCCACCAAAGCAAGGATGTCTTCGGCCGGCCGGCGGCTTTTTACTTTGCACCAAAAGATTATCCGCTCGATGGTCAGCGCAACGGCGACCAACGAACAAAGCAGAAGCGGGATCATGACGACGCCGCCCTTGACGACGATCTCGAATGCGTAGGTCATCTGGCCGTCCCCCTCGGCGGTATCACAGTTCGCCGGCCGAGGCCGGAAGTTGGCGGCGTTCGGAAAGACGACGGATCGCCTCACGTCTCCACCTGAGCGCCTCGGCAATGTAGTATTCGAACAGCGCGGGCCGCCGCGCCGCATGCTTTCTTAGCGCGAGGACGAGGTAGTGAAGCGAAATAATCGCCGCGGTCTCGAGACTCGGCGTTTGGCGGTATTTCCCCTCGAGCCAGAGAGCCGCCTTGAGAATCGTCGTGTTGGGAACACACGCGGCCTGGCGATGCATCTGCCACGCTCGTTCGATCCACGGATTGAAAGTCATGTTGCCTCCAAATAAAAAGCCCGAAAGGAAAAGGCGGGCTTTTCCTCCGGGCTCTGGGTGGGAACCTCGGGCCGCTTGAAAGTTCGTATAGTCAAAGATTATTTCTTTGTCAAGGCATACATCAACGCTCATGACGGATTGAGCCGGAATGTTGAAATCAACCTCTGTCTGCTGTGCGGAATAGACAAAAACGCGTGATTTCTATCAGGGCGGGGGCTCGTGAGAACCGAAGCTAAGGACACAGCAATCCTCAGCCACCCTATCAATGATTTCGTAGACCGCCTTTGTTCAAAAAAATACTGGCTGGCGGGGGCTACCTTGGACCCAATACTGCGAAGACGTTTAGGAGCGAAAAAGCCTGACGTCGGTCCTAGGCTGAAAAAGCTTGGCTAGATTATCGGCTTTGCAGGAGCCGACAACCCGGTTCGTAAGCGTAGCTGCTTTCGTTGCCGGTTCGGCGGACAACCCGCAGACAAGCGCGGCTTAACCCGCAGGACGCACTTTATTGAAGCCGAGCCAATACCTGCTCGAATAGCTTGAGATAAGGATAGCTACGGTGAAAAATTCGGGCTAACGCTACCCCTTTTAGCGGGCGTGGAATCCTTTGCCTCTGATCATCTTACCAAAAACCACAACCACTGAACTGCTTCTCAATAGTTTACTGAATAGCCAACACTGAAGGTGATCCCGCGACCCGCGGCGTTGGCGCTGTTCGTGCTCTGCAGCTGCGATACGACGGGCAGGTACTGATTGTTGAGCAGGTTCTCAATTCCAAAGCGCAATGTCCCTGGCCCAACATTAAAACTGCTGATGAAGTCGAGAAGCGTGTAATTTTTTACCGGCCTTGCTCCAAACGCACCCACCGGGAGATCCGGATCACGCGACCCGGAATACAGAACCTGCAACCGGTTGCGCCAGCGCCAACTCGGCGACGTTTCATGCTCCACATACCCGGTTAGCTTTAGAGGAGGGATGCGAAAACCATCGAGTGCCTTAAATGTCCCATTCCGATCCACATCGTTTTTTCCTTCGGTCCAAGTTACTGTTGTCCCGATCCGCAACCGATCCAGAACTCGTACATCAATCGTTCCCTCGACACCATAAACCCGTTCCGGTGCCCGAACAACTTCGAGGTCTGCATCGAATGTCGTGCCGAGGTCCGATGTGTTGTAAAATGCAGCGAGGGACGCACCGATCCGGCGCCATTGGCCACGGATGCCAAGTTCATAGTTATTAACTTTTTGTGCCTTCGGGTTGATCGCTTTTACCGAGAGCCCGGCTGGCGCGCCCCGCAGCGTTCGACCGATGTCGGGAATCGAGAATCCCTGCGAGAAGTTAGTGAATATGTGGAGCGCCCGTGTAGCGTAGAATACCGCTCCCGCATTAAAGAGTGTGGACTCATAATCCAAGTTGCCGCCACGGATTCTGTTTCCCGCCAAGGTGGTAAAGTCGTCTACTCCTGCCCAGATCCGCTCATGCCGCACTCCTGCTCGTAGGAGCAGCCAATCGGGAATAGCTTGCCACTGGAGCTGAGTGAACAATCCGAGGTTGTGTTGCTTCAGGATGGGAACCCATCTTCGGTTTCCGACGACACGGAAAACCCGACCGCCGCTTGCGTCAAACGCGGCTGGATCGATAATTGCCACCGGCTGGGAGGTTGATTCGTAGGCATAGTCGATGCCCAATAGTGCTCGAGGCGGAGTGACTCTAATCAAGGGAATGCCTACGTCGTACTCTAGGCGACTACCCGCTTTCTTGGATTCTACACGTGACTGGATAATGTTGTTTCCGAAGGCGGCGAAGGCGCGGCCATCGAAGGGAAAGAAACGCGTAAAGTAGTCGCGATAGTAGACTTGCCCGTGCAAGCTGCCTCCCAGGAGATCTTTGTGTCTATAATCGAAGCTGCTAAGCAAGTTTTTCGCACCCTGATGGTCCTCAAGCTTTAGTCCGCCGAGCGCGCGCGCCTTGACGCTCTTGCCTCGTGGCAGAGCATTTACGGAAGGATCGGTTGTGAAATCTGTATCTTGGTCGGTGTTAAAATAGTTGATGGTCAGCTGGGCCCGTTGGGCGCCGAAGTTGCTCCCAAACTTGCCGAAGAGGTTAAAGGCGTTGCTATCGGCAAGGCCGCCTTGCCCGTGCGGGTCCGGAGGGATCCGATCTCCCCTGGCGTCAAAGAATCCTCCCGTATGATTGAAGGAGCCGGTAAGGGAGTAATCAAGAAACCCGAGTTGACCGGAGGCTGCCTGCAGGATATTACCGCCAAAACTACCCCCTGGGCGCGTAAGAGAACTGTTGAAACCCAGATCGGTAGTGAAACTAACCGGGCCCTCTCCCGGTTCCCGGGTGATGATGTTAATGATGCCGCCCGTCGCGCCGTCCCCGTAGATTGCCGTTGGACCACGGAGAACCTCGATTCGTTCGATTGCGGAGGGGTCGATTGTTTGCAGATCGCGCTGGACATTGCGCGTTGTGGACTGGGGTACGCCGTCGATGAGCACCGCTATATTCCGGCCGCGCAATGACTGCCCAAAAGTGCTCATGCTCTGTAAGGGAGGAGCAAGTCCTGGAACTAACTTTCCTAGGATCTCGCCGAGGTCTTTGGAGAGAGTTGTTTGCTCTTCGATGAGTTCCCGCGAAATAACCGTGACG
>DATMBL010000044.1:0-2585 GCA_035559295.1 Candidatus Eiseniibacteriota bacterium
CGCCCGCCACGATCGAAGCCGTTCCCAGCAGGATCAGCAGATTCAACGATTCGCCCAAAAACAGGATTGCCAGAAACGTGCTGAACAACGGATGCGCGCCGCGCAAGGTCGTGCCCGCGGCTGCGCCGACATAATGGATACCGGCATACGTGAGGAAGCGAAGGATCGGCTGGATCAAGCCGCTCAGAACGAACAGGAAAAGCACCCAAGAGGAGACCGCCGGCACACCGCGGAAAATCAACAGCGCGACCCAGAGGACGGTCGCGTGAATCGCCACCGAAACCAACGTCACCGTGACCGGCGTCGAATAGCGGAGCCCCCGTTTGGCGGCGATCCCCGAGATCGCGTACGAGAGCGCGGCAGCCAGGGCGATCAGTTGAGCAGGCATCGGCGAGAAAGCCTTTTCAAGCGTTCAAGCGTTGCGGCTCGAGTCGTTAAACCGTCAAGGTCGTAGGACACTGGCGGCGTAGCCGTGAATTACTGGTCGAACCGCTTGAACCATCAAACCCTTGAACGCTTCGCAAGGCGAAGCTAGCGGCGGCCGTAGAGTTTTCGCGCCGCCCGGAGATGCGCGATCGCCTGGGGTTTCTGCCCGAGCGATTCGAAGAGGAGGCCGAGATTGTAGTGGGCGTCGGCGAGAGAGGGATCGCGTTCGATCGCCTCCTTATAGTAGCGAATGGCTTCCGGAAACCGTTTCAGATCTTCCATCAACACGCCGAGGTTGAAACGCGCGGTTGCATCGCCCGGGGCGCGCGCGGCCGCCGCGCGGTAATGTGTTTCGGCCTCTGCCCATTGCTTCGAGTCGTGATACAGCTTGCCGAGGTTCAAGTGCGCGTCCGCCATCGTGGGGTCGAGTTCCAGAGCCCGGCGGTAGGCGTGCATCGCGTCGGCAACCGAGGTCGCCTCGGCTTCGAGCCCCAGGTTGAACCATTCCTCCGCGCGCCGTTCCTTACGGCGGGGCTGAACCGGCGTGGTGGTGTTGATCTTTTTGAGGACGCTCGCGGCGTCGAAGTTGAAGACAAACTGCCCCGAATCGGGTTGCCACCGGCTTTTCCCGTCCCACACCACGACGCGGCGGCCGTCGGCGTAGATCTTGATTTTGGAAAGGTGCTCGCTTTCCGGGAGCCGGCGCCTGAGCGAAGCGAGCATCCGGCTTATGGTTTTGGGCGCGACGCGCGAATCGATGAGCGCTTTTGCGGTTTTGAGAAGCAGGAGGTCTTGAAACGTGAACTTCAGCTGGCGGTTTTGCCGGCTCGGTACCAGGAATCCCAGGCGCACAAACCGGCGCACGCGGTCGCCGGAGAGATTCAGAATTTTCGCCACCTCGCCGGTGGTGAAAAGCTTCATTTCCTGCTGGACTGAGCCCGCTTACGCGGTTTTTCGGCTGCCGCCGGCTTCGCTTTGGCTGCGGGTTTCTTTTCGCGCGGAACTTTTTTCTCGAGGCTTTCTTTGAGCGCCGACATCAAGTCGATGACTTGCGCGCGCCGGGTCTCCGGCTCGGCGACCGTAATCTCCTGGCCTTCGGCTTTCTTTTGGATCAGCTGGAGCAGGCGGTCACGATACGCGTCCTCGAACTGGCTGGGATCGAACTCGTCGCTGGAAAGCTCGTCGATCAACCGAATCGCCAGGTTCGTTTCGGCATCGGTGATCTTCGCCGATTCGCCTTTTGCGATCTCCTCGAAGTTGCGCACTTCGTCGGCGTAGTACATCGTGTGCATCATCAAACCGTTTTGTGACGATCGGACGAGCACGAGGTTTTCCTTGCCGCGCATGACGAACTGCGCGAGAGCGACCTTCCCGGCTTTCTCCATGGCTGCAGTGAGGAGCCGGTAAGCCTTTTCACCCCCCTTGTCGGCGCCGAGATAGTAGGCGCGCTCGAAGTAAACGGGATCTACCTTGACGAGCGGGACGAACTGGGAGATTTCGATCGCCTTCGATGCTTCGCCCTCGAGCGCTTTGAGCTCCTCGTCCTGGACCTGGACGTATTGGTCCTTTTCAAGCTCGTAGCCACGCACCACGTCTTCGCGTTCGACCACCTCGGTGCACACGGGACAAAAACGCTGCTGTTTGATTCGATTGCCGCATTTTGCGTGAAGGAGGTTGAAACCGATGGACTGCGAAGAAGCGGCGGGATAAAGCTTGACCGGAATCGAGACAAGCCCAAAGGAAATCGTGCCCGACCCGATCGCATGCGCGGCCATAGGATCACCTCCGGTAGGTACGAGCCCGAGATGGAGCGTCGGGCATCTTGTGATGCGATGATTGTAACCATACCAGCCGTTGGGTTATTCTTCAACCTAGTTGTGAAACCTCGTTCTAGTCTGGATCATTACCGCCGAAAGGCGGACCCCGAGCGCACGCCCAAACCCTTTGGAGCCGGTCGTGGAGCACGGGCCGGATCGCGTTTTGTCGTGCAGCAACGTGACGCGCGCCGGCTGCACTACGATTTGCGCTTGGAGGTGGCCGGGGCGCTCAAGAGCTGGGCCGTTCCGAAGGGGCCCTCGACGCGGCCGGAAGAAAAACGGCTCGCGGTCGAGGTCGAGGACCAGCCGGTCGAGTACGCCGAGTTCGAGGGCGTGATCCCG
>DATMBL010000045.1:0-13572 GCA_035559295.1 Candidatus Eiseniibacteriota bacterium
GGGAACTACATCGGATGCATGTGGTGGAGTTGACGTTGGCGGGGCGAGAGAGTGTGAAGCGAGGGGCAAAGTTTTTGGGGATCTCGGCTCGTCAGCTCAAGCGCCTGCGGCGCAAGGTTCGTGAGCGAGGGTTAAAGGGGCTTTTGCATGGCAATCGGGGTAAGCGGCCGTGGAACAAGATGAGTCAAGAAACACGAGAGAAAGTAATCCAACTCGTGCGGCGGCGCTACCAGGGGCTTAACGATACGCACCTGACCGAGAAGCTCAACGAGAAAGAGAAGCTTAAGTTATCGCGTTCAAGCGTCCGGCGCATCCTTCGGCGGGCGGGGATTTTGGCCGTAAGAAGGCGTGGGGTAAGGCGACACTACAAGCGCCGGGAGCGAAAAGCGCAGGCCGGAGCACTGCTGTTATGGGATGGGAGCCCCCATCACTGGTTTGGAGAAGAGAAAGCCGAATGGACGCTTACGGCTGTGATGGATGATGCCACGGGGATGTTTTTGGCCGGAGTGTTTTCCGCCCAAGAAGATGCGCAGAGCTATTTAATCTGTTTGCGCCAGGTTCTACTCGAGTACGGGATTCCCGCAGCCATCTACATGGACCGCCACGGGATCTTTCGTCGTAACGACGATCACTGGACGCTTGAGGAAGAACTTGCCGGTGAGCGGACTCCCACCCAGGTCGGCCAGGCGCTACGGGCCTTGGGCATTGAGCCCATCTTTGCCCTTTCGCCTCAAGCCAAGGGACGGATCGAAAGACTCTTTGGAACCCTCCAAGGTCGCTTGGTCCAGGAACTCAGGCTTGCGAGGATTACCACGCCCGAGAAAGCCAATGTTTTTCTTAACGGTCGGTTCAAAGCAGACTTCAATCGACGCTTCTCTAAATCACCGAAAGAAATTCAAGCCGCCTGGCGCTCTGTGCCCCGAGGGCTCGACCTCGATCGGATCTGTAGCTTTCACTACGAGGCTACGGTCGCTAACGATAATGCGGTGCGGCTCGGAGGCATGATCCTGGATATCCCACCCGGACCGCGCCGAGAGGGTTATGCGAAAAAAAGAGTTGAGGTCTGCCAACTCCTCGATGGCCGCTGGCGCGTCTATTACCAAAATAAGCTTCTTTTGGAGACCTCGCCGCCGCCGATCCCGGTGCCGCTACGCACTCTACGGCGAAGGCACCGAAAGGCTCAAAACGAACAAAAAACGAAATCGCAGCGTCCGGATCAAAAAAATGACCGCCGTATAACGCTTATAAGCCACGATTTCGGAGTGGGGGCTACCTAGGGTACCCCCAAATTTTGCCTCCAATTCGTGATCAACGTCGGATCGGCGAACCGTAGCTCAGGGGTGACATTTTCGCTGAACAGATAAGGGGACACTTTCGCTGAACTACAACAGTCTACGCCGAGTCTGTTGACTCGCGCCTTCGAGTTGTCCTACGTTACGGGAGCAATGTCAGTGACTGCGCGCCCGCGCGCGCCTTTGCGAAGGAGCAGCTGATGAAAGACGGTTTCAAGGTGATCGACGCGGATCGGCACGTGTTGGAGCCCTCCGACTTGTACCAAAGATACCTGCCGGAGAAATTTCGCCACCGGGTGCGCCTGGCCGGCCCCAATCAAACGGTGCGCGAAGTCGACGGCAAGCCGGTTTCCGATTCGGCGCAACGACCCGGCCGGGCGACGGAGGATTACGGTTATATTTTTTCTTCGTCCAAGCGCTGGCGCGAATGTTTCGCCGACGCTTACGCCAACAAGTTCGACCCCGCCTCGAACGTCCGCGACATGGATCGCGAGGGCGTCGACGTGAGCGTTCTCTTTCCCACGATCGGCCTCTATATCATCTGGAGGGACGATATCGATCCGGAACTGAGCGCCGCGATTTGCCGGGCGTACAATACCTGGCTCGCGGAGTATTGTGATTACGATCGCAAACGACTCTACGGCGTGATGCTGATCCCGTTGCAAGATCCTGCGCGAGCGGTGCAAGAGCTCAAATACGCGCGCGAAAAGCTCGGGCTCGTCGGGATTTTTTGGCGGCCGAACAGGTTTTGCGGCCGTACCTTCGCCAGCCCCGACTACTATCCGATTTACGAAGTCGCCTCCGATCTCGGTGTCACCATCTGCGTCCACGAGGGGGCGCGAACCGTGCTATCCCAGGCCGGTTCGGATCGTTACAGCGAGTTCGGGCGCCACATCGCGTGCCATCCGCTCGAGCAGATGCTCGCCTGCCTGAATTTCTGCGCCGACGGCGTGCTCGAGAAGTTTCCGCGCTTGAAGGTCGCCCACCTCGAATCGGGCTGCGGCTGGGTGCCGTTCTGGCTCGAGCGCATGGACGAGCACTGGGAACACGAATCCCACGGCTCAGCCAAGACGACCAAGGAAAAGCCGAGCTATTACTTTAAACGCCAGTGCTGGGTGAGCTGCGAAGCGGGAGAGGAGCTGGCGCCTGTGTTCGTCGATTACGTCGGCGACGACTACCTGATGATTGCAACGGACTACCCGCACAGCGACGCGGTCGATAAATTTCCCGACAAGACCGTTGGCGCTTTGAGCGGCAACCCCAAACTGTCGCCGGAGTCGCGCCGGAAGATCCTCTGGGATAACCCGACGAAGACCTACGGATTGGGTATCTAGAATGGCGCGCTTTCGAGTCAAGTACTTCGGCAGCAACGACGTCCCCGTCCATCTGATCAAGCCGATTCTCGACGAGATCGACGCGGATTTGGTGATCGCCAGGCCGACGACCGAGGCGGAAATCGTCGAGGCAGGGAAGGATGCGGACGGCATCATCATGCACGGATCGGTGCCGTTCACGCGGGAGATCATGTCGCAGCTCGAGCGGTTGAGGGTCGTTTGTCGCACCGGGGTGGGGGTTGATCGCATGGATCTCGACGCGGCTCGGGAATTCGGTATCAAAATCTGCAACGCCGCTGGCTGCAACTCGATTGAAGTCGCGGAACAGACGATCGGCCTGTTGATTGCAGTCTCGCGCAAGCTCGTGCGCATGAACCAGTATGTCCGCGAAGGCAAATGGCGGCGCCACACGGCGGAGCTGCATGCTTACCGCGGGCGCGTGTATCGGATCGCCGGCCGAACGCTGGGCATCGTCGGTTTGGGGCACGTGGGACGGCAGGTTGCGCCCCGGGCTCAGGGATTGGGACTCAACGTGCAGGCCGTCGATCCTTACTTGGACCCTAAAATCGCGCGCGACCTGGGGGTCCGTCTCGTGTCTCTCGACGAGCTAATCCGCACCTCCGATTTCATCAGCCTGCACGCCCCGCTCACGCGTCAAACGCGCCGGATGTTCGGCAAGCCGCAGTTCGAGGCGATGCGAAACACCGCCTACCTGATCAACTGCGCGCGCGGCGGCTTGGTCGATACCGACGCGCTCTACGACGCGCTCGTTGCGGGGCGGATCGCCGGCGCCGCGCTCGACGTTACCGACCCCGAGCCGTTGCCGGCCGATCACAAGATCCTGAGCTTGCCCAATGTGATCGTCACCTGCCACACGGCGGCGAACTCGGATGAATCCTACGCTCAATGCCAGACGCATGCCGCGCGGGAGGTCGCGCGCGTGCTCAAAGGCGAGCCGCCGACCACCGAGGTTAAAGATCCTTGGCTTTTGGCCGAAGCCCAGGATCAGGGATTCGGGGGCGTCTAGTTTTCGGTTCTTTGGTTCTCGAGTGTACCGTTAATCGCTTGTTGCGCAGCGGTGCCGCCGTTGCGGCCGAGGCGCGCGTAAACCCGACGATGCTTAAAACGATTCTGTTCTTGATCGCGGCGACGCTGGTCGCGCCGCTATCTTTGCAAGCGGCGCAACCCGTGTTTCAAGACAAGACGATTACGTTGATGGTCGGTTCCGGGGCAGGCGGGCGGCAAGATCGGATTGCGCGCACGCTGGCCAAGTATTTGACCAAGTACGTCGGCGGGAATCCGACATTCGTGATTCAAAACCTGCCGGGCGGGCGGGGTATCCCGGCGATGCAGAAACTCAACAAGGGACCCAAGGACGGAACGCTCCTGTCGATGGTGATCTCATCGTATCTCGAAGCCCCCTATTTCGGTGTTCCGGGAGCCGATTACAATCCGAGAAATTTCGTTTACACCGGCGCGCCCAGCACGGGCAAACAGCGCAACGTGTTATTTGTTCACCGGCAATCCGGGATTAAAAACCTTGAAGATCTGAAAAGCCGCGACGTCACGCTTGGCGCGTTGAGCGTCGGCCACAGAAGTTATCTCTACGGTCGCCTGGCCGCGGAACTTCTGGCGCTCAAAGTCCGTTGGGTGGTCGGGTACACGACGCCCGAACTTTACGTTGCCATTGAACGCGGGGAGGTCCAGGGGCGCGTGAACGACGCCGCGTCGCTGCTTGCCGAACGGCCGGAGTGGTTCGAGAAGCGCGAGATCATTCCGCTCGTGGCGATGACGCTGCCCGAGGAGTTGCCGCCGATTCCGCATCGGCTGATGACCGGCGTGCCCTCGATCATGCAGTTCGCAAAAACCGAAGTGCACAAGAACATCGTGCGCAAGATCAATTCCACGGAGCGGCTGGGCGGCGCGATGGCGTTGCCTCCCGGCACGCCGGACTCGATCCGCAAGGTTTTCGAAGACGCGCTGATGAAGACCGGGCAGGACCCGGAGTTCAGGAAAGAGTGGGAGTCGGTGGTTCTCGAAGGGCATCCCTTCGAAGAGATGTTCACGGCCAGGCAGGTCACCGATGCCGTGGAGATCTATACCGACTGGCGGCCCGAGATCATCGAGGCGTACAAACGCCTCGCGCACGAGCCGCCGAAATGAAACCAGGCTGAGGTTCAGTTCAGGTTAAGATCGAGATTGACACGACATTCCGCATTCGTCTGAGATAAACCTCAACCTTAATCTTTAATCTTTTTATTTGCGAGTTGCCTTCCAGCTCCCCCCTGACTTCAACGTCCCCGCCATGATGTTTCCGTTGACGCGCCCCGTGTACTCGGCTTCGCCGGCGGTAAAGATGATTTGATCTCCGTTGAGTTTGCCTCGAACCGGAGCGGCCATGTTGCCCGATTTGAGCGTGCCGCTGATCGTCTGAAAGTTCTGCTTGAGCGTCAGATCTCCTTGCGGAAGTCTCCAGGTACCGTTCACTTTGGCCGGGACGATCCACAGGTGGGCCGTACACCAATGTTCGCAACCGGCGACCGTTCCGGTTTCGTCGGGCTTCCAATCACCCATATCGAACGTATTGGAAACAACGCGGGTCCCGGGCCTCAGATCGAGGATTTTAGGCCGGAGCTTTAGATTAATGCTCGATAGGAGGAACATCGTAATTACGGTTGCCCGCGAGAAGTCGCTCTCGAAGAGGTCGGCGCGCTCAAACGTCGCGCGCTCGCTCACGCCTTCTTTCGCGGCCGCGCGCCTGGACAGCTCGACCATCTCGGGGTTGTATTCGATCCCGTGGGCGCGAGCGCCGCGTTTGGCCGCGGCGATCACGGTTCGCCCGTCGCCTGAACCGAGATCGATGACGAAATCCTTCGGCGTGACTTTCGCCATGTCGAGCATTTTCTCCACAAGGGCTTGCGGCGTGGGGACCCAGACGACATCCTTGCCTTCCTGGCCCACTTCCGGCGTGTAATCCTTGGCCGGCTGTGCATGGACGCTTGCAAACGGCGGTAGCGCGACACAAAGGGCGAGAAACAGGCAGAGCGACCGGATGAACTTCATAAAGCTCTCCTTTAGGTATTCGGTAGTATTCCGGCTCGGTAAGAAAGCAGCCGTGACGCTAGATTGTCTGAGAAATGGCTCAATGTCCAGGGACGGGCGTTGACATTGGCGCGCCAAAGTAGATAGATGCCAGCCAGGCCCGAGCGCCTCCAGCAACTGAAACGCGCGCACCAAGGCTGGTCGACCCGCTCCGCGGTGGAAGAGGATAAACGCTTGAGCGCGACGAGGAAGCGGGCGTTAGGGTCGATTCGATTCCAGGAGGTGTGAAAGTGAACAAGCTCAAACTTGCATGTTTGCTGCTGCTCTCGGGCTTGGGGCTAAGCTGCGCGGCGTTCGATCACGACGGCCGCATCGGTTACTGCGGCGGCAATCATCGCCTTCGGGTCGTCGATCTCGATATGGCGCCCGACCCGATTGCGGAAAAGGAGCGGGTGAAGCGCTGGTTCGTGCGACTTCGCGCCGACGGCACCGGAGAGTGCAGAACCGTGATCCGGATCCGCGACAACGACGGGGAAGAGGTGGGGCGCGAAGTGGCCTATCGGCTGCGCCCGGGGATGAACGAAATATCGGTTGAACCCTCCGAGCGATATCGCCTGAGCCGCGGCGAGCATTGCTTCGAAGTCGTTGCCGATATCGACCGAACGCCCCGCCGAGTCGATGCCGAGCGGCGCTTCTGCGCACGCGAAATCGGCAAGCGCCGCTGGAGCATGCGCTCCTGAACGCGTGCGGCGCGCGCCGAAGTTCGAGCGGTTCCCTCGATATTCCGCCTAACCTTCTGAAAGATCGATAAAGATCCCGTCGGGATCCGAGATCGTGTGGCGCGCGTAACGGCATGAGGCGATGAGCGCCACGCGGCGCTCGCCTTCGTCGGGCGAGCTGACGATCGGTTCGTTCATGGCGGGATCGCAAGCGCGCAAACCCGAAAGATCGGTCTTTACGGCATCCACGCTTTCGACTTTGAATCCCAAGTGCTCCAGTCCCGGCCGGTCGATGCCGGCGCCCGCATAGTCGCTCATGCGCCAGGGAGCGACGATCAGTGTTACCCTGCCGTCGGTGAGATAAAAGTTCGGATCTTCCAGAGCTTTGTCCTCCTCCGCGAGATCGAACAGTTCGCGATAAAACGTCGCGACGGCCGCCGGATTCATCACACGCAGCTTGATGTGCCCGATCTGGCGTTTTTCCTGCCGGCTCGGCTCGACATAGACGTCCCGGCGGTTGGCCATTCCTTCTTGCGTGAGATCGAAGTAATTCCCCTCCGGATCGTGAGCCCCGAAAGTTGCGAAGGGCCGATTCGACGGCCGCTTGAGCACGGCTACCGACGGATAGCGCTCTTTGATGCGCGCGCAGGTTCGTTCGACGTCGTCCACGTCGAGTCCGAAATGATGCAGCCCCGGTACATAGCCGGGCTTCCGCCCGATCACGGTCATGCCGACGTACCCGTCGCTCACGCTGAGCGCGTAGTTTGTCCGGACCGCCTTTTCTTCCTCCGCCGACCCCGGCTTCGATCGCTTCATGCCAAAAACCGCTTCGTAGAACCGGCTCTCGCGGACGAAATTCTCACTGACGATCGCGACATGCTGGATTCTGGTCGGCATATCCTCTCCCGCGCCAACCTGGCTCACACCGGATGGTATTCGCGCTCGAATTTGCGCCAGTACTGTTTCCAATCGGTCGAAGCCGGCACGACTTCGGACAGAACCACGAGATGCGGAAAACGGTTTCGCTGCGGGTCCCTGACGACGTGCTGCGGATCGCGCCCGGCTGCGACATCACGGATTGCATTCGCCAGCAGTTTACGGGCCGCGACGATGGCTTTGTCCGACGAGACCAGGTGCTCGCGGGTGCGATCCTGGATCGGACCCTGACTCTCGCTAGCGAATGCATCGTGCGCTTGAAAGTTGAAGCCCATGCCGGTGAAGGTCTGGTTCTTCATCGAGCCGCGGTCCTGGAGATAGCGGTTGCCCGCGTTTCGAATCAGCCGGTAATCCGCACCGAGTTCCGCGCGACTCTTCGCCAGCAGTTCCGGCGCAAGCGCTCTCTCTCGACTGAACATGAAGACGTATTTCCAGTGGCGCGTATCATCGATCGGCACGTGCCAGTGAACGGCGTAACCTTCCCCCACGGTCGAACCGCCGAAGGCGGACAGGTTCGGCATGACGAAGTTCGTGATCCGGAGATAGAGGCTTCCGCTCTCAGTCGCGCGAAGGGTGTAAATCCGTAGCCCGAAATCGGTGACTTCAACCTCAATCGTCGGCGCGCTGTCTCTCCCGAGCAATACGTTATCCGCAGTCGTGGCGCCGCGGACGAGGCGACCACGAGAAGTTTTCTCGTCGCCGATGTATTGGTGCAGAAAGGACAGGTGCACGGGATCGACGTTGCCTTCGTTGGCCTGGAGGTAGTTACAGTCATAACGGATCTTGACGGCAGAGCGTTGCGGCGCCGGCACCTCGAGAAATTCGTAGCGAGGGAGCAACGGCGGCTCCCCCGGGCCCATGTATGCGAAGATGACGCCGCCGCGTTCCTGGCACGGATAGGCGGGATGTTGAATATCGGCTCTGCGCGCGCCGCCGCCGGGCTCGCCGGGTTGCTCGAGAACCCTGCCGCAGACATCGTACAGCCAACCATGGTAGAGACAGCGTAGCCCGCCGTCTTCGACGCGGCCGTAACTGAGATCGGTTCCTCGATGCGAACAGTGGATGTCGAGAAGACCGAGACGACCGGCGTCGTCGCGAAAAAGCACGAGTTTTTCGCCGAGAACCGTTACCGGCAGCGGCGCCGCGCCCTCCGGCAGCTCTTCGGCGAGCGCCACGGGTTGCCAGTACCGTCGGAGCAGATTGCCGCACGGCGTGCCGGGCCCGGTCTCGGTGAGGAGCCGATTTTCTTCCGCTGAGATCATCGATGCTTAGGGGCGGCGATTCCTTCGCCCGCCAGCCGCAACATAAGACGATTCACGAACCGAGTTCAACACTGGCTCCTCCCGTTATCGCTTGGTCGAGGTCGATGGGCGCCGACATTGAACGCAAGCCCGCACGCATGGAGAACTGCCATGGCGGCTTCTGCATTCGGCAAGAAAATTGATTTGACTCCTCCGGGGTGTTAGAGTTCGGGCTGACGTCGGCCGTCGGGGCGTAGCGCAGCCTGGTAGCGCACACGCTTGGGGTGCGTGTGGTCACCGGTTCAAATCCGGTCGCCCCGACCATTCCCTTATGGCCGTTCAAGCCGTTCAAGATGTTCAAGCCCTTCAACCGGTATGGAGCACTAGCGGCTTAGAGCCGGCATCAAACGTTTCGGTGAAGAGCAGGGAACGAATAAGTTCGCCCAGGCTCGTCAGCTGACCGCTTCCAGAAGGGCGACGGGGAAGCCGCGGAAAACCTCCGCTAACGGTAACACCTTGCCGTTGCCGCCGAGATCGGCGCGCAGTTCATTTCCGGTGAAAACGTTCAACCACTGTTCGGGCGCCTCGGAGGCGAGCGGCAGTATCGTCTCGCCCCATCGGCCATGCGGGTTTTGCGGATCGGAGATCTTCGTGGTGAGCCGTGGGACGGCGACGAGGGCGCACGACCGCTCATATCGTCGTTCGAAGGCGTAAACGTGATCGGCCGCGGCGCCGAGCGCGCGTAGCGGAACGTAGGCGCCGCGGCTAAAAAGCTCGCCGTGCTCGCGCCGAAACCGCAGAGCCTTGTAGATCACGTAGAGCTTGATTCTGCCGTCCGGCCAGTCACGCAGCAACTCTTGCAAGAATTCGGTGCGGTCGGCTTGCTCACGATGCTTTATCGCATCGAGCAGCTCCCGCCTTCGGCGAAAATCCACCGCGCGACGGTTGTCGGGATCGACGAAGCTCAGGTCCCAGAGCTCGGTGCCTTGATAGAAGTCCGGGACTCCCGGCGCGGCTGCTTTCACGAGCGCCTGGGACAGCGAGTTGAGCATCCCGTGAAAGGCGATCGTTTGAACAAACGTCGCCAGCTCCACCAGAAACCGGTTGCCTTCCACCGGCTCGAGCGACCGCTCGATAAAGCGGGTGAACGCCTCTTCATACGCCAGGTCCGGCTTCAGCCACTCGGTGTGAACCTTGGCTTCGCGCACCGCCTTGGTGACGTACGCCTTCAAACGCTCGCGGTACGAGTCATCGAGGTCGCCCGTGACCGGGAAGGTGCCGGCAAGCGTTTGGTAGAGAAAGTACTCGTCGTTTCTATCGGGTACCTCGCGGCCCCGAAGAGCCGTCTTCTTCGCTCGATTGAGGCGGCTCCACGCCCGGACGGAGCGTTCCCATTGCTCGGGCAGCTCCGAGAGCACGTTGAGCCTCGCCCGGGCGTCTTCGCCGCGTTTGGTATCGTGCGTGGCGGTCGCGTTCATCGAGTGGGGCCAGCGGCCGATTCGCTTGACGTTGAAACGATGGAACTCATCGACGGAGATTCCGAATTTCGCGGGATTGCCGCCGACCTCGTTGAGCGAGAGCAGCCGGTTGTAGACGTAGAGGGTGGTATCCTCGAAGCCCTTGGCCATCAAAGGACCGGTGAGCTGTTGGAAGCGCATGATGAAATGCGTCCAGTCGCGCTTTTCCCCGTCGCCGGGTTCGCCGCCGTCGAGAAGCAGAAATCGTTGGATAAAATTCAACTCGAGCATGAGGCCGGGGTTTGATTCTTTGGCCCTGCGGATCGTTTCCTCCAGCCGCGCGCGATCCTCACGAGAAAAAAACTCCTGGTTGACATAGCTTCGATACACGGGAAAAAACGTGAGCGCTTCCACGAGCGCTCGCCTGAGACCGTAGAGCGTCACGTCCGCGGCGTGCCGGTCGCGGCTCGAAATGCGCTTGAGCAAGTGCGCGAGGCCGTCAACGTCCCCCGCCATGTATTTGCCGATGATCAGCCGCTTCTTTTCAATCGCGATATCGTTGCAGGAGGCCTCCAGGCCGGTGAAGCGCTGATAGATCTGCGTCATCCTGCGTTCGTTGTCACGCGCGCAGAAAATGCCGTTCAAATAGTTCAGGAAGTCGTAACCCGTGGTGCCCTCGACCGGCCACTCGGCGGGCAGGGTCTCGTCGAGATCGAGAATTTTCTCGACCGTGAGATACCGATCGCCCAACTCCTGCCGGAGCTTGTTCAAGTAGCTCGAAGGATCATAAAGCCCGTCGATGTGATCGACTCTAAGCCCCGTCCACCGACCGGCCCCGACGAGCTTGAAGATCAAAGCGTGCGTCTGACGGAAGACTTTCTCTTCCTCCACGCGAAGCGAAATCAGCTCGTTGATATTGAAAAACCTCCTGTAGTTAAGCTCCTCGGCGGCGACCTTCCAAAACGAGAGGCGGTAGAGCTGCTCGCCCAGGAGTTGGTCGAGCGCGTTGAAGCTGGCCGGGTCGCCTCTTACGCCGTTGAAGCGAGAAACGTTGGCGTCGATCGCTTCGCGAATCGTTTCGTTTGTGCTGTAGAGTTCCCACAACATCGCCTTGATGAAAGCGATCTGATCCGTGCGCTCGGCGTTCTCTTCTCTGGGCGGCAGGTTCTTGAGCACGTACAGCACGCCCAGGTATTTGATGAGATCGGGATGACGCGGGCCGAGCTTCCGACGGAGCGCGCCGAGGCCGTTGCCCAGGACCGTCGCGTAGGACTCGATGTGGAGCGGGAGTGTCAAGGCGTAATAATTCACGGTCAGGCCGTTTTCGGCGTAGCGCAGTGTGATCTCGCCCTTTTCCAAACTGGTCCCGTAAAAGTCGCCGAGGAACGGCGCCAGGACCCTGCCCCTGATGCTTTCGTACGGATGGTTCCAGTCGATGTCGAAATAGTCGCAGTAAGGCGAGCCCCGACCGTTTTCGAGCACGTCCATCAGCAAGCGATTGCGGCCGTCATACGCCATGTGGTTCGGGACGATATCCTGGATCCAACCCATACCGTGGCGGTGAACTGCGGTAACCACCGACTCGAACTCGTCGCTCGTGCCCAGTTCCGGGTTGAGCCTGCCCGGATCGACCACGTCATAGCCGTGGAGGCTTCCCGGGCGCGCGTGGAAAACGGGCGAGGCGTAGAGGTCGGTGATGCCGAGGTCCCGCAGGTACGAAACGACCTCCCGCGCGTCGACGAAGCGGAATTCAGGAGTGAACTGGAGGCGATAGGTCGCGAGCGGCAATCTCACTGGAGCCTCTGTTCCACCTCGGCCCGAGCCGGACGGTGCGGCGGGGCCGCGAGCTTGATGTCGTCTTCGTCCGCGCCGCCCTGCCGCGGCAGGCTTAGCAGCGCGAGCGAGCGCGCCTCCAGTTGATACGTTTCCCCGCCCCGCAGGCTGCGTTGCTGCTTGATTTGGGGACGCGCGGTATCGAGCACCACCTGCCAGCGTACCTTGCGGCGGTGCGCGGGAAGCACGAAAGGCACGGGCTCATGATGGGCATTGAGCAGGATCAGCAGGGTATCGTCGGTGATCCGGTTGCCGCGTTCGTCACGCTCTTCAATGGCATCGCCGGCAAGGCGGAGTCCGAGGCAACGGGCGAAAGGATTGTTCCAGTCCTCGTCGGTCATCTCATGCCCGTCGGGCCGAAACCAGGCGAGGTCTTTGACCTCCGACCCGCGGATTTTTCGCCCTTGAAAGAAACTGCGCCGCCGAAGCACCGGATGCTGATGGAAGAGACGGGTGAGACGTCGGGTAAATTCCAGTAGCTCGCGTTTGTTCCGGTCCAGGCTCCAGTCGACCCACGAGATCTCGTTGTCCTGGCAGTAGGCGTTGTTGTTGCCGTTTTGCGTACGGCCGATCTCGTCGCCGGCGAGCACCATGGCCACGCCTTGCGACAGCAGCAGGGTGGCGAGGAAGTTCCGCTTCTGGCGTTCGCGCAGCTCGATGACCGCAGGATCGTCCGTCGGCCCCTCGACGCCGCAATTCCAACTGAGATTGTCGTTGTGACCGTCACGGTTGTCCTCGCCGTTGGCTTCGTTGTGCTTGTCGTTGTAGCTCACGAGGTCGTGGAGCGTAAAGCCGTCGTGCGCCGTTACGAAATTAACGCTGGCGTAAGGCCGCCGCCCGCTCTGGGCGTAAAGATCGCTCGAGCCGGTCAAACGGTAGCCGAGCATGCCGACCTGGCCGCCATCGCCCTTCCAGAAACGCCTGACGGTGTCGCGATATTCCGCGTTCCACTCGGCCCACAAGACGGGAAAATTCCCGACCTGGTAGCCGCCGGGTCCGAGGTCCCATGGCTCGGCAATGAGCTTGACCTGCGAGATGACCGGGTCCTGTTGGATCACGTCGAAGAACGCGCCGAGTCGATCGACATCGTGGAGCTCGCGCGCGAGTGTGGACGCGAGATCGAAGCGAAAGCCGTCCACGTGCATCTCAACGACCCAGTAGCGCAGGCTGTCCATGATGAGCTGGAGCACTCGCGGATGGGTCATGTCGAGGGTGTTGCCGCAACCGGTATAGTCCATGTAGTAACGCCGGTTATCCGGCACCAGGCGGTAATACGACGCGTTATCGATGCCGCGAAAGCAGAGCGTTGGACCGAGGTGGTTGCCCTCGGCGGTGTGGTTGTAGACGACGTCGAGAATCACCTCGATGCCTTCGCGATGAAGCGCCTTGACCATGGTTTTGAATTCGGCCACCTGCTGGCCGACCAGACCGTTGCTGGCGTAACGCGCATCCGGCGCGAGAAACCCGATCGTGTTGTATCCCCAGTAGTTGGTTAGACCCTTGTCGATCAAATGCTTGTCGGAGATGAATTGATGCACCGGCATGAGCTCGACCGCAGTGATGCCGAGCGTTTTCAAATACTCGAGCACGGGCGGGCAGGTGAGGCCGGCATAGGTGCCCCGAAGTTCGGGCGGCACCTGGGGATGGCGCGCGGTGAAGCCCTTGACGTGGAGTTCGTAAATCAACGACTTGTGAAAGGGGATCGCCGGGCGGCGGTC
>DATMBL010000046.1:0-2793 GCA_035559295.1 Candidatus Eiseniibacteriota bacterium
GCACGAGACCCGGCCCGACGGTCGCGCGCTCTCCGAGAACACCGGCTATCAGTCCAATTTGCGCTACGGCTCGCAGCAATCGGTGACGCGCAACTGGCACATGCCGATGCACCAGACCGACTCGCTCTTCCACAAGTCGAAAGTCTTTATGAGCTTTATCTTCGGCGGCGAAGCGGACAACCACGCGGTCAACACGGTGCCGAAAGAGACGTTGGTGCGCGTCACCAAAGCCGAAGACGGCGGCATGGGCGGCACAGGCATCTGGAAGCCGGCAACCACCGGCTACACGCCGGACAATGAAAACGAGATGATGAAGCGATACCTGGCGGGCGATCTAACGAAAGTAAAAGGATAGAACCGTGCTTGCGCTCGACAACGAGCACGAGCACGACAGGAGCGAGCGATGCCCTATAAAGACCCCGATCCCACCGATCCCAACATGCTCGTCGGCGTCGTGCTGGCCGCCGATGCGGAGGCGACCCGCGACATGGCCTATGTTTTTGCCGAGGAGTTCGCCCGCCTCGGCTACAGTCGAGAGCAACTGCTGGGGTTGTTCAAAAACCCCTTCTACGGCGGCGCGCACGGAGCGTACCGCGCCCTCGGCGAGAAAGAAACTTTGTCGATCATCGATGAATGCATCGGCGCATGGGGAGCCGTTAAATTTTCGATCAGCGGCCGGGAGGAGTAGTTATGGCCAAGGTACACAACTGGCAGATCGGGCGGGAGATGGATTATCCTTACCCGCAAGCGTTTCCGAACCGGCAGTTCGCCTTCGTTTTCAACATCAACCGCTGCATCGCCTGCCAGAGCTGCACGATGGCGTGCAAGTCCACCTGGACCTTCAGCAAGGGCCAGGAGCACATGTGGTGGGCCAACGTCGAGACCAAACCCTACGGCGGCTATCCCCAGTTCTGGGACGTAAAGATTCTCGATCTGCTGGAGAAAGCCAATCCCGGCAATCAACAATGGTCCGGCAAACCTTCCAACGACAAGAAAAAGCCCTACGGCCAATTCGACGGCAAGACCATTTTCGAAGCGCAGAACATGCTCGCGCCCGAGAGCGCGCGCGTGCTCGGCTACCTGCCCACCGATGAAGAATGGAATTCGCCGAACATTTACGAAGACAACCCGGTGGGTAAAAAAGGCGTGCGCTACCGGTTGGACCCGGAAGGCGCCGCTCTGCCCGAGCACAAGACCTGGTTTTTCTATCTCGCCCGCATTTGCAATCACTGCAGCTATCCGGCCTGTCTTGCGGCCTGCCCGCGCAAAGCGATTTACAAACGCCCGGAAGACGGCATCGTCTTGATCGATCAGAGCGAGTGCCGCGGCTACCGCAAATGCGTCGAAGCCTGCCCGTACAAAAAAACCATGTATCGCGGCAACACGCGCGTCTCGGAGAAATGCGTCGCCTGCTATCCGCGCATCGAGGGCAAAGACCCCGAGAGCGGCGGCGAGCCGATGGAGACCCGCTGCATGGCCGCCTGCATCGGTCAGATCCGCATGCAGGGGCTGGTGAAAATGAACAAGGACGGCACCTGGGCCGAGGACCGCTACAACCCGATCTACTACATGGTTCACGTCGCCAAGGTCGCGCTGCCGCTCTACCCGCAGTTCGGCACCGAGCCCAACGGTTACTACATTCCGCCGCGCTGGGTGCCGCGGGATTATTTGAGACAGATGTTTGGTCCGGGAGTGGACGACGCCATCGAACGCTACACCTATCCGGATCGCGAATTGCTCGCCGTCCTGCAGCTCTTTCGCCGCTCGAATCGGATCATCTTCCGCTATGAAATCAAACAGGGGCCCAAAATCTACGAGGCCACACTGCGCGGCAGAAAAATCACGCTATACAACGACACCGTGATCGCCTACGGGCAAAACGGCAAAGAGCTTTTCCGCACCCAGGTCGAAGAGCCGCTGCACGTGCGACCGAACAAGCATGCGAACTCCATATGAAGAGGATACGTTCCACCAGTTCCAATCGTTCCAGCGGTTCAATCGCTTCGCTGCGTTCAAATCGTTTCGGAAGGCGCAACCGTTGGGTTCCCTTCCTCCCCCGCGCCCGCGGGGAGGACTAAGGAGGGGGTTGAACGGCTTGAACGGTTTGAACGTTTTGAACCCTTTCGCCGAGAGGTAACCAATGAACATCAGCGAATCGACCACGGTTCAAGATAATAGCGATATCGATCTCGCCTACTGCCGCGCCGCGCTTTACAGCGCCTTGGCGATCGGTTTTCGAGCGCCGACCGACGGCGGTCTGGCGCGCCTGCTCTCGCCCGAGAGTCGCGCTTCGCTGATTTCGGCCGCCCAGACGCTTTACCCCTCGGCCCGGCCGGATCTCGTTTCCATGATCGAAGCACTTGCGCGCTTTGACGCCGAGGCGATCCCCGTTCTTCATCGACAATTGTTCGGCCACACCGTGCGCGGCCCGGTTCCGCCTTACGAGACCGAGTACGGCAACGAAGCGTTGTTTCAACAACCGCAGGAGCTGGGCGACATCATGGGCTTCTATCACGCCTTCGGCCTGACCATGAAAAGCGGCACGCACGAGCGTCCCGACCATATCAGTTGCCAATTGGAGTTCTCGATGTTTCTGGCGCTCAAAGAAGCCTACGCCCTGGAACAAGACGATCGGGAAATGCTCGCCGAAGTTCGCAAAGCCGAAAAGTCGTTCCTCAAGGATCATCTCGGCCGCTTTGTGCCGACGTTCGCAACCAAGCTCATGGGCGAGAATCCATCGGGATTCTATGGGACGCTTGCCGAGCTTTGCTTGCGCTTCGTATCGGCCGAGTG
>DATMBL010000047.1:0-15629 GCA_035559295.1 Candidatus Eiseniibacteriota bacterium
ATCTCCCGGAACGCCCGCTCGCCGAGGAGGCGATTGTGACCTCGATTCCTTACAGCCTCGACGAAGCCCGGGAGACCGCCTATGCCCGGCGCCCCGAACTCAAGAGCTTTCAGGCGCAGCGTCGCGCGCAGGATCAGCTCGTCGCAACGGCGCGGCGGGGACATCTTCCGGATATCATCTTCGATGCCGCCTATGGCCGTCGGCACGAAAGCGACGAGCGCGACACGAGAACGAACCGGCGCTTCGACACCTTTCCGCTCCAACCCGCCTGGTCTGTAGGCGTGAGCTTAAACATCCCGATCTTTGACGGGTTTAGGACGACCAATCGGGTCGAGGAAACGTTGCATAATTACTACGTCATCAGGGCCCAGGAGGAGCAGCAGCGGCAGCAGATTGCGCTGGAGGTGGAGCAGAGCTATCTTAGGTTGGTCGAGCTGGCCGAGAGGATCAAGGCGAACGAAGCCGCAACCCAGGCGGCCAAAGAGAACCTCGATCTGGCAACGGGCCGCTACCAGGTCGGCGTCGGTTCGATCATCGAAGTGACGGATGCGCAAACGCTCTACACGGATGCGCAAACCAACTACGTACGCAGCCTCTATGACTACAAGATCGCTGAAGCGCAACTGGCGCGCGCCATAGGCCAGTAGCCCTATTGCGGCGCATCACGCCGGGGTGTAAAAGCGGACAGCCATGAAGCGCCCGAGGGCTAAAGGAAACCCCGCATGAAGCGTTCTCTATGGATCTTGGCACTAGTCGTGGTGCTCGGGGGGTTCGTAGGGTTCCAGCAATACGCCTCCTGGTCGCTCAATAAGCCGCAAGCCAAAACCGAATCGAGCGGGAACAGCAGCGCCGAGCCGGGCCGCCGCGGTCAGGGCCGGGCGGGGGGCGGCGGGCGCGAGGTGATTCCCGTCGTGGTCGCTACCGCCGTGCAAAAGGCGGTCCCGATCCAGATCCGCGCCGTGGGCAACGTCGAGGCGTACTCAACCGTTTCGGTGAAAAGCCAGGTCACCGGCGTTTTGATGAAGGCCCACTTCCGCGAGGGGCAAAACGTTCAGAAGGGCCAGCTGCTCTTCACGATCGATCCGCGCCCTTTCGAAGCCGCGCTCAAACAGGCCGAAGCCGCGCTGGCGCGCGACATGGCGCAGCTCAAGAACGCGCGCGAGCAGACCCGGCGTTACGCCGAGCTGGTGCAAAAGCAGTACGTCTCGCAGGAGCAGTACGATCAGATTCGAACCAACGCCGAAGCGATCGAAGCGGTGGTCGAAGCGGACAAGGCGGCGGTCGAGAACGCCAAGGTTCAGCTGAGCTACTGCTACATCTACTCCCCGATCGACGGCCAGGCGGGAGCGCTCCTGGTCAATGAAGGGAACCTCGTCCGGGTAAACGACGCCACGCCGCTCGTCGTGATCAATCAGGTCATGCCGATCAACGTCACTTTCGCCGTCCCCGAGCAGCACCTGGCGGAGATTAAACGTCACATGGCGCGCGAGGGGCTGCGCGTGACGGCGAGCTTCGCCTCGGATGAAGGGAGGCCGGAGCAAGGGTTTTTGACCTTCGTCGATAACACCGTGGACCGAGCGACGGGTACGATCAAATTAAAAGCGGAGTTTAAAAACTCCGAAAGGCGGCTCTGGCCCGGCCAGTTCGTCAACGTGGCGCTCACCCTCGCGACCCAGCCAAACATGGTCGTCATCCCGTCCGAAGCGATCCAGGTGGGGCAGGAGGGGCAGCACGTGTTCGTGGTGCAGCCGGATAAGCGCGTCGAGGTCCGGCCGGTGACGATCGGCGCAACCAACGAAGGCGAAGCGGTCATCGTCCAGGGACTCACCGCGGGCGAACAGGTCGTGCGCGAAGGGCAGTTTCTGTTGGGTCCGGGTGCCAGAGTCGAAATCAAGAATCCGCCGACCGAGACGAAACAAGACGAGTCCGAACGGCAGCGCAAGGGCAAAGTGTAGCCGAGAGCATGGAGCATGGGGCCAAGGACCATGGATAAGAGCCGAGAGTGCGGCGAGCTGACCGCGTGAATCATCCGCCAGTGTCACTAAGGAGCGAGCCATGAACATCTCGGGTCTCTTCATACGCAGGCCGGTCACCACGACGCTGGTGATGCTCGGGATCCTCATCTTCGGCTTCATGGGTTACCGCGCGCTGCCGGTGAGCGATCTGCCCACGGTGGATTTTCCCACGATCGTGGTGAGCGCGAACCTTCCCGGCGCAAGCCCCGAAACGATGGCGGCGACGGTCGCAACGCCGCTGGAAAAACAATTTTCCTCGATTGCCGGCCTGGACTCGATCAACTCGGTGAGCACCTTGGGCCGAACGCAGATCACGCTGCAGTTCAACCTGAACCGCAACATCGACGCCGCGGCTCAGGATGTGCAGTCGATGATCGCGCGCGCGGCGCGCGATCTGCCGCAAAACATGCCCAACCCGCCCTCCTACCGGAAGGTCAATCCGGCCAACAACTCGATCCTGCTGCTGGCGCTGACGTCGGACACCCTGCCGCTCTCGACCGTCGATGAATACGCGCAAACCATCCTCGCCCAGCGGATTTCAATGGTGAGCGGGGTCGCGCAGGTCGATGTCTTCGGCACGCAGAAGTACGCGGTTCGGATTCAACTCGATCCGAACAAGCTGGCCGCGCGGCAAGTGGGCATCGACGAGGTCGTCAACGCGATCCAACGGGGGAACGTCGATCTCCCGGTCGGGACGCTGGAAGCGCCGCATCGCGCCTACACGCTCGTCTCGGAGGCGCAGTTGACGAACGCGGAAGCATTCCGGCCCTTGGTCGTGGCCTACCGAAACGGCGCGCCGGTTCGGCTCCAGGATCTGGGGCAGGTTCTCGACAGCGTCGAGAACAGGAGGGTGGCGAGCTGGTACAACGGCAAGCGCGCCGTGATTCTCGGCGTGCAGCGGCAGCCCGGCGCCAACGTGGTCGAAGTCGTCGATGCGGTAAAGGCGCTGCTTCCCGGCTTGCGCGCGCAGATTCCACAGTCGATCCAGCTCGACGTCTTCTTCGACCGCACGCAGTCGATCCGGGAGTCGGTGCATGACGTGCAGCTGACCCTCGTCGGGACGATCGCGCTCGTCATCTTCGTCATCTTTCTGTTTCTGCGCAACGTTTCCGCCACGATCATCCCGAGTCTGGCCCTGCCCATGTCGATCGTGGGGACGTTCGCGATCATGTACCTGCTGGACTACAGCCTCAATAACCTATCGCTGATGGCGCTCACGTTGGCCGTCGGTTTCGTCGTCGATGACGCGATCGTCGTTCTGGAAAACATCGTGCGCCACACCGAAGAGGGGGAAGACCCGTATGAGGCGGCGGTCAAGGGCGCGAAAGAAATCGGCTTCACCATCGTGTCCATGACGATTTCTCTGGTCGCGGCTTTCATCCCGGTGCTCTTCATGAGCGGCATGCTCGGAAGGCTTTTGCGCGAATTCGCGGTGACGATTTGCGTGGCGATCCTGGTCTCGGGCTTTATTTCCCTCAGCCTGACGCCGATGCTCTGCAGCCGCTACCTGCGCCGCGCGTCGAACGCGCAACATGGAGCGCTCTATCGATTGCTCGGCCGCTGCCTCGATCTCATGAACCGGGGCTACGAGGTCTCGCTCCGCTGGGTCATGAAACACCACGTGACCACGATGGTCGCGTCGGTTCTGGTCCTCCTGGCGACGATCTACATGTTCGGCCTTGTGCCCAAGGGTTTTATCCCGAGCGAGGATACCGGGCAGGTGCTGATCAACACGGAAGCGACGCAGGGCGTCTCGTTCGAGCAGATGGTCCAATACCAGGAGCAACTCGCGGCGATCGTCGCCGAAGATCCGAACGTCGAGTCCTATTTTTCCAGCATCGGGATCGGAGGCGCGAGCGTTACCAACAATTCCGGCCGGATTTTCATCAAGCTCAAGCCGCGCTCGGAACGCCGGCTCACGGCCGATGAAGTGATTCGGGAGCTCCGGCCCAAGCTCAACAAAGTCGCGGGGATTCGCGTGTCGCTACAGAATCCGCCGGTGATCCGGATCGGCGGTCGGTTGAGTCGTAGCCTTTACCAATTCACGCTGCAAAGCCCCGATTCAAAGGAGCTGTACCGGCACGCGTATCTGTTCGAAGACAAGCTCAAAGCGCTCCCCGAGCTGCGGGACGTGAGCAGCGATCTCCAGCTGAACAATCCGCAGCTCTCCATCGTCATGGACCGGGACAAAGCGTCCACCATGGGCATTACCGCTCAAGGCATTTCAGCGAGACAACTCGAAGAGGCCTTCTGGAGCGCGTATGCGACCCGGCAAGTGTCCACGATCAACACGCCGACCAACCAGTATCAGGTCATTCTGGAAATCGACCCGAAGTACCAGAACGACCCGTCGGCGCTTTCGATGTTGTATATCCGCTCCACCACCGGCCAGATTGCGAGCGCCCAGCCGATGATCCCGCTGGGTTCGGTGGCGCAGATCAAGTACGGCGCCGGCCCGCTTTCGGTCAACCATTCGGGCCAGCTCGCCTCCGTCACGCTCTCGTTCAATTTGCGCGAGGGCGTCGCCCTCGGCGATGCGGTCGATAGGATCAATCGGCTGGCGCGAGAAACGTTGCCGGGCACGATCACCACGAGTTTTCAGGGAACCGCCCAAGAGTTCCAGTCGTCTCTCAAGAGCCTCTGGCTCCTGCTCGCGCTCGCCGTGTTCGTCGTCTACCTCGTGCTCGGAATCCTCTATGAGAGCTTCGTCCATCCGCTGACGATTCTTTCGGGCTTGCCGTCGGCGGGATTGGGCGCGCTTGTCGCGCTTTACGGGCTCGGCATGGATTTGAGCATCTACGCGTTCGTCGGCTTGATCATGCTCATCGGTATCGTCAAGAAAAACGCGATCATGATGATCGATTTCGCGCTCGAAAGGCAGCGCAACGAAGGAAAGTCTCCCGCGCAGGCGATCTACGAGGGCGCGCTCGTGCGCTTCCGGCCGATCATGATGACGACGATGGCGGCGATCGTCGGCGCGGTTCCGATCGCGATCGGGTGGGGCGCAGGCGCCGAAGCGCGCCAACCGCTCGGAGTGGCCGTGGTCGGCGGCCTGGTCGTTTCGCAGATCCTGACGCTTTACATCACGCCGGTCGTTTATCTGTACCTCGAGAAATGCCAGGCCCTTGCGCTTGCCGTGCCGGCGAAACTGCGCCCGGCTCGAACGCCCGCACGAGCTACGGCCGAACCGGGCTTCGCCGGCAATCTCGAGGTCGATCGGCGGGAACTGCCGAAGATTGGATGAGAAGAGCAGGTCGAGGCTGAACAAACTCAGCCCTAACCTGTTTCAGACCTACCAGCGGAAGGGATTGAGGATTCTCCCGACGCGATCGACGTCCTCTTTCATCTGCTCCAGGACGCCTTTTTGGTCTTCGTCGCTCGCCCCCGGCTTCTTCGGCTCGGCCGGTTTTGCCGCCTGAACCGAAGGCTGCGCCGCTCCCCTGACCACCGCCTCAGGCACGGTGACCGCCGGCTCGCCGGCCGATTCCGGTCTCGCCGATGTTTCCTCGGCGGCCGCGGGCTCATCGCTACGCGGGCTTACGGGGGACGCGGGTAACCTGAACGGTCCTCGATCGACCAGCTTCGGTTCGAGCTCGATCTGTTGCGCCGGTTGCGGGCGAGGCGCGCTCGGTTTTTCCGCCGGTGCCGGAGGAGGTTCGAACTGTGACGGTTCCACACCTTGCGACTTGAGCTTTTGGTCGATGCTGCTCAAGACCGCCGTTGCGGTGGCGCTTGGCGCCGGCTCGGGCTTAGCCGCCTTCGTCGTCGCTGCGATCTGCGCGGCTTGAGCTTCCTTGAAAACTTCGGCCGCCTCGGGCGGCGGCGGCGTGTCGGTGGGCTGCTTTCCTTCTTTCTTAAGGTTCGAGTCAATGGCCGCGAGAACTTCCCGGCTGTCCATCGTGGGCGGTGGAGGAGCGGGCTCCTCGATCTTCGGAAGCGCCGCGGCCGGGGGATTTAGAGCCACTTGCTGGTTTGCCGCGTCGATGCCTTTCTGTCGCAACGACTCATCGACTTGACCGACCACTTTGGAGCCGTCTGAGGCCGTTTGCTTCGGCTTGGAGCTTCTTCCGGAGAACGGATTGAGCCAGGAAAGCAAACCGGGCGATTGCTCCTTCTCCTCAGCTTTTTTCTTCGCCAAAACGCTCAACCCGTCTTCGGCTTTTTGCCCTTCCTTTTTGCCGTCATCGGCAAAGGGATTGATCGTATCGACGACACGGCGGAAAAAACCTTTCTGCGCGCCCGGCTCTTCGTAAACGACCTCGGTTTTCGCCACGAGGTTAAGGTCCCTGAGCTTGGCGAGCGCCGGATCCTGGCCGGTTTCCAGCTGGGGTTGGGTCGCGGCGCCGGGCCGGCGATCGCGCATCAGCAGCATCGCGAGCGGGTCGTGCTTTTCTTTTTCGATCTGCGCCAGCTGGGTTTTCGCTTCGGCGACGAACTTGCTGGTCGGATAGTGCTGCACGAGGGCCTCGTAAGCGAGAGCCGCCTTGACCGCGTTTTTCTCCTTGCGGTAGCACTCGCCCAGATAAAACAGGCTCTTGACCGCCGTGGGCGTGTCCCGGTACTTGCGTACGATCTCCTCGAGGCGATCCCTCGCCGCCGGGTATTTCTCCTGTTGGAAATAGAAATGAGCCACGTTGAACTCCGATTCGGCGAGGTACTCGAGCGTCTTGATGAGCTTTGCTTTGGCCTCGGCCGCGTAAGGAGATTTGGGATGGTTCGTGATGACCGATTCGAAGTAGCTCTTCGCCAGCTCGGTGTTTTTCTGGTCGCGGTCGGTTGAAGTGAACTGATCGAAATGCGCTTGCCCCAGGCGGTACAGGACGAAGGGGATGTTCTCGTTCGTCGGATGGAGCGACTGAAATTCTTTAAAAGCGGTGATCGCCTCGGGATACTGCTTGTTCAAGTAGTAGGCGTCGGCGAGCCTCAGCTCGGCCTGGATGAGGTGCGGAGAGAAAGGATGATCGGTCTTGATTTTCTGAAAAGCATCGATCGCTCGAACGTAACGCTTCTCGTTGAAATAGCGAAGCCCGTCCTGGAAAAGCGCGTCGGCGGTCGGGTCGGGTTTGGGCGCGGAACTGGACCAGGGAAGCGCCGGTTTGGGAATCCACGAGCAGCCTGCGAATGCAAGCGCAACAAGCAGCGCGACAATGCCGGTCATCATGCTCATATGTGGCTCATTTCATTCGAAATTCAGACAGCGTCGATCATATACGTCCTGCCGACGCGGAGTCAAGGATAAATCGGCTGCAAACCGCGCCACTGATCCCCAATCATCGCGCCAAGCACGCCAACTTCGCAAAGGCTTAAGAGGACTGGAGACACTCCCCTACTCAATGATCTTCTTCTTGGCGTCCTTTGCGGACTTTGCGCGAGGTCTTATTCTCTGTTTTCCATTGGCAAGACCCGCAACGGGAACTCCGCCTTATTCGATCGAAAGACGAACGGCCACACCGGCGGGAAGGCGACATAGGCCGCGGTTTCAAGAATCGAATACCTCAAGTCTCCAGGCGGCCCCTTATCATCGTAGATCGTCACCGTGTACTCGCCGGGCGGTAGCTCGGGGATCCGAAACTGCAAAATTTTATCCTCGATCCACGTGAGCTCTTCGCCGGGGAGGTCCTTGCTCTCGGGACTTACGCCGAGAAGCTTTAAGTCCGCCCATTCCATCGTGCGGCCGCCCATCTCCACTCTCGGCCAGCCCACGAGATATTCCATCGACACACTTACGACGGTGCCGGGAATGCCCGCCGCCGGAGCGAACTCCACGACTCGTGGCGCGCACGCGGAAACCAGGACCAAAAATAGAAAAAATTCGCGAAGATCTCTGATGCGCAATGTGACTCCCGATCAAAATTCCAGTGCTTCAGCTTTTAGCCGAAATTCGCGCCCGATGCCACCGGGCTAACTTCGGTTCACGTCTCGGCGGAGGTGGCGCGGAGCGTGCAAGGAGCGTCACCGAAAGCTGCTCCGACATTTTTTGCTCTAAAAGACCGAACCAATGATTCGAAAACCTGCCAAGGCCAGCGTAAGCGCCAAGGCACGGGCAATCCACTCCCCGCGGAGGTGATCCGAAAGCTTAGCGCCAACTTGTGCACCGAGGATCGCTCCGACCGACAACACAACCACGCGGCGCATGCCTTGGTGGAAAAGGCCGGCAGCCATGTGGGTGGCGCTTCCCGTAAACGCCGTCAAGGTGAGTATACAGAGGGATGTGGCGGTGGCGTTATGGACTGGGAAGCGCAAGAAAAAGATAAGCGCGGGTACATAGAGGAACCCGCCGCCAATCCCTAGAAAGCTCGAGATGAAACCAAAGATCATGCTCAGAGATGTTCCGTAAGCCAGCATCGATCCTTTCAACTCGAGACGGGTGGGCGGATTGAAATCCGCTAGGCCGGTTCTGGGGGTGCTCTTTGGCCCGGGATTGATTGCCAGGAAGATCGCAACGAGCACTAGAATACTCCCGAAAAGAATATCGAATCCGGAACGGCTCATCCGAGATGTGGCAAGCGCACCCAGCACTGCGCCGGGAGAACTGGCGATTGAAAAAATAGCGGCAGACCTGTAGTCGATGCGCTTCGCCCGGGCATAAGCGAACGTAGCCGAAAGAGCGTTAAAGAAAACCGCCGCAAGCGAGATGCTCGTTACAGTTTCTGGAGCTTCTTCCGGATAGAGCAGGAGCAGCAAGGGGAGTAAGACAAAGCCCCCGCCGGCCCCGATGAGCGTACCGAACGCACCGGCAAAAAAGCCAATAGGAAAAAGCCAGACCAAGTAGAGAGGTTGCATTTAAGATGAACTGCGGCTAGAGGCTTGGTTAGAGGGGATTTTTTTAACGGCGGCTTTCCTCTTGTTCACAATAACATTACGAGCGGAGGTCATCGCGTGAGAAATCGAATCGCTGCGCTCGCCTGTTTGATCTGCATCGTGACACTCTGGTCGTCCGTTGCTCATTCTCAATCAAATTTTTACCAAGGTAAAACGATAACGATCATTGCCGGAACGAAAGCCGGCGATGTCTACGACCTTTATGCGCGGCTGCTGGCGCAGCACATGCCGAAGTACATTCCGGGAAATCCCAACATCATCGTTCAGAACATGGCCGGCGCAGGGTCGATGATCGCGGCCAATCACGTTTACAATGTCGCTGCGCGCGACGGCTTGACCATCGGCGCCATCTTCCCGGCGCTGTATTTCGATCAGATCGTGGGCCGGCCGGAAGTGAAATTCGATTGGAGCAAGTTTATCTGGATCGGAAGCCCGGTAACTTCCAACCACCTTTTGTACATGCGCGCGGATACGCCGTACAAGACGATGAAGGACGTCGTCAATGCTTCGAGCCCGCCCAAATGCGGCGCCACCGGCACCAGCTCGACGGCCTATTACGTTCCGAAGCTGCTGGAGGAAGTGATCGGCGCGAAGTTCGACATCGTGCTCGGCTACCAGTCGGGGCAGGACATCGATCTTGCCGTCGAACGAGGCGAGCTCGTGTGCCGCGCGTTCACCGTGACCGCGTTTTTTGCGCGCGAACCGTTCACCACGTGGCGCAAGAAGAACTTCGTCCGCGTGCTGATGCAAACCGGACGAAGGCGCGACGCGCGACTGCCGGATAGCCCGACGATTTACGAGCTCATGGATGAATTCAAGACGCCGCCGCTCGGCAGGAGTTTGGCGACTCTCGTTCTGGCGGGCGGCGAATTCGGCCGGCCTTATGTCATGCCTCCCAACACACCGCCCGACCGGGTAAAGATCATTCGTGACGCTTTTGAAAAGACCCTCAAGGACGAAGCCGTCTTGGCTGATGGGGCGAAGAAGAAGTTGGAGTTTGATCCCACCTTTAGTGATGAACTTGAACCGTTAGCGAAAGAGGTCGTGAGCCAGCCTCCGGAAATAGTCTCGAAGATGAAAGAGTTGCTGAAGAAATAAACCCACTCGAAATCGCTCCGCTTCGCGTTCACTCACCTCCTCCCTTGAGCTGATCCACTCAATCGGATCGCCTTGCTTCGGGAGCGCCTCCGCTCCGCTTCCGCGGCGAGCCCGCCCGAGTAATCGTGCGCCCCAATCATAGTAGTACTCACGACCTATATACACTACATGTTGTATTTCCAGTTAGTTGCTGATTTTACTAAAAATTTTCCTTGACACGCCTTTGTTAATCATCTAAAAGACCTAGGTCAAAAAGGGCAAGACACAGGACTTTACGTCTATTTGACTTACGATCCGGGGAATTTGTTCGCCAAAGCGGCAAGGAAATCATCAGAAGGAGGCAAAGGATGAAAGACAGAATACATGTCTTCAGTGCTATAGCCGCACTGCTTGCGTTGTTCTTTGCGGTGGCGCCGGTAAGAGCGCAGGGCGTGGAAGACAGAATCAGAGCGTTGGAGGACGAGCTGAGCCGGCTCAAAGCCGAGCAGCAGCAAGTGAAGACGGAGCAGCTCGAGTTGAAGAAAGAGGCGGCTGCGGCCGCGGCGGCGTTGCCGACGTTTACCTATAGGCCGGGCAACGGCGTCTTGATGGAGGCCGCCGACAAATCCTGGGGTATTCGTTTCAGCGCGGAGATGAACCTCTTTATGCCGTTTGAGTCGGGCAAGGACCATGTTGGCCGAACGAACGGCGAGGTGATGGTGCGCCGCGGCCGTCCGCGGTTCAACTACTGCATGAACAACTGCTTCTACGAAGTCGAGCTGGCGATTGACCTCGACGGATTTGGGACGGGCAGCGCTATTAACAGCACTGGGACGGAGCCGAACGAAATCATGCAGCGCGCCACGGCCTTTATCCATTTCGAAAACATCAATCCGTGGCTGCCAACTTTAGCGATCGGCGGCGACGCTCCGAACACGATTAACCAGGCGCGCCAGGGTTCCAGCAGCACGGGGTCGCAGCTCGAATACGATCTCATGTCTCGTAACAACGGCTGGAACACCGGCAGCGCCGGTTGGGCGTACAACTTGGAATGGGAAAGGCGTCCGCTCGGAATTGCCCCGGGAACTTTCACGCTCCAGGTCAGTCGCGGCAATCACGGTGTCGGCGGCGGCCTGAGTAAATTTTCCGACAAGGCACATTACCATGGATGGCTGAGGCTGGACCCGTTTAGTCAGCTGAAAGACAAATGGCTGCGGGGGTTGTGGCTGGAAGCCGGCTTGTGGTGGTGTAATTTAGATCGTACCACCGCCAACGCGGATGCCTGGACCGACTTCAATCCGTGCGGCCGCGTTCGTCTGCAGGATCATGGCCCGGGCGGTAGGCAGAACCTGTTCACCTTCACACCCAATTTGATTGGCAGCGGGGTAGGTCGCGTTAAGGGCGAAAGTCAATATACACCATTTGGTATCGGGTGGACGATTGGCCCGTATACCTTGCGTATGCTCCGTGGTATTCAAAACTACAATTTCGCCGAAAACGCACAGGCAGTCGATGGCCGCGCTCGCAACTTCCTGATCGGGCATGATCTGTTCGTCTGGAGCCCAAAGGGATTTTTGACTGGTTCGGCGACCACACCGGGCTCAATCCTGCTCGGTTTCCACTTTGAGCGGAACGACGTCTCTTGCGAAAACGGACCGGGGCCATGCGCACAGGGCGTGTCACGTAACCGCGTTCTCGTTCGCGAGTGGGACCTCTGGTATTTCATGACCAACCGGACGAGCATTGGTGCGGCAGTGCTTTGGTATGACGCGTCGAATCTGACGCCTGCGGTGCAGAGCAACCTGGGTATCCGTGACAACGGTCAAACTGGCCAGGGCGGTGACTGGGTGGACGTCATCTTCAGCGGCCGGTTTCACTTCTAGTTTCCCGCTTCACTTCAGCCTAACACGGGGAGCCGACGAGGCTCCCCGTGTTCTTTTTACGTCCTGAGTAGTAATTGCCGGCCTACCGACGCCCTCTCTCGGCCAGAAATCATACCTAAGATGTATTGATGGGCGTACCCCGCTAAAGTAAAAAAGCGGAGCTATCGGCGGGATTGTGCCCAGATGTCATTTATTAGGTTCGCTTCAAGCTGGCTGTAAACTTTTGGACAAGGAGGCATGAAGATGAAGAGAGTGCTTGGGCTATTGAGTTTCAGTGCTTTCTTCCTGGCCATTGCTCCTGTTTGGGCTCAGAACGTGGACGACAGGATCAGGGCGCTGGAAGATGAACTGAACCGGCTTAAGGCTGAGCAGCAGCAAGTCAGAACAGAGCAGATGGAGTTGAAGAAGGAAGCTGCTGCGGCGGCAGCGGCATTGCCGACTTTCGAGTATCGGCCTGGCAACGGCGTGCTGATGGAGGCGGCGGACAAGTCGTGGGGTATTCGGTTCAGCGCTGAAATGCATCTCATGATGCCGTTCGAGTCGGGGCAGGATCACGCCGGGAGGACCAACGGCGAGATCATGGTTCGCCGAGGCCGTCCCCGGTTTAATTACTGCATGAACAACTGCTTCTACGAAGTCGAGATCGCAATCGACATGGATGGCTTCGGGACCGGTAGCGCAATCAATTCGACGGGAGTAGAACCCAGCGAGATCATGCAGGATGCGAGTGCGTACATCCATCTGGAGGATATTAACCCGTGGCTACCGATGATCAACATTGGCGGCGACGTGGGTAACACGATCAACCAGACGCGTCAGGGCTCTAGCAGCACGGGCGCGCAGCTCGAGTACGATCTCCTTTCGCGTAACAACGGCTGGAACACAGGTAGCGCTGGCTGGGCGGTCCACCTCGAGTGGGAAAGACGACCGCTTGGCATTCTCCCCGGTACTTTCAACTTCCAAGTGAGCCGAGGCAATCATGGCACCGGCGGTAACCTGAGCCGTTTCACAGATAAAGCGTCTTATCATACCTGGCTGAGGGTCGATCCGTTTGCAGAGCTCAAAGATAAGTGGCTCAGGGGCATGTGGTTTGAGGGCGGTTTATGGTGGTGTCCTCACGACCGGACGACGACCAATACAGACGCTGACTATTTCGAATTTATTCCCTGTGCACGCAGCCGTGCACAAGACAGCGGCCCCGGCGGTCGGCAAACGCTCTGGCAGTTTGTGCCGAATCTTCCGGGTTCCGGGCTTGGCCGTGTAAAAGGTGAGAGCCAGTACATTCCGGTTGGATTCGGCTGGACGATCGGCCCCTATACGCTCCGAACTCTCAGGGGCTGGATGAATCACAACTTTGCCGAGAATCAGCAAGCGGTTGATGCCAAGGGACGGAATTTCCTGATCGGTCATGACCTGTTCGTATGGAGTCCAAAAGGCTTTTTGACTGGTTCAGCAACGACACCAGGTTCAATTCTTCTCGGTTTCCACTTCGAGCGCAACGACTTCTCCTGCGAGAACGGTCCTGGTCCGTGCGCGCAAGGTGTGTCCAGAAACCGGATTTTGGTTCGGGAGTGGGATCTCTGGTACTTCATGACGAACCGAACAAGCATCGGCGTGGGCGTGCTCTGGTATGATGCCTCGAACCTCACGCCGGCAGTGCAGAATAACCTCGGCATCCGCCGGAGTGGCCAGACCGGCCAGGGTGGCGATTGGGTGGACGTGATCCTGAACGGGCGCTTCCACTTCTAGTTGGCGCTTCACTTCAGCCTCAAAACGGGGAGCCCAGAAGGCTCCCCGTTTTTTTTGTTCGCTTGGCTTGAAGAGCGAATCAGTAGGCCTTTTTTTGGGGAGACCTGATGAACGCTAGCTGATGGTAGGAAACGCACGGCTGAGCCCGCTTCAACCCCGCCTCACGACGAATATCTTTAGGTATCACAAGCCGACCTGCCTGATCTATGGTAGTTTTCATGCCATACAAATTACCATGTCCTCGACTATTGGGCAGTGAGATGCTTGGTGTCTGGCGTATCATCGCGGAGCGACAAAGTCGCGGGGTTTTTCGGCTGCGGAAGGCCGCCTTTAAGGGCAAGGGGCTTCAGCCGGGAGTGCAAGACGCGCACTGGGGAACGAATCCGCGAAACGATTTACCAGGGAAGGGGCGGATGATCGCGGTCGATACCATCTGCTCGTCCACGCCATCGTGCAAAAAGGGGATAAGTCCAATTTCGACGAGGAGGCCTTAAACGGTGCGCAATAGACTCGACAAAAAGGATCGAAATTAATAAAGTGCGGCTATGTTTACCAGAATATTTTCCGCTTTATCCATTATTGTGTTTGGCGCCGGGCTGGCGGCATGCGGCGTGACCCACAGGGTGCCGCGGTTCGGCACCGGAGGCGCCTATCAGGAAGGCAAGGATGAGTTTCTCAAGGGTCGTGCCGGTGATATGGACGTTGCGATCCGGGCGCTGGAACAGGTCGTCGTGAAAGACCCCAGTTACAAGGACAGCCTTACGCTGCTCGGGAGGGCGTACTACGCAAAAGGCCGGTATCAGGATGCCTTTGCGATTCTACAGCGCGCCGTCGCAGTCAACAAAGAGGACGAGGTCGCCTGGCTCGCCCTAGCTTTGACGCAGCTCAGGCTCGGACAAGACGGTAAAGGGCTCGAAACCCTAAAGGGCGGCATCACTCTGATGAGTAAGGTGTCGGTCCCCGGTTACAAGGACTATCCTGCCTGGGACCAGCGCGGAACGGTTCGCACCGCGATCCGCCAGACCGCTTTTCTTGCCACCAAGGAAAATGAAAAACCGGACGAACTGATCAAAGCCGGCGAAACTCTGCTCGCCCGCCTGGACGCCGAGGAGCGATACCAAAAGATCGTAACGATGCAGCAGCGACGCAGGGACTATTCACCGTAACGAATAGAAAAAAAGCGTCGAACCCGACTCAAAGCTCGACGCTTTCCGCTCAAGCTGCCGACTCCTAGGACGGCTCGCCGGCGCCGCCGTCATCGCTATCTCTCGTGCGGTCGTCGCGCTCGTCTCGGAGCGCGCGGTCGATCTCCTGTTCCATTTGGAACCCGATCCACTCGCCGCTCGCGCTGAGCTGCTGCCAGTTCACGTCTTTGCCGGAGATCATCGCCAGGTTCTTCTCGATTTCCGAGCGGATCTTTTTTCCCGGATCCCAGAAATGACCCCATGAGGTGCCGTACTCAACTGAATTGAGCCAGTCGTGGATTCCTCTCATCCCGCTCTGGAGCTCACTCAGGCCGCGTTGGCGATCGCCGTCGCGCGCCAGCGTCAACCCCAAATAGATCCTCGCGAGGTAATCATCGCTTTGATGCGTGATTGCGCGCTCGAGAGACTTGCGCGCTTGCGGCAGATTCCCCTGCAGGTATTCCGCACGACCGACGTAACTCCAAACGCTCTGGCTGTAGGGACCGTAATGTGCCACATAGTTTGGATCGACTTCGGTGGCTTGTCTGAAATGAGCCAGAGCCGCTTCAGGTTGCTGCTTGAATAGGGCGACCCTACCGGACTGGACCTGGCCCGCAGCGCGGAACGACGCGCAACCGGAAACTATGAAAAGCCCGATCAAGAGGCTGAGGTAAGTCTTTTTCATAATTCCTCCCGGATAGGTTAAAAAAGTCTACGCCCACGGGTAAGTAGAAGTCAATACGGCGCATGCGCGGATTCCTCCCTTGGCTGCTCACGCCGCTTCAACGGCTCCGTCCTTGCGCTTTTCGTTTGCGTTCCAAATCGCCGGTTGACTATTATTGCGGCGCGTGAAGAAGTTCTCCCGCCCAATCGTAGTGGTTGCGATCGTGGCTCTCTCC
>DATMBL010000048.1:0-13347 GCA_035559295.1 Candidatus Eiseniibacteriota bacterium
GTTCGATTCGTATTCAGCGACGCAGCGCGTTATCGGATCACGGCCGCATCGGAACCGGCCTCCGGACGAACCTCGTATCGGGAACGGGTCGTTTCCGTCGTCGCCGTTGATCCGGACCCGCGGGCTGCGATGCCCGCGATCCTGTTTTTCACGGCGCTGGTAGCGGCGGGGCTTGCCGCGGGGAGATGGACGAAGATCAGAGCAGGTTAGGCTTACGTTGAAGTTGAGACTCGACGGCCCCTCCGGTCAGGCTCAACCTCGACATGGTCCGTAGCCTGCTTCAGTTCTCCGACACGTCGATCAGGACACCGTCCGGATCCGAGAGCTGAACCCGGCCGAAACAGCAGGTGGCGAGCAGTTTTCGTCTCACCTCGCGTTCGGGATTTTTTTCCGGGCGGTCTTCCGGCGGCGGCGTGGCGCCCATGAACTTTTCGAGATCCGCCTGAAACGCCGTCATGTTCTCCACTTTGAAACCGATGTGGTCGAGGGCGGGCCGCTCGATACCGGAGCCGGAAAAATCCGTGATTCTCCACGGCATGACCATCAGGGTAACGCGGCCGTCGGAGAGATAGTGATTGGGATCGCCGGCGGGTTTTTCCAGCTCTGCGAGCTCAAAAACGTCGCGATAGAACTCGGCGCACAAATCCGGTTCCACGCAGCGCAATCCGAAATGGCCGATGCGCCGCTTGCGCTCTTCGATTTTCTCGGTATAGAGGTCGCGCCGGTTCTCCATGTTCGACTGCGACAAATCGAAAACATTGCCCGCGGGGTCGTGGGTGCTGATACCGGCGAACGGCCGATTGCTCGGCCGTTTTAACACCTCGATCTTCGGGTATTTCTCTTTGAGCCGCGCATAGACCAGTTCCACGTCCTCAACCTCGAAGCCGAAGTGATCGAATCCCGCCTGGCGCCCGGGCGCGCGCGGGTTGAGGTTTAAACCCACGTAGCCGTCGCCGACGACAACGGCGCCCCCGGGCCGCTGCGGGCTCGAATGTCTCATGCCGAACACGTCGCGGTAGAAGGCGCCTTCCTGAGTAGCATTGCCGGTGACGATGGCCATGTGGCGGATCTGTGCAAACATGATCGTTCTCCCTTCGCCGGACAGATTGCACTCACGCTATTCGAAAGAGAGCGGGATTGTCAACCGCGGGATCCGGGCGGGGGCGACGGAGTATTGGAGTCATGGGTCAAGACCAATACTCCAACACTCCGGTACTCCAATGCTCCGTTCCCTTACACGTTCACGATGACGACGCCTTTGGGCTCGAAATAATAGTCGAGCGCCTCGGGACCGTGCTCGCGCCCGACCCCGCTCGACTTCACCCCGCCGAACGGTAGTTCGTCGTACCCGTAATGCAGTGAGTTCACCCAAACGTTGCCGGCCTGGATCTTGTCGATCGCTTTGTTGGCATAAAGCAGGTTGCGCGTCCAGATCGAAGACCCAAGACCGTACTCGGAAGCGTTCGCTTTCTCGATCGCTTCATCGATGGTCTTGAATGTGTAAACGGGCAGGGCAGGGCCAAAGACCTCTTCCTTTGTGACCCGGGCGTCGTCGGGTACGTTGCCGAGCAGCGTCGGCATGTAGAAGAAGCCTTTATCGAACTCGCCGCCTTTCGGCCGCTCGCCGCCGAACAGGGTCTTGGCTCCCCGGGCTTTTGCGTCTTCAACCTGCTCTTCGATCTCCCGCCGCTGCGACTCCAGATGGATCGGGCCCATGCGGGTCTCTTTGCTCATACCGTTACCGACGGTTTTCTTCTTGAGAATTTCAACCAGCCCGCCGATAAACTTTTCGGCGATCGATTCCTGCAAGAACAGGCGTTTAACCCCCAGACACATCTGTCCGCAATTGAAGTAACGGCCGACATCGGCCATTTTAACGGCCACGTCCAGGTTGGCATCCTCCATCACGATCATCGGATCGCTGCCGCCCAGCTCGAGGGTGACGCGCTTGATCTCGCGACCGGCGACCTCCATGACGTGGCGGCCAACGGGCGTTGAGCCGGTGAAGGCGATTCGCCGGATGCGGGGATTGCGCAGGATCTCTTCGCCGACGGTGCTCCCGGGCCCGGTCACGACATTCACCGCCCCTTTGGGTAGGGCCTTCTGGGCCTTGCCCTCGCCGAATGTCGCCTGAGCGATCAACTCGACCGTGCGGATCGTGGCCAGGGGAGTTGTGCTCGCCGGCTTGATGATGATCGTGTTGCCCGCCGCCAGCGCCGGGCCGAGTTTCGTGCCCATGAGCGTGAGCGGGAAATTCCACGGCACGATGCCGGCGCAAACGCCGATCGGTTGGCGCACCACCATGCCATACGCGTTTTTCTGCGGCAACGGAACCTGCGCGCCCCGGACCTTTGACGCCAAACCGGCATAGAATTCCAATCCGTGAACCAAATGGTGGATCTCCAGCCCGGCCTCGAACAACGTCTTTCCCTGTTCCTGGGTGAGAAGCTGCGCGATCTCGGCGCTGTTTTTCTTGATCAACTCGCAAGCGTTCATGAGCGCCTGACCGCGCTCCTCTGGCGTCGTGTCCGACCATTCCTTGAAAGCCGCTTCGGCTGCTTGAACCGCGTGCTTGACGTCCTCGGCCGTGCCCTGGGGCGCGCGATCGACAACCGCGCCGGTGGCCGGATTACGAACTTCGTAGGTTTCTTTGCTGACAGAATCGACCCGTTCACCGCCGATCAACATCTGAGCCATGGATCCTCCTCGTCATGCATGGAGTGCTGCAGTATGGGTGCGCTACCAGACCCTATTTTCCCTTGAATTGCGCAGTCCGCTTATTGACGAATGCGTCGACGCCTTCGCGAGCGTCCTCGCTTGCGAACGCCTGGGCGAGCAGCTCCCGCTCGAATGCAAGCCCGTCGGGCAAGGAAAGTTCGCCGCCCGTTTGAACGGCGCGTTTGACTTTGCCGACGGCGAGGCTGCTCTTGTTCGGCACCACGAACTGGCGGGCGTAGTCCAAGACCTCTTCCATGAAATGGTCTTTCTCGTAAATGTACTGGATGAGCCCGAGCTCGAGTCCCTCCTCGAACGAGATGAGTTTGCCGGTGGCGCAGAGCTCCAGCGCTCGCGCTTTACCGATCAGCCGCGGCAGCCGCTGGGTTCCGCCCATGCCAGGGATCACGCCGAGATTGATTTCCGGAAGACCGATGCGGCCGCCTTCTCTTTTCGCGATGCGGATGTCACAAGCCATCGCGATTTCCAGGCCACCGCCCTGAGCGTGACCGTTGATCGCGGCAATCACGATCTTGGGGGTGTTCTCGATCCTCATCAGGACTTCGTGGCCGTGGAGAGCGAAGTTGTTTTTGAATGCCAAACTGGCCGTGGACAACATCTTGATGTCCGCGCCGGCGGAAAAGAATTTTTCGGGCTTTCCGGTGATGACGATCGCATGCACGTTCTCGTCGAACCGGGCGTCGACGATCGCGTTGTCCAGTTCTTTCAACAGCTCGGTGGTATATGCATTGACCGGCGGCCGGTTGATCTCGAGCACGGCGATGCCGTTGTCAACGCGGTATTCGATCATTTTCCCCTCGGCCATAAAGTTCCCTCCTCAACAAAAGAATCAGTTTCATCACTTAACCGGCGCCCCCCTTCAAGTCAAGCCGGGTTCGAAACCCAATCGAGTTCCGAACCACGAAGTGTGCGTGACATGAGCTTAGCTCGCCCGGAGAGGGTGAAAACCCACCACGTATCTTCGTGAGCTTCGTGATTTCCGTGGTGGATCTTGGCTTCAGGCGGGTTTTTTGTAGCGGGCCGGTGGGACGATCTCCGCTACGGTACCGCCGGGAGCGCGAAACTTCATCGGAACGACGCCCGGATCGCTGATAATCTCGCAGCCCGCCGCGGTGATCTCCGCTACGGCTCGGTCGAAGTCTTCAACCTCGATTGCGAAGTGGTGAATGCAAGGCCCGCTCCCGGCTGCGCGCGCTTCGGCGGATTCTTCGCTGTCATAGCGAATCAAAGCGAGGTCGATTGCGCCGTCACTTAGATGGCGTGATACGTGGTCCCTGACCCGGCTCGTTTCGACCGGTTTAAAGCCGAATACCTTTTCATAAAACTCGCTGCTCTTCTCCAGATCGTTGACTTTGAGGGCGATATGGACGATACGTCCCATGGTTCCTCCTTTGCGGCTCGCGGAAGCTGGCTCTTGCATTGTTGGCGCCAGCGGCGCTGGAAAGTCAAGCACGGGGGAAGCATGGACCGCGGAGCAAATACTGCACCACGAAGGACACGAAGACCACGAAGAGGGAGAGCAAGGAGCGCGGAGCGAGGAGCCCGTAGCCGAAAGACATCAGAGTGTTTCGTTCTCCACTCTCCATCCTTTGCGTTCTTTGTGGTTTATTCATCCTTCGTGAACTTCGTGATCTCTCTGGTTAAATATCTTGTGTTTCCTCTGCGAACTCCGCGTCTCGGCGGTGAGATTAGGGTCTTCCGCTTGTGACTGTTGGTGAAGCCATAGAGTTCTTAAAAACCCATCATCGGGGCGTGCTGGTCGCACGCCGTAAGGACGGTTCCTTGCAGATGACCCTGGTTTCACCGGTTGTCACCGGCGACGACCTGATCATCACCGCGCGCGCAAGCACATATAAGGTGAAAAACATCCGGCGCAATCCGGAGGTTTCGCTGCTCGTATTTGGCGAAAAATTCCACGGCTCCGAGTATATCCAGATCGACGGTACGGCCGAGGTGATCCCACAACCCGAAGCGATGGATATCGTCCTGAATTGGCACCGCCAGATCCGCGGCGAGCCGGAAAATTGGGACGAAATCCGGCAAAAAACGCTTGCCGAGAACCGAGTTGCGATCCGCGTGACAATCGCCAGGGTCGGGCCGCAAAAACGGGTTTAGGGGCAAGGCCGATTCCTGGATTGAGCCATCCCGGCGAGTCTTGGCCTCGAACAGCTAAAGCCACTTAGCGGAAACCTGTCCCAGCATCGAAACGTCCCGCGCGTTTTCTTCCCCACTGGTGTGTCGCTCGAGAAACACCGGTCGTCACCGAGCTCATTAACGACTCCGTGGCACACCCGTTGCAAACCTGTGCAGCACGAGGTGACTCATGGAAGAGAGACGGGAGCAATTCGAGTGCAGTTACTGCGGGCAGAAGTTCAATTTCCGCAAGCACGCCGAGGAGCATGAGCGGGACTGCCCGGCGCGCGGCAAGGCGGATCCTGATCCGGCGTCGCGCTTGCCGGACGAAAGGAGCTGACTCATGGCTTCAAAGCGTACGCAGCGAAAGAGCGTAGGTTCGGCATCTCGCCGGCAGGCGCAAGGGAAACATTCGCCAGAATGGCGGCAGGACCTCAATCCCGATGCTATGGCCGGACAGAATATCGGTCGAAAGGGAACCGGGGACGAGTCCGCTGCGCGCACCGCGGCGGATATCAAAAACCTGAGCCAAAGACTCACACAGTTCCTTGGGGACGAGCTGGCGCAGATCCCGATCGTGCCTCGGGGCACGCGGCTCAAGCAAGGAGCGGTGTATATTGATCTGCGCGATCCAGCGCCGGTGCCGTTTACCGCCACGGCGGAACTGATAGCGGATGACTGGAGCTATTACGCGGCGAAAGCGGAGGTTCCTCACGAAATCTGGAACCGTCTGGTCGAGGCTCTGGCGCCGGCTCCGGCGGCCGGAGAGCGATCCGATCGCGCACGGCCGTTTTCTCCCGAAGCGGGAGCCGGTCACGCCAGGGCGGCCGCTGAGGCCGACGAGGAACCCGCTTCGTCCGCATTTCTCGACGAGACGGTGGCGGAAACATTTCCGGCGAGCGACGCTCCCGCGTGGACCACTGGTCGTGAACGAACTCCCGACGATTTGAGCGCGCTTTCGGACGAGGCGTTGGACGAGAAAGCTCGCGAGTACGGCATCGAGAAGCATCCGAACATGACGCGCGCGGAGTTGGTTTGCGCGATTCGCAGGCGGCGTTGAGCTTCAGACCCGCGCTCTCACTAAAATCAGAGTTATAGGGGCGGCCGGCCGGTTCTCTCGAGAATCGGCCGAAGCTTTATTTACGTTGCATTTTTGCGTCGCAGGTGCGATTTGTAAGCGGAGGCCTCGCCGATATCGGAGCGCCGGCATCCGGGTATCTTTAAGTATCTTTAATCGGCAATCAGAATTGGCAGGAGGTGATCCTGTGTGGGAGATTAAAACGATTGGCGAAACCGCAGGGTCGGTATGGAACTATTTGCGGTCTCATGGCGAATGCAGTCTCACCGCGCTCGAAAAGGGAATCGATGCCCCGAAGTCCATGGTTTCGATGGCCGTGGGTTGGCTCGCCCGCGAGGGAAAGATCGAAATAAAAGACGAAAAGAGATCGATACGGATTTCACTGCTCGAGGAGCGATAACGAGGAATCTTTGGCGCGCTAACTGATCCTGCGCCATTCGCGCTCGGTCAGGGGGAGCCGGCGCTTGGCGGGCCGCCGTCCCGCGCTCTCCTGCTGTGAGCGCTCTACCCGCCGCCGAGTTTGAGCCCAGGACCATCGGTTTTGCTTGCGTAGGTTGAGCAAAGCGACGTAGCTTTGTTCGAGTCGATCTTGCGGAACGTCCAACCCCTGCAATGCGATGAGCGACTTGAACTGGTCGAACGTGAAACGGTCGCGCGCTTCGCGGACCGGCGCAATACCGCTTCCGCCGCGCGCCTGTGCTCTGGCCGCTCTCCCTTTCAAAGCCCCGATCATGTCGATTACCTGCCGCTGACCGGTCGCCGCCCGCCGGAGGCGATCGTCGACCCACTCACGCCCGAGCTCGAGCGCGCAGCGGACCGCTTCGATCTCGCTGCCTACGCGTTTTGGAAACCGCACGAACTCGAAGTCGCGCGCGCTTCCCACACACCATGTGATGTCGGCCTGCGGCACCCAGGCGTTCGTAGCCGTATCGTAGCTGGGGAAGGGCATAATGAGGTGATCACGGTATAGCTGGCTCCACATGACGATCCACTCCTCGCTTATAAGCTCGAAGTTGGCGAGCGACTCGCTACCGTCCGGAAGGCTGGAATTGTCAGGTTCAGCCGCAATCTATCGCGTCCACAAAAAAGCGCAAGGGGGGTCGTATCAAACGCCGAATTCCTTTCTGATACGCTGGACGATGCCGTCCGGGGGGCCGGTTGCGTCGATCACGAGTGCATCCTGCTCCGGTGGTTCCAGCGTATCGAACTGGCTCTGGAGCAAGGCCGGGCCCGCGAAGTGGCCGTGCCTCTGCTCGAGCCTTCGTTTGAGAGTCTCAAAATCGGCCTTCAGGAACACAAATCTTACGGAATCGTTGATCTGCAAACGTTGCCGGTACGCTTCGCGGAGAGCCGAACAGGCGACCACTGCGTTTTCTGGCGCTTCGACGCAGCGCTGGATGAGAGCGCGGATGCTCTCGATCCAGGGAGCCCGGTCGGCATCTGTCAAGGAGATTCCCGCCCACATTTTCTCGATACTGGCAGGCGAATGAAAGCGAACGCCATCGTAAAAGCTCCAGCCGAGGTGGCGAGCGAGCGAGCGTCCGACCGTGGTTTTCCCCGCGCCGGCGACGCCGAAGAGGACGATGACCATGAGGCCATTCTATCAGGCATGATCCTTCAAATTATTCAAACGGTTCAAGCTGTTCAAACCGTCAAATTTTCGGACGAGGGCACGGCTTGAACGGCGTGACGTGCTGGAACCGCTTGAACGCCGAGGAGCCGCTCCTTGACAGCCACGCGGCGCCATTATTTATTAGCAGCGCGATGCCGATCCGAGGGGGAGTCCTGGGTCATATCGTTTTGAACGTGCGCAATTTGAAACAGTCGGAGCGGTTTTACCGCACCGTCCTCGGGATGAAGGTATCGGCGCGCAACCGCCGCGCCAAAATGTGCTTCTTGAGCTTCGGCAAGGAACACCACGATATTGCGCTCATGGAGCGGCCCGGCCCGCCCGAGCACGCCCCAACCGACGGCGCTTCCAAACTCCACCACTTCTGCGTCTATGTCAGTAGCGAAAAAGAAGTAGACGATCTCAACCCGCTCCTGAAGCGGAGGAAAATTCCGGTTGTGAGCGGCCCGGAGTTCCTGGAGGTGGCGGGTAACCGTTCGATCAGCTTTCTCGATCCCGATGGGAACCGCGTCGAAGTCGCCTGTAACGCGAACAAATTTCGCTACGATGCGCGGCGTAAAACACTGAAAGGCGGTCGCGGGTGAAGATCATTACCGCAGTCTTCCTGCTTGCCGCCGTCCTCGCAGGACCGGGTTCCGGTTGGCCGGTGGACAGGGTTTACGTATCTCATAGCGCGGTAAGCGGCTCGCAGGCGGTCCTCTTCGTCACTCGCGATGCGGGGTTCTTTAAGAAATACGACCTCGATCCCCGAATTGTCTTCGTTTCCGGCGCCCCGCCCAATATCGCCGCGTTGGTTTCGGGAGAGATCGACCTGACCGTTTTCGCCGGCCCGGCGGCGATCGCATCGGGACTCGAGGGAGCCGATACCGTTGTCCTGATGACTTTCATCAACACGATGGAGCATACGTTTATCAGCCGCCCCAATGTGCGCAAGCCGGCCGATCTGAAAGGCAAGAAGTTCGGCATCGCCCGCCCGGGCGCGACGGACGATTACGGCGCACGGGTGGCTTTTAGAAAATGGGGGCTCGAGGCGGATCGGGACGTCACGATGCTCGCGGTCGGCACGCAGCCGTCCCGGTTCGCCGCGGTGAAGTCGGGGGTGGTGGACGCAACTCTGCTCCAGCCGCCGTTTACCGTGCGGGCGCGCCAGGAGGGTCTAACCGAGCTCGGTTCGCTCGGAGAGCTCGGACTGGATTATCTCGGGACGTCCCTTGCGACCACGCGGCAGACGATTCAGAAGAAAGAAAGCATCGTGAAGCGCTTCGTGCGCGCCCTCGTCGAGGGTATCCATTTTTACAAGACGCAAAAGGAAGCAAGCATCCAATCAATCGCGAAGTTCACGAAGCTCACGGACCGCGCGGCTCTGGAAGAGGCCTACAATACCTATGCGATCAAATACATGGAACGCGCGCCCTATCCTGCAATCAAGGGCGTGGAGGCGATCCTTGAAGATCTCGCCAGAACCAATCCGAAGGCCAAGACCGCCGATCCGAAAAAATTCATCGAACCGCGTTTCCTGAAGGAACTGGAGGACAGCGGTTTTATCGCGCAACTGTACAAGACCAAGTAGCGCGGCCGGCGGTGTTCGGGATCGCCGGGCGCACTCAGAATTCGAGGTGATCGATGTCGGCTGAGGCCGTTTTGCGCGGAAGCGAGTTGCCCGCGAGAGAGTTCTGCCAGGTGCTCATGAACGAGGTGAAAAACCGGCACGCGCGCCTGCACCATCCTTTTTATCTCGCGCTTTACGAAGGCAAGCTGTCGCTGGATGACATCCGTGTTTGGGCCCGCGAGGCATGGGGTATTTTCGCGTACAACGTCGCGATCAACACCGCAAAGCTCGTGCGTTGCCAGCTCTCGGGCATTCACGACCCGCAGATCCAGAAAAAATTCGTCGAGATCATCCACTCGGAAGTCGGCTATGAGTATTTCGAAGGGAGCCCGCGCCCTGTGCCGGGGCATCGGGCCTTGTTCCTGCGCTTCGGCGAGAGTATCGGGATTCCCGCGGCCGAGTTCGAGCGGCGCGAGCGGGAAGAGGACTTCCTTCCGACGACGGTTCTCGCGCGCGCCGGTTGGCTCGACATCGCGCTTCGCAGTCCAAGCATTCTCGAACAGGTCGCATCGACGAACTGCTGCAATGAGTTTTCAAACCAGCTCACCGGCGGCCGGTTCTTCCGCGCCTTTAAGAATCATTACGGTCTCGAGGAACGAGATATCGAGTTTTTCGCCGAGCACGGCGAGGCGGATACCGAGCACAGCAATATCGGCTATGAGCTCGTCGAGCGTTTCGCCACGACCCACGAACTCCAGCTCAAGGTCCTGAAAGCGTTGCGCAAGGGCCTGGGAATTTGGTGGGCGCTGACCGACGGGGTCGCGCGAGAGTGCGAAAGGCGGAACAAGCGGGCTCACCACGAAGCACACGAAGGACACGAAGGATTCGGAAAATAGGCCGTTTTTTTTAACTTCGTGCGCTTCGTGTCCTCTGTGGTGAGTCACTGATTGTCACCATCTGATGAACGGTTTCTCTACGTACGATCTGAAGCGTTGGGTTGAAGAGCACAAGGACGAGTTCAACCCGCCGTTCAAGACCAACCGGCTCCTGATTCACCATCGGGATTTCCTGGTGATGATCCTGCGGGGACCCAACACCCGGCTCGACTTTCACATCGAGCCGGGCGATGAATTCTTCTATCAGATCGAAGGATCGATGGAGCTTCACTTGAAACCGGCGGGCGAGCTCCGGCGTGTCGTGACGATCCGCGAAGGAGAGATTTTCGTGTGCCCCGGCGGGGTGCCGCATTCGCCGCGCCGGTTTGAGAACACATGGGGTCTCGTGATCGAGCGCAAGCGGCGGGCGGGCGAACAAGAGCAGTTCGCCTGGTTTTGCGAGCGCTGCGACGAGCTGGTGCTTTCCCGGACCATGGACCCGGAGAATATCCCGGCGCAGGTGGAGCGCGTCTATCGGGAATTCAACGAAAATCCCGGCATACGAACGTGCCGCTGCGGTTACGTTTTTCCAGAGACGCCGATGGCGGAACGATTGGGTTTTCTCAATCCGAATCCGAAAAAGCTTTGAGCATTGAGCTTTGAGTTTGAGCGGAGGCCGGTCTCAACGCTTTTCTCCCAACGCTCAACGCTATATCTCATGCATCGATCGTTTGACCGCCGTCGATCACCAAGGCGTGACCGGTGATGAACGAAGCTTCGTCCGAGACCAGAAACAACACACCATAGGCGATCTCTTCGGGCCGGCCCATCCTGAGCAGGGCCTTGTTGCTGCTTCCCATCTTCTCGCGCTGCTCGTCCGTCATGCCTTCCCCGAGAGTAGCCCGCGGCGGAAAGCCGCGGAAGCGTGGTGTTTCAATCGCGCCCGGGCAGACACAGTTGACACGAATCCCAAAAGGGCCGTAGTCGAGCGCCATCTCGCGCGTGAGATTGATGATCGCGGCTTTGGTCGCGCAGTAACCGGGATATTCCGGCGAAGCGAGCAGGCCAAAAGTCGAGGCGGTGGTGACGATATTGCCGCTCCGCTTTTGGATGAAGTGCGGCAAAACCGCCCGAGCGCCGCGAAACATCGCGTTTAGGTTCAAATCCAGAATGAAACTCCACTCCTCGTCGGTATGTTCATGGAGTTTCTTTCGGACGCCGCCCCCGGCATTGTTGTAGAGGATGTCGATATCGCCGAACTTTTCGAGCGCGGTGGCGATCATTCGATCGCAGTCGGCTTGCTTGGTCACGTCGATCGTGGCGAACACCGCCTCGCCGCCGTCCTGCCGGATCAGGTCGTCAACCCGAGGCGTGATCGTTTCCTGAATATCGCAGCAGACGACGTTCGCTCCCTCACGCGCAAAAACGCGCGCCGTGGCGCGGCCGATCCCGCTGTTGGCGCCTGTAACGATGGCGACTTTGCCGCGAAGGCGCCCGAGCGCGGGCCGCAGCATCGGATGTTCGTCTGTTTGTGGACCGTGCTTCATGACTCGGCTCCTTGGCTACTTCCTATAGAGCTGCTTGATCAATCCGGTGGCTTCGATTTCCTTGACCAGAGACAAATCGACGAACTGTTTCGGGTCGGCGCCCGCCGCCTTGGGGTTTTTCGGCGCAAGATCGTCGAGCATCGTCTTTACGCCTTCGGGATGCGGGTAGGGGATTTCGGGAAAGACGTTGGAGTAATCCTTGTACGCGCGCTCGAGTCCCTCCGGGTCGCTGACGCCTAGATTCTTTTTGAACAGCGACTTGGCGTACTCCTTCTCGGTTTTGATGATATGGATCGCTTCGATCATCGCGCGCGTGAGTTTCAGTAGCAGCGGGCGTTTCGATTTGATGATGCTTTCGCGGCTGAGCACGCCGTTCCACCAGAACGGGATCTTGAGATCGGCGACATTGTAGAGGTTGCGAAAGCCGAGCTTCTCCGCCTGGGTCAAGAACGGTTCCGGCATGATCGTGAACTGCGTCAGTCCCTTGGAGAGCGCCGCAAACCGTTCGGGATTGCCGCCCACGGGTATGATTTTGACGTCCCTCTCGGGATCGATGCCGAGTTTTCTCAACGCCAGACGGAGTCCCAGATCAGACGTGCTGCCGAGCCGGTTGACGCCCCCCACCTTTCCTTTGAGTTGCTCGACTTTGGTGATACTGGACAGTGAAACGATATGATCGACGAAGGTCGGAACGACCCCTACGATCATGACCGTGTCGGCGCCCGCGAGCCGCGAACTGGCCAGCGTCGTGACCGAAATGCTCGCCGCATCGATTTCGTTCGCCAAAAGAGCCTGCAGCACCGTCGGGCTGGCGCTGATCGCCACGATCTCCGGGTCGACGCCCTGTTTTTGCAAGAGCTTTCGGTCTTCGATGACCCAAATGGGGCTGTTTGTCGGGCTAAAGCCCGCCCAGGCTAACCGCAGCTTTTCCTGAGCCGCAACAACCGAAACCGCGTTGACAATGAAGAACGTGGTTAGAGCCAAGAGCCGAGCATAGGACATATCGAAAGCCTCCTCCCGATGATCGCGGAACCTATCATTGGGGGCTTTTTGAAATCAACTCGCGCTCGGTTGTTCGTGACGTAGGGTCGGAACCCGCGCCGCAAGTGTCGGGAAGCAACTCCAGCGAAGGCGGAGGAAGACTCGGCGGGTTGCGCGGAAATCCTTGCAGCCAGGCGCACCTACGCGCGTTGACTCGCCGTTGCTTTTATTATAGGAGAGGCACGGCTCGGGCACGGCGGCCGCGCTTAGCCGGTGAAGTCCCGGTGCGCGGGCCTCGTCTAAAGACTGGGTTGTCGAACGCTACGGCGGCCAGGGAGGTTGGTGTCCCCTATGAAGCGATCACTGTGGCGGTGTCTCGGGGCCGTGGTTGCGGCGTGGAGTTTGGCGCCGGGTGCGAGCGCCTTTTCCGCGCAACCAGGGAAGGCCGGGTTTGACGAGAAGGCGGTTGCGGATTTCTACCGCGGTAAGTCGATTCGCATCATCGTCGGTTTTTCGCCGGGCGGCGGGTACGACCAGTATTCACGGCTGATTGCGCGCCACGTCGGTAAGTACATTCCGGGAAATCCTTCGGTGATTGTCGAGAACATGGCCGGGGCCGGGAGTATCATCGCTGCGAACCATGTTTTTAACGCCGCGCCCAAGGACGCGACCGTGATCGGCAACATCTCCGGGCCGATCATCCTGGAGCAGCTTTTCGGCAATCCGGCGATTCAGTTCGACATGTCCAAGTACCGCTACCTGGCCGTCCCCGTGAGCGAATCGTATCTCATGGTGGTGACGCGCAAGCCCGGCGTGCA
>DATMBL010000049.1:0-5032 GCA_035559295.1 Candidatus Eiseniibacteriota bacterium
GAAGGCGCTCCATTCGGCGCGCGGCGCGCGCTTTTTGGGCTGCCGGGCTAAGAACGAAAACGCTTCACTCGCTGCGGTCAACGGCTGGAGGGCAATCGCACCATCGCCGACGATCATCGCCGGCGCGGCCGAGGACGCCTCGACCGACCGCTCCAGCATGTCGGCAAAGCTTCCCCTTTCAACCCGGCCGGGCGGGCACGAGATCAGCACGTGTTCGCGCGCACGCGTCATCGCGACATAGAACAGGCGCTTCTCTTCCGCTTCCTCGCACGCGCGGTTTTTGTCATCGAGATAGATTGCCGCCAAATTGCAGCCGTCGGCGGTCTCGAGGGCGACCAAGCCGCTCGACCAATCGCACACGGCCCCGCTTTGCGTCGCTCGTCTTCCGGCCGGGGCGGCCGCCGCGTCGGGCAAGATCACTACCGGAAACTCGAGCCCTTTGGCCTTGTGGATGCTAAGGATTCTTACCGCGTCCACGCTCTCTTCGCCGAGCCCGCTTTCGGCTTCCTCTTCCAGTTCCAGGACCCGGCGTTCCAGCTGCCGGACCACGTCCGGCAGGGTGGTGTTCGTCGCCCGGCCCATCGCCGCGGCGAGCTCGCGGATCTTTTCCAGATTCGCAACCGCTTGCTCGCCGTTGAACGACCGCGCGGCTAAGATTCGGAGCGGGATTTCGTCAAAAATCTTCCGCAGCGCTTCGCCAACCGCAAGCCGCGGGGCTTCCCGGTGAAGCCGGCCGAGCGCGGCGTAGAGGTCGCAAACGGACGCAAATGCGCCTTTGGCAAGCGCTTCCCGCCGACCGGCCAATCGATAATCGAGGAGGCCGGCGCGGTGAAGCTCGTAGATCTCGCGATCGGTCACCGCGCCGAGGGGGGATCGCAGCACGCCCACCAGCGCGGCTCTGTCGTACGGATCGATGACGGCGCGCAGTAGATTGACCGCGTCCACGATTTCCTGGGTCGCATAGAAGTGCTTTTCTCCCTCGACCACGTAAGGGATACCGTAACGGCGCAGCGGTTCGAGGTAGAGGTGCACTTGCGTGAGCCTCCTGAAGAGGAAGGCCACATCCCCGGGTTGGACCGACACCCACTCGCCGCTCGAGTTGCGGATGCGCTTTTTCCCAAGCACCTCCTCGGAGAGCCAGCGCGCCAGGCTCTCGGCTTCGCGGCGGCGCGCGGCCCCGCCCGGAAGCTCGCCGGCTGATGCGATTCTCGAAAAGGCCACCCGGCGAAAAGAACCGGTATCTTCGGCCGACTCGGGCTCGCCGGCCTGATGCGCGCGGATCGGAACGTATTCGGGTTGAAGCCCGGCCTGGGGCCGAATCAGTCGGCCGAAAATGCCGTTCACGACATCCAGGATGCGGCCGTGGCTGCGGAAGTTAGCGCGGAGGAGACACTCGATACCGCCCTGAGCCAAAACAGTCCCTCGCACGACGTCGAGGTATCCTTCGATGTCGGCCCGGCGAAAACTGTAGATCGACTGTTTGGGGTCGCCGACGACAAAGAGTTTTCCGGGCTCGATCCGCACGTCGCGCCAGTCGGCGGCGCTCGCGCCGGGCTTTTCGGCGAGGTAGAGAAGGATCTCGTACTGGATCGGATCGGTATCTTGAAACTCATCGACAAGCAGCGCCCTGAACTGGGCTTTCAGCTCCTCGCGCAATCTCGGCTGATCACGCAACAGGTCTCGCGCCCGCACCAACAGCCCGTCGAAGGACACGAAGCCCCGCCGGATGAAACTCGAGCGGCATTCGAGCGCGAACGGAACCAGAAGCTCGAATACCACCCGGGCAAAGCTCGAATCGACACGAAAAAGGCCGCGGCAGATTCGGCAGAGGCGGCGGAGTCGGAGAAAATCGCTTTCCGTCCAGCGCGCGGTACGCTGCGGGGTGCGTTCGAAAAACCAACGGCGCTCTTCTTCCAGCACACCCGGAGCGATCTCGCCGCGGGCGCGCGCGTGCTCGAGTACGCGCAGCGCATAGCGCAGAAAACGATCGATTTGATGGACCTCGACGGGATAGCGCTCGAGCAAAAACCGCGCTTCCGCCGCAAGCTCTTGAAGCCATTCGCGTACGGCTGATGCGCCGGTCGCAGAACGCTCGCCTGTGTCGAGCCCGTCGAGCGGGATCGTTTCCGAGCAGAGCGATGCCGCAACCTCGCGAAGAGCGCCGAGCGATGTGCGGCGTAGCGCACGTCGCCAGAGATCGGCGCGACCGTGGCTCGAAGCGAGCTCGCGGTCGATCCACAGCGACCATTGCTCGTCGAAGTGTTTTTCGAACCACGCGCCATCGTCCTCTTTAAAGTGCGGATCGACGCCCGCTTCCGCGGGGTAGAGCCTGAGGAGCGCGGCCGCAAAACTGTGGATCGTTGCGATGTGGCCGCGCTCCAACTGGCGCAGCGCCTTACGGGCGCGCCGGTCGAGTTCGGCCTTGCTCAGGGCGTAGAGGCGCACGAGCGCTCCGACCTCGCCGTGGGTCTTTGCCTCGACTGCGCTTGCGGGTTCGCGGTCCAGCCGGACCTCGAGATAGCTCTTCAGCCGCTGCCCCAGCCGAGCCCGCATTTCGTTGGCGGCCTTGTTGGTAAAGGTCAGCGCCACGATCTCGGTTATTTCCAACGGCCGCGGTTCGCGCAGGAGAAGGTGGATCAGCCGATCCACGAGCAGGGTGGTTTTGCCGGTTCCGGCGCCGGCCGTAACGACGACATTGGCGTCAAACGTCGTGGTGGCGCGCCATCGCTCCGCGGCGTCCTCGAGGGCCGGTTCGGCTAACTCGCGCATCACCATCAATCTTTGCCCATGCCCTTTTGCAGGACCTGCTCGTAAGCGGCGCTCAACGGGTCGTTCGCCGCGCGCCACTGGACCGGCAGGTGGTTTTTTCGACAGACGTGCGCGGCCTCGCACACCCGGCAGGCCTCGCCGGGATGAATGAAGTAGTAGCCGTCCCGGATATGGCGAACGAAAAGGGCGACGGTTTCGCCCAAGCCGGCGACGTAATCGTTGGTCCAGTCGCCCGCGCTCAGGATCACTCGTGGGAAGCGCGCGCTTTCCGCGCGCGGCGCCAGGAAACAAAACGCCGCCTCGCCGGCGGACGGCGGCGTGCCGCGCTGTTCGAAGAAGCTTCGCGCCAAGAATAGGTAGAAGGGTGCCTGGAGCCTCTCGCCGCGGAGCGCGGCAAGGGCGAGACTGGACTCGAGGCCGGCCGGTCTCTTTCTCGTGGTGAATTTGTAATCGATCACGCGGTAGCGGCCGCTTTGCTCGTCGAAGTCGAGCCGGTCGATCGTGCCCGCAATCGGGAGGTTCGCGGCCGGCTCGGGCCAATCGGACGGGAGCCTGCCGCGAACTTCGAGCTCAAATGCAACCGGTCGCTCGCTCGAATGCGCGAGCGCCTCGAGATCGCGCGCGACGTACTCGTCGAGCAGCGTAATGATCTCCGACTGGGTGATTTCCCAGAGGAGCGGATAGCCGACCGCATGCTCGCGCTCGTAGGCGGCGAAAATTTCTCGCGCGCTCGCTTCGAGCAGCGCCCCGGGAGCCGCAGGCTTGCCGGGGCCGCGGAAAAAGCCTCGCTCGAGCAGCCGTTCATAAAAAAGCTTGAGGATCGCGTGGATGAGCTTTCCCTTTTCGGAGGGATCGGGTTCGGCTTGGCGCTCCGGGCGCTCGAGCGGGCGAAGATCGAGAACGTGTACGGCGAAGAACTGAAACGGACAGCGGCCGTAACGCTCGAGAACCGTGGGGCCAAGCCCTTTCTCTTGAACGGAGCGCCAGTATTCCGCGAGGTAGCCGGTCATGCCGTCATAGGCGGTTAGCCGGCCGTGCGTCGCTTCGCGCTCCTCGAGGAGACGGCTCCCCGGCGCGTAGAGCCGGTGGAGCTCCGGAAAATGCTCGAGCAGAGGCTCGGGATCTTCGCCCCGAACACCCAGGCGGACCGCCAGCTCTTCGGGCAGGAGCCAATCATCGGAGAAAAACGGCTGGACCCGTTCTTTTTCGCGGATCCCGCGGGGAACGAACGTTTTTGACACGCCTCCGCGAGGGGCGAATGCCCGTTCCAGCTCCGTCAGGTACCAGGACGGCTCTGCCGGCGTTCCGGTATCGTCATAACGATGATACAAACCGTAAAGGCGCTCGCCGGCGGCGCCGATGAGGAGTTCGAAGAGGAGTTTCTCTTCGTCGAAGGCCGCGAGCTTTGGGCTCACCTTGCAGCCGAGCACGGTTTCGATGACCCTGCGGCTCCGATCCCTGAGGAAAGCGTCCTCGCGAATCGCGCGCGGGAACAATCCCTCGTTCAATCCGAGGATAAAGAGCGCGCGAAATCTCGAGCCGCGCGCCGCCATGGCATCGAGCACGCAAGCGCCCGCGACGTTCCGCTCGGCGAGCGGCAGCGTCGCGCGCTCGAGCGCCCGCTGAAACGCGCCGGTAAACTCGGCGCGCGACGGGTTTGCTTCGACCGCTTCGAGTTGGCTCAGCGCGTCGAGCGTGTTCGAGACGGCGGCTTTGGCGGTTTGCGCTTCCGGAGCGGTCGCGGACGGCTCGGGCTCTGAAAAATCCACATATTTCTCGATCAGGTCTTTCCAAAGCTCGCCGTACTCTCTCCACGAAGCTTTGAGCGGAAGCCGGCTCAAATCCCGGTAGATTTCGCTGAACAGCGTCCAGAGCAAGCGAATTTGCTCGGCCGCCACGCTGAGCGCTCCGGGCTCCTCTTCGCCTTCTTTCTCGACCGAGAACTCGGCGGCGCGATGGAGATGCCGTTCCAAGCGAGCCCACTCCTCCGGGCCCTTCGTGATCCCGAGCCGCCGCGTCAACAGATCCCAGAGATCGGGCCGCGGCTCTAAATCCGCCGGGACCGGGCCGGGGAATTTGAAATGGGGGGAAGCGACGAGATCAATGAATTGGGTACGGAAGTAGTTTTTATCCGCGAGTGTGAGCAGCAACACGACCGCCTTCGACGGCGGCGATTGCAAGAGCGGCGCTTCGGTAAACGTCACCGTCGGGATCGCGTGAGCGGCAAAGATTTCTTTGACCCATTCGGCATAGGGTTCCAGAG
>DATMBL010000050.1:0-9274 GCA_035559295.1 Candidatus Eiseniibacteriota bacterium
CCGCCCGTACCATGTGGCGCGCCAGACGAGGCCGCCAGCCGCGAAAATCGGTCTCGAGCTTTCAAAAGCACGTTGTTCAGGGGCGCCGCTCATGCCGCTATTCTTATCAGGCTAAACGGGTGGGGGTCCAGAACAGGCACTGGCGAGGGTGCCGGGTGGTGAGAGGGCGGCAAACGAGGGCTAAGGAGCCTAAAGGGTTTTTAGCGCGTCGTAATTGGAGATATCGAGTTTTCTCTTGCCGGCCTGGAGCTCCTGAATCATCGCTAGAACTTTACCGCACAAGGGCGTTGAGATACCGGCTCTTTCTGCTTCGTGAATGACGTGGCCGAGCGTGTAATCGACTTCGGTCACAACCCCTTTTTGAATCTGTCGTAACGGGCCTTTACGATCGGCAAACTTCCACGACTTGGCCATTTCGTCAACCGCCGCGATCCGCCGATCTAAGGGGCGGTCGGGGTGAAAATCCGCCGGGTCGTACTCCGCGAGCGGGACGAAACGAACGCCGACGGCGGCGCCAACCGCCACGACCTCTCCCATGAATTGTGCAAGCGCCCTGCGGCAGGAGTGATCCGCGCAAGTCGTCGCAAGCGACGCATCGGCAAGCGACCCGAAGTAGCCGAGGCAGGTATAAGTGAGTTTGCTCCACAGGACACCGCGGATGTTGTCGGTTATTTCGGTCGGGATTACGTGATCGAGGAGTCGGTGGAGGGTTTGAAGCGACGCTGTGGTTTTACCATGCAAGTGCCCGATATACAGTTGACCGCGAATATCGGTGTGCACGTGGCCCGGCGCGATCTTGCGGCAGCCCATTCGTATCGCCACCCCGATCGTGCGGTCCGGCCCGAGAACTCTTTCGAGCAGCGGTGGATTGATGCCGTTTTGTAGAGAAACGCCGAGTCCTTCCCCGGCAAGATGCGGTAGCACGGAATCGAGGGCATTCGCCGTGTGGTTTGAGCGCACGGCAATGAACGCGACATCGAACTTCCCATGGACTTCGTGGGGAAAGAAAATTGGAACTCGAACGTTGAAGGGGCCGTCCGGCACATCGACCTGAAGGCCGTTTCGGCGGATCGCATCGACGTGTTGGTCATCGACATCGACAAACGTAATGTCGTGGCCCGCGCGCGCAAGCCGGCCGCCGATGATGCCCCCGATCGGCCCGGTGCCGACCATGATCATACGCATGTCAATCGCTCCTCAAGATATACGCCGCGTGGCGCTCCGGCCCTTCCCGCTCATCTCGCAACGTGCGGTCGAAAAGATAAGACTTTCTCGCGCCAAGCACGCCAAGGGCGCAAAGACCCCGCAACTCAAGCCCAAAACATTTGATCTCTTAACTTAACGCTCTTTGCGAGCTTTGCGCGAGATCTCCCATTATTGCTTCGACGCTAGCGTGTTGCGGTTACGCGCCAGAGCTTCTTGCCCCAGTCGTCGGCCACGAGCAGCGATCCGTCGGGTAAAACCGTGACGCCTACCGGTCGCCCGTAAACCTCCGCTGTTCTTTCGTCGGCGATAAACCCGGTCAGGAAATCTTCGAGCGTTCCGGCCGGCCTGCCGTTTTCGAAACGCAGGAAGGCCACCTTGTAGCCGACGAGATTGGATCGGTTCCAGGATCCATGCATGCCGATGAAGGCGCCCCCGCGGTAGCGCGCGGGAAACGATTGACCGCGGTAGAAAGCAAGCCCGAGTGCCGCCACATGCGAACCGAGCGCGTAATCCGGCGGGATCGCTTTGGCTACCAGGTCCGGTCGTTCACCCTTTTTCCGAGGATCTTCGTTTTGACCGAAATAGGAGTAGGGCCAGCCGTAAAAAGCGCCCTCTTTGACGCTGGTGAGATAATCGGGCACGAGCTGATCGCCGAGGCCGTCTCGCTCATTGACCACCGTCCATAAGACGTTTGTTTTCGGCTCCCAATCCATGCCCACCGGGTTGCGCAGCCCGCCGGCGAATACGCGCATGCCGCTGCCGTCCGGGTTGATTTCCAGAATGGCGGCGCGCCTCGGATCCTTCGCATCTCGCTTGTCCTCGTCAACGTTGCCGGTGGAGCCCACGGCAACGTAGAGTTTGCGGCCCGAGGGGTCGGCGATCACGTTGCGGGTGTAGTGGCCGCCCGCGGGAAGATCGAGGATCTTTTCGCCTTGGGTTTCAATGCGCGTCTGCCCGGTCTTATAAGGGTAGCGAACGAGCGCGTCGGTGTTCGCCACGTAAAACCAGCCGCCGAGGAGCAGCATCCCGAACGGCAGGTTGAGCCCGGAGAGAAACGTTTCGCGCCTGTCGGGCTGCCCGTCCTTATTCGTGTCGCGGAACAGACTAATCCGGTTGGCCGAACGATCCGCCGGGCGGTTCGGTGACTCGCGAATCGATTCCGCCGCCAAGACGTCGCCGTTCGGCAGCACATAAATCCAGCGGGGGTTGTCGAGATCGTCGGCGAACAGCCGCACGGCGAAGCCTGCAGGTGCGCGCGGGATCCGACCTTGGGGCCAGCCGATTGCTTTCGAGCGGTTCTGCGCCGACGGCGTCGCATAGGGCGGTGGAAGTCGGAGGGCCGATGGCGGGCCGACCTCGACGAACGCCGCGCGCGTTTCGGGTTCGGCCGCGCTGCCGCATGATAGCAGGAGCAGCGCAAGTAGGATCGGGTGGAGCCGGATCAACACGAGGGTCTCCGTGCCGGGAAAGCGTTTCCGTCGGATCGAGACCCTATATAGCGAGCGCGGCGACGGTTCACAAGCCCGGGACACTTGTAGCTCCGTCGCGCTCGTTCTATGATCGCGGTCCGGCAACCACTGCACATGCTTTATCGTGACCTTCGAGAGTGGCTCGAACGCGTGGACGGTTTCGGCGAGCTCCGCGTGGTCGAAGGTGTTGACTGGAACCGAGAGCTCGGCGCGGTCGCCGACGTCGAATGTCGGGGTGAGCGGCATCGGCTCCCTGGCGCACTACGCCGCGCTGACGATCATGAAGCGGCTGGACAACGAAAGGGTCGCTTATATCACGACGAACACGACGGCGGGCAGCCACGCGGTTTTGACGAGCAAAGCGGCCGACGCCGTGATCCTCACCCCGCCGTACACGTCAATGGCGATCTTGTCCGGGTATGTCGATCTCGGCAACACGTTCGACGTACGCGATCTCCAGGGCGGATTGGCGGTAAGGACGAGCCGTATTCAAAACAACCGCGCGCAAGTAAAGGCGATGCTTCACGCTCCTCGGCCACCGGACCTCCGGGGGTCGCCGTCCGATCAAGCTTTTGCTGAAACCGTCGCTTCGAGGCAATTTTCGAAGGAGCACACGAAAGAGACGAAGGAAGAGAGTCAGCGCGCCGGGCGCGCGTATCCCTAGATTATCTTCTCGTCTCTGCGAGCTCTGCGGGTGCGCGGTGTCATCATCTTTTAGAGGAGGGTTGCGCATGAAATGGGTTCTACATGGATTAGCGATGGTAATCAGTGTAAGTTTGTTTCACGGCGCTGTCTGGGCGGATCTGCCGGAGCCGAAAGAGCCACCGCAAAACCCGAACGCGGCGGCCGGGCGCAAAGCTGTGGAAGCCAAGGATTACAAGGCCGCGCTCGAGCATCTCACGAAGGCGGTCAAGGAAGTGCCCAACGATGCCGACGTGCATAACATGCTCGGCTACAGCTATCGCAAGACGGGCAACTTCGAAAAAGCGCTGGAACATTACCGCATCGCATTAAAACTCGATAGGAATCACCGGAGCGCGCACGAGTACCTCGGCGAGCTTTATCTCGACATGAACCAGCTCGAAAACGCGGAAAAGCAACTGGCGGACCTCAAGCGGGCTTGCCCGTTCTTTGGACGTTGCCCGGAATACGAGGACTTGAAACAAGCGATCGAGAAATACAAGGCGGCGAAGAAGTGAGCCAAGGCCGGTTCAAGGTTGGCGCGGTCGCAAGACCCGGGAACCGAATTGCGGCGAAGAAGAACCGAAGCCGGACATCAAGGCGAAAGTTACGAGAGCGGCGCTATGGCTGACACTATCAAGGCGAAGATCGGTTTTATCAGCGGCGGCGCGAGCTCGATGCCGCATTACGCGAGTTTCACGCCCTTGATCCCTTCCTCGATAAGGATCGATTTCGAGGGGTTGGGACTCTACAGCCGTTCCCTTTATGAAATCGAGAACAAGAAGGACGTCATCATCGACCGGGTACTGGAACTGGCCGCGCGCCACGCGTGGGACGGCGTCATCGTGAGCGCCGCGCCGACCGAAGTTCTGAATCCAGGCCTTTACGATGATCTCAGGGCAGCGCTGCGGGTGCCGTTTACCACCGCGCTGCACGCGTGCGCCGCGGCGTTGCGCGCGTACTCGGCCAGCCGTGTTCTGTTGCTCACCCCGTTTGACCGCCGCCTGAACGATCTCATTTGCCGGCATCTCGAAAAAAAAGGGATCACGGCGACGGCGCCGCATCCTTTTGAAAATCTGGATATGCCAAAACGGATGGCGCCCGGCGAGGTGTTCGAGCTGGCGCGGCGCGCTCTCCAGGAGACCGGGGTCCAGGATGCGATTTATTTCCAGGGCGCGGTGCTCGATCCGATAAAGGCGATCGAAAAAATCGAGCGGGAGCTAAAGACGAGCGTCATCGCGAGCAATCCGGCAATGTTGTGGTACATTCTGGAAAAGCTCCAGATCGCCTCTCCGATCCCGGGATACGGCCGGCTTCTCGCCGAATGGCCGGCGGCGCCCCAAGAGCCCTGATCAGCTTCTGCAAAAGACCCGCGGCAGCGCGCGTCACGAGGGAGGTAGGCTGCGAGCGCGCGCGGAACAACGTGACCACCGCCCGACATAAGAGGCTTCCGGTCCCGTCCGGTTTGGCTTCGGTTCTTTTCCTCACACTGATCTTTCTCGTCAATTTCGTTGCGCGGCTCATCTTCTCACCGCTCCTGCATACGATCGAGCGGGAACTGCGTATCACTCATAGCCAGGCCGGTTTGTTTTTCTTCCTGATTTCAGCCGGCTATGTGCTCGGGCTCCTCGGCTCGGGTCTGCTCGCGTCGCGGGCGACGCACAGGCTGGCGATCACGGTCTCGACCGCGGGGATCGGAACGGCGATGTTGGCCATTGCCGCGGCGGATAGTCTGTGGCCTATGGCGTGGGGGTTTTTGGCGCTGGGATTCGCCGCGGGACTCTACATTCCGTCGGCGATCGCAACGATCACGTCCATCATCGCGCCGGCGCACTGGGGCAAAGCGATAGCGGTTCACGAGCTGGCGCCGAACGTAGCGTTTTTCATCAGCCCTTTCATTGCGGAGGCGTTCCTCAAATGGGCCACATGGCGCTGCGCCTTGGTTGCTATCGGCGCGGTGGCGCTGGTCTGCGGAGGCGTTTACGGCCGGCTTGGTCACGGCGGCGACTTTCCCGGCGAATCGCCGTTCTCGAGCGCGTTCGGCAGACTGGTCCGGTTGAAGACGTTCTGGCTCATGCTGATCCTGTTCGGTTTCGGGGTGAGTTCGACCATCGGCGTCTACGCGATGTTGCCGCTCTATTTGGCGAGCGAGCGCGGCCTTACCCCGAGCTCGGCCAATACGCTGGTCGCGCTCTCGAGATCGTACGGACCGGCTCTCGGGCTACTCGGAGGATGGGTCTCGGATCGCCTCGGCCCCAAACGCACGATCGTGATCGCGCTCGTGTTCTCGGGCGTTGCCACCGCCTTGCTGGGGATAGTGCAGCATCGCGCTCTGGCCTTCGTCGTCCTCATCCAGCCGCTGGTCGCGGTCTGGTTCTTTCCCGCGGCGTTCGCGGCGCTTGCCGCCATAACCCCGCCCGAGGCGCGCAATCTCGCGGTCGCGTTTACCGTGCCTGCCGGATATATCATCGGGGCGGGCGCAATTCCGGCGCTCATTGGTTTGATGGGCGACGCAGGTTCGTTTGCGCTGGGCTACACGATCACCGGAGGACTGATTCTTTTATCCGGTGCGCTGGGTCTGACGCTTAAGCTTCCCGCGAGCCGAGCCCCGGGCTAGGATCGTGTCACGGAGCCGCAGCTGTTTCATTAGGAGGTGAAGATGCTTACGCTTCAAGAATTCGCCGGCAAGGTCAGGCAAAGCGACGATATCGTGATATTCACCGGTGCCGGCATCAGCACCGAATCCGGAATCCCGGATTTTCGTAGCCCGGGAGGGATCTGGACGCGTTACCGGCCGATCACGTATCAGGAGTACGTCACCAGCGAGGCGGCGCGGATCGAGCAGTGGAAACGGCGGCTCGAAACCTACGAAGCGCACAGGAACGCCAGACCCAATATCGGCCATTACTTCGCCTGCGCGCTTAACGACAAGGGAAAACTGATTGGCCTGATCACGCAAAACGTCGACGGGCTACACAGCATGGCGGGGTTGCCGGACGACAAGGTCGTAGAACTCCACGGATCGCACAGGTCGGTCGTGTGTCTCGAGTGCGGCAAGACATTCGATCCCGACGACACCATCAAAAAATTTGCCGCCACCTTGAAGTCTCCGGCGTGCGATACCTGCGGCGGGATTCTCAAATCCGCGACGATCTCGTTCGGCCAAGCCATGCCTCAAGAGGCGATGCTCAGGGCTCAGGAATGGACCGAAACAGCGGAAATCTTCATCGTGATGGGATCGTCTTTGCAGGTGCAACCGGCCGCGTCCTTTCCCGTGATTGCCAAACGCAACGGGGCATTGCTCGCGATCATCAACCGCGAACCCGGCCCGCTCGATGATATGGCCGATTATGTCTACAACGGCGGGATCGGCACGTTTTGTGAGGAGTTCGGTCCCCTGGTTGCGGATGGGTAAGCGGCATGGAGTACGGAGCGCGACGCAAGACAGCATAACGACGCACCCGCTCCATCTTGATCGCGGCGCGTGTGGTTCTACAGTACTGCGATGACTTCGATCTGGAACAAAACGTCGCCCCGGAGTTCCGCCTTAATCGCGTGGCGCGCCGGCCGGTCGTGCTCGTCGGGAAACATCTCGAGCCAGGCCTTGTTGACCGCGTCGCGGTATTTTTCCTCTCTGAGAAAAACGGTCACATGAGCGATGTTGTCGGGAGTGCCGCCCGCGGCCTCCATAAAGAGGCGCAGGTTGCGAAACATCGCTTCGGCCTGTTCTTCGGGGTTGGCCGGTGCGACGCCGGTTTGCGCGTCCTTGCCGGAAATCGCCGAAGAGAAGACCAGGTTGCCGATCACCGCGCCGTTGGGTATTGGAGCGCCGTGCTCCATCCCCTTGATGTGGATGCTCCTGCGCTGCGCCATCTGAGGCCCTCCTCTGCGGGCAGGTCATACCACGGCGTTGGGTGACCGTCTAGCCGGGCGGAACAGCAAAGAGCGGGAAGTCAGGTCGATTATTCACGCGTCTCGGCTTTGGCCCGAGAGCGCGAGCCGCTTTGGGCTCCGGTCAATAGGTCTCCGCCTCGAAGGCCACCGCCCAAGCCTCCCCAAGACTGCTAGCCTGCAGGCCTCCTCAAGGCACCGGCCCATTGACTGCGGCTCGAAAGCCTCGTCTCTGAGGAACCGCGCCCACTCACCGCTCGGCGAGAAATCCGCTCACCACCCGCAGGAACTCGTCGGGCGCGTCGGCATGAACCCAGTGGCCTGCAGCCGCGACCGTCTCGATGCGGGCGGCGGGGAACGTCTGTCGAATCAGCGGCACGTCGGCGGCGCCCATGTAGTCCGAGCGTCCGCCGCGAATGAACAGAGCGGGTTTTGAAAAGACGTTGCGCGGTGTAATCGCCGCGATGAGGTTTTCGTAGTTACTCGCGATCGCCTCGATGTCGATCTTCCAACGGAGCCGCCGGTTGTCGCCCCGGGCGATATTCTTGAGCACGAGCTGCCGGGTCGGAGTTTCGGGAATCTCGATTGCGAGCGCTCGGTCAAGCTCGGTAAAACTCTGGTAGCGACCGATATCCAGTAACCGCAGGGTTTCGAGCAGTCGGCGATGTGCCGGCGGGTAGGCACGAGGCGCGATATCGACGACCACGAGCTTTTCAATCCGCTCCGGACATTCGGCGGCGAGCTGCATGGCCACCTTACCTCCGATGGAATGCCCGAGGATATGCGGCCCGCCGATCTTCTGACGTTCCATGAGTTCCAGAAGATCGGCCGCCATGAAAGCATAGTTCATCGCGTCGGAGCGGGGAGAGCGCCCGTGATTACGGAGATCCACGGTGAAAACGTTCAGCGACGCCGCGAGCCGCCGAGCGATCGCTCGCCAATTGTCGGACGATCCGAGTAGTCCGTGAAGGATCAGCAGGGGATGGCCTTTCCCCTGAGCCTCGAAATGCAGCTCCATCGGCACGCGCTGCGGAGGAGTTTTTTCCTTTGTAGCACGAGCCCGTTGGTCGGATAAGTATCTCAGGCCGGTCGCTTTGATAGCCCGACGCAGAGCAGATGCTCGCGCCGAAAGAGCGAGTCCTGAAAAAGACGCAAGCCCTCTGTCATCCCGTCTGGAAAAGAGGAAAGAGGGGATTAACGCTTACGTGCCGCGGTTTCACTCTTGATGAATCCTGAGGGCCGGCCGTCTTGGGAACGGATTTCCAGCCAGCCGTCGGCGCCGGCGACGACGTTTACTTGCGCTCCGGCATCGAGTTTAGAGACGGCCGGCGAGCTCTCGTTGGGTTCTTTATGCACCTGGGTCGGTCGCACGATCCGGTAACTCCCCCAGAACCGGCCGGGCGGATTGCCCGCGTTCGAGACGGAAGGCGCACCTGCGGGATCGCTTGCGAGACGATCATCGCGAGCCCGCTCCGGCTGGGCGGGATCCGCGGCAGGCGCACCGTCGCTTTCGCCCTGATAGCTCGCCGCGAAGATCGGACCGGTGTGGGGCTGTTCAGTCCCGGCCGGGTGGCCCCGGCGCTCGGCAGTTGGGCCCGCGCCGAGCGCCGGGCCGCCACCGGCGGTTTCGTTTGGACCGCTGAAGTCGGACATTGCAGCGGTTTCCGCCTCGATCGATTGTTTGCGCAGGAACCCCGCGAGCACGGTGCCGGTGATCAACAGCAGCGGAATCATTGCGACGAACACCTTGTAGCCGTGGCCGCCGTTTGGGTGAATGGCAAACGAAGCCTCGGGCGGCGGCTGCCCGTGCGCGGCCGAATCGTCGCGGTCCGCGGCGATCGTGTTCGAAGCGCTCGTTTGACCGGCTTGATCGGCCTCGGGCGGGTACGATCCGTGGCTCCGAAAGCCTTGTTTCATGTTCGAGGATGCCGCGCTCGACGAACCGTGAGGCTGGGTTTCCGCAAGATCGAGCTTCGGCGGAGCGGTAGCGCCGTTTTCGAGAACGGCATGGAGGCCAGTCACCGTCT
>DATMBL010000051.1:0-3989 GCA_035559295.1 Candidatus Eiseniibacteriota bacterium
TCCGAAAAAAATCGTCTTCTCCGGCGTTGGGAAAAGGCGCGACGAGATCGAATACGCCCTCCACAGCGGCATCCTGATGTTCAACGTGGAATCGGAACAGGAACTGTCGGCGCTCAACGAAATCGCCGGCCGTGTGGGCCAAAAGGCGCCGGTGAGCTTGAGGATCAATCCGGATGTCGATCCGCAAACGCATCCCTATATTTCAACGGGCATGAAGAAAGCCAAGTTTGGCGTCGATATCAAGCGCTCGCTCGAGGGTTACCGTAAGGCGGCCTCCATGCCTCACCTCCAAGTGATCGGCGTCGATTGCCACATCGGCTCGCAGCTCACGTCGCTTTCGCCCTTCGTCGATGCGCTGGCGCGCGTGCGCGAATACCTCGATCGGGTGCTCTTGGGCTCGCTCGGAAAGCAGGGCGCGCAGATCCGCTACCTCGACCTTGGTGGCGGGTTGGGCATTCGCTACAAAGACGAAAGTCCGCCGGCGCCCGAACAGTACGCTCAGGCGATCATCGAGGGCCTGCGAGGACTGGACGTGACCGTGATCCTCGAACCCGGCCGGGTGATCGTCGGCAACGCCGGCATTCTGGTGACCGAAGTGCTCTACCTCAAGGAAACCGATGAAAAAAAATTCGTTATCGTGGACGGCGGCATGAACGATCTCATCCGCCCGGCTCTCTACGGCTCGTATCAGGCGATCCAGCCGGTCGTGCAGGACGGCGCCGAGCCGATCATCGCCGACGTGGTCGGGCCGATCTGCGAAAGCGGCGACTTCTTCGCCAAGGATCGCGAGATGCCGCGGCCGCGGCCGGGGGATCTGTTGGCGATCATGAGCGCCGGCGCCTACGGGTTTGCCATGGCGTCGAACTACAACTCGCATCCCAAGCCGCCGGAGGTGCTCGTGGACGGCGATCGCTACTACGTCGTGCGCGCGCGCGAAAGCTTCGACGATCTCGTCCGCGGCGAGGTGATTCCGCCGGCGCTGCAGTAGAACAGGTCCGAGATTCAACGTTCCAGGTTCAAGGTATGGAAATCGCGTTCACCAAGATGCAGGGTTGCGGCAACGACTTCATCTTTATCGATTGCCTCAAAACCGACGTTCCCAACCTCGGCGCCCTTGCCGGGAAGCTCTGCGACCGCCGTTTCGGCATCGGCGCGGACCAGCTGCTTACGGTTCACCCTTCGAAGATCGCCGACTTCAAGATGGAGATCTACAACGCCGACGGAAGCCAGGTCGAGATGTGCGGCAACGGCATCCGTTGCTTTGCAAAATACGTTTACGATCACGGCATCACCGATAAGCGGGAGCTGGAAGTCGAAACCTTGGCGGGCATCATCCGGCCGCGGATCGTCGGCGCCGAGGTCGAAGTCGACATGGGGGAGCCGATTTTCGACGCGCCGAGAATCCCGGTCAACGCCGCCGGCCGGGTCCTGAATCACCCGCTGACGGTGGACGGAAAAACCTACGCAGTAACCTGCGTGTCGATGGGGAACCCGCACTGCGTGGTTTTTCTCGACGAGATCGACGGCCTCGATCTCGAACGGTTGGGCCCGAAATTCGAGCGCCATGCGTTCTTCCCGAAGCGGGTGAACACCGAGTTCGTCGAGGTGCTGCGGCCCGCCGAACTGCGGATGCGCGTTTGGGAGCGCGGCGCCGGAGAGACGCTGGCCTGCGGCACCGGAGCCTGCGCGGCGGCCGTGGCCGGGGCTCTGAGCGGCCGCACCGAGCGCAGCGTCACGGTGCACCTTCGCGGCGGTGATCTGCGTATCGAATGGCGTGAGAACCAGCGCGTGTATATGACCGGAGGAGCGGAGGAAGTGTTCAACGGCACGATCCGCGTGCGTTAGGAGGACAAGCATGTTTACCGGCTCGATCGTCGCGCTCGTGACACCGTTCAAAAACGGCAAGGTGGACTGGGCGAGTCTCGAAGCGCTGGTTGAATTTCACATCGAGAGCGGGACCCACGGCATCGTGCCGTGCGGCACCACGGGCGAATCGGCGACGCTTACGCACGAGGAGCACGAACAGGTGATCAAAGCGGTGATCCGGGCGGTCGCCAAACGCGTGCCGGTCATCGCCGGGACCGGATCGAACTCCACGGCCGAAGCCGTGCGCTTGACGCGGGAAGCCGAGAAGTCGGGCGCCGACGGCGCTCTGCTGATCTCGCCTTATTACAATCGGCCGACACAGGAGGGCATCTACCAACACTACAAAAAGGTCGCGGCCGAAACCGCAATCCCGATCATCGTCTACAACATTCCGGCGCGCACGGGGTCGAAAATCGAGCCGGAAACGCTGGCGCGCCTGTGCGAGATCGAGCGTATCGCGGGCGTCAAAGAAGCGACCGGCTCGGTCGATCAGGCGCTCGATGTGATGCGGCTCTGCGGCGACCGTCTCGCAGTGTACTCGGGAGAGGACTCGCTGACGTTTTCGCTCATGGCGCTCGGCGGCCGAGGCGTGATTTCAACCGTCGCCAACGTCGCGCCGCGGCCGATGGCCGAGTTGGCCGAAGCGTGCCTCAAAGGGGACTGGAGCCGCGGCCGCGATTTGCAGTTCCGGCTCCTGCCGCTGATTCGCAGCCTGTTTCTTGAAACCAATCCGATTCCGGTGAAGACTGCGCTCTCGCTCATGGCGAAGTGCAGCGCCGAGCTCAGGTTGCCGCTCACGCCCATGGCCGAGGGAAACCTCAAGCGGCTCCGGCAGGCGATGACCGATTTCGGCTTGCTCTAGTCCGGTGCCGCTCGAGCTGATCGTTTGCGGCGCCGCCGGACGGATGGGCGGCGCGGTGATTCGCGCGATCCGCCAGGCCGGCGACGTCGCCCTCTGCGCCGCCATCGACAAACCGGGAAGCCCGCGGCTCGGCCGCGATGCCGGGGAGGTCGCCGGCGCCGGGCCGATCGGCGTCAAACTCACCGATCGGATCGAACCCCACCTCGATCGTCGCGCCGTCGTGATCGATTTCACCAACCCGGCGGCGTCGCTCGGCTACCTCAAAGCCGCCGCGCGAGCCGCCCGTCCGATCGTCATCGCCACGACCGGCTTCAGCGCCGGCCAACGAGCGGCGATCGCGCGGCTTGCGCGGCGCACGCCGGCTTTGCTGGCCGCCAACACGAGCCTCGGCGTCGCGGTGCTCACGGGGATCGTCGGCCGCGTAGCGCGAGCTCTGGGCGACGACTACGACATCGAAGTGATCGAGGCGCATCACCGTTTCAAGAAAGACGCCCCGAGCGGTACCGCCCTCGCGCTCGCCGGCGCCGTGGCGCGCGCGCTCGGGCGGGATCTCGACAGGGTGAGCGTGAGCGGCCGCAAGGGGCTCGTCGGCGAACGGACGAGAAGGGAAATCGCGCTCCTGTCGGTTCGCGCCGGCGATATCGTCGGCGAGCATACCGTGATCTTCGGCGGCATCGGCGAGCGCCTGGAGTTGACCCACCGCGCGCACAGCCGCGAGACGTTTGCGCGCGGCGCGCTGCGCGCCGCGCGCTGGCTCGCAACCCAAAAGCCCGGGCTTTACCGCATCGAGGACGCCCTCGGGCTCAAATAGCGCGTCGCGCGGTCTTTTTGACACCACCCCGCTCAGCCGTTAAATTGAACAGATTCAGCTGCGTTATTCGGATTATTCTATGCGCGCAAACGGTGCATGAACAGAATGTCGTTTGGTTAGCTCCTCAGGGGCGAGGCGTCCCAGCCGCAGTCAATGTGATGCGAAAGGTGAATAGATCGCGTCAGAAAGGTGATAACTTTTCTGGTTTAGTACGTGAACCTTTGTTTGAAACCGCGACTTATCCACAACAAAAAACCGCACGCGATTTGCCCCGCTCAAGGCCCTGTATACCAGGTCAATAGTTGCTGATCAAAAGCTCACGGCGGCCCTCGGCGCGGCCGGTAGACGGATGATTGGCGCTGTATTTGACCCGAACCTGCCTGATCCGGAACGGGCGAAATATCCGCCTCACTTCTGGGTGATCATTTAGCGACACGATAAACTTGCCCT
>DATMBL010000052.1:0-2961 GCA_035559295.1 Candidatus Eiseniibacteriota bacterium
GATCGACACCGATTTGCCGGTACCGGTTGCGCCCGCGACGAGCAGGTGCGGCATGCGCCCGAGATCGGATACGAACGGCAGGCCGCCGATGTCTTTGCCGAGCGCGAGCGTGAGCTTCGAGTCCGCAGTTTGGTAGGCTTCGCTCTCGATCACCTGCCGCAAGTGGACGGTTTCGCGCCGCGGGTTGGGAATTTCGATACCGACGACCGACTCGCCCGGAATCGGCGCGAGGATGCGCACGCTCACGGCGCGCAGCGCCATCGCCAGATCGTCGGCCAGCGTGACGATGCGCCGGACTTTCACCCCGGGCGCCGGCTTGAACTCGTACATCGTGATCACCGGCCCGGGCCGCACCGCCACCACCTCGCCTTCGACGCCGAAATCGGCGAGTTTTTTCTGCAGGATGATCGAATTGGCTTGCAGCGAATCCCGATCCAATTTGACCGCTTGCTCGTGGGGGGCATCCAAGAGATCGAGCGGCGGCAGGCGGTAGGCTTCGCCGATCTGCGGCAGCTTGAATTGCTCCGGCGCCACAGGCGGCCGTTTGGTCGCCTTTCTCGCCGATTCTTCCTTGGTTTCCTCTTTCACCACGATCGGCGGCGGCGTAAATTCACGCCGCTCTTTTCTCGTGTTTTCGCCCTTGCGCCTTTCGGCGCGCTCGCGGCTTTTCTGCTGGAGCTTGGCAATCCGGCTTTTCACCGCCGGCAACAACGCGCTCTTCGCCGCGTTCACTAGCCGGGCCGAACGGCTGAGCACGTCCCCCAGCGTGTTTTGCGTCACGAGCATCAACGAGAGGAGCGCTGCGGCCAGAGTGATCAGGGCCGCGCTGATCGGCCCGAACAGGGGTATCAAGATGGCTTCGTTGAGAAATCCGCCGACGATTCCGCCGGCATCGCGGGCGCTGTCGGATTCGATGAACAGGCTCAAGAGCGCCGCGGCAGCGATCAAAAAAACCACCAGCCCGGTCACTTTGACGGGCGGCAACGCCTTGGCGCTTGCGCGGAAGAGCTGCGCTGCGGCCAGGGCGAGAAACAGGGGCACGAGATAGGAGGCGTAGCCGAGACCCTGCAACAGCCAGTCGGCCAGGTATGCGCCGACAAAACCGCCCCAGTTCTTCGTCTCAATCGCTCCGGACGGCGTGTTGAAGGAGCGGTCTGCCGGACTGTAAGAGATCAGGCTAATGACGATCAGCACAGCGCAGACGCTGAGCACGAGACCCCAGATTTCGCGGTTCAAGCGGCCTTTTTCCATCGGTGTCGGCGCTCCAGCAATGCTCAAGTTTCCATTATGTAGGTGAGTACGACCGGCCGGCGTTCGAGTCGCTTACGGAAAAAGCGGCGCAGCGCCTTGCGCACCTCTTCCTGGAGTTCGGCCGGATCGGCGCGCGTTTCGCGGTTGCTCGAGCTCAAGACCTCGATCACGACTCTCCTCGCCTGCTCGAAAATTTCCTCGCCGTGTTCGTCGCGCACGAAACCGCGCGACATGAGATCCGGCCCTGCAACCAGCTCGCCCGACTGCTGGTGGATCGCCATCACGGCCAGCACGATTCCGTCCTCAGAGAGATGACGTCGATCGCGCAACACCACGTCGCCGACGTTGCCGACTTCCTTGCCATCGACGAACACGCGCCCAACCTGCACCGACGTCGCCTTTTCGGCCCGGTTTTGGCCCACTGCTAAAACATCGCCGTCCTCGAGCACGAAACAGCGGTCTTCGGGCACGCCGACCTCCTGGGCGAGCTTGCGATGGAGGACGAGCTGGCGGTATTCGCCGTGAACCGGCACGAAATAGCGCGGCCGGGTGAGCTGCAACATCGTCTTCAGCTCCTCCTGGCTCGCATGGCCGGAGACGTGAACCTCGGACACCTTTTCGTAGTGGACCTCGGCGCCGCGCCGGTACAGATGATTGATCATGTTGGAAATCGTCTTTTCGTTTCCCGGAATGAACTTCGAGGATAAGATCACGGTGTCACCGGGTTCGACTTTGATCGACTGGTGATCGTCGAGGGCGAGGCGGTGAAGGACCGACAGGGGCTCGCCCTGGCTGCCGGTCGTGAGCAGCGTTACTCGGTCGGGCGGGAGATCCTGCCAGCGCTCGTTTTCCGTGAGGATATGACGCGGCAACCGGAGATAACCCAACTCGGCGGCCACCTGAACGTTACGGATCATGCTGCGCCCGCTCAGCACCACGCGCCGCCCGCAGCGCTCGGAGATGTCGATGACCTGTTGAATTCGTGGAATGCTCGAGGCGAAGGTCGAAACCAGAACCTTTTTCGGGCTCTCTTGAATGATCTGTTCCAGATTGCGGCCGACGGCGCGCTCGGAGGGCGTATAACCGCTACGTTCGACATTGGTCGAGTCGGAAAGCAATAGCAAGACGCCCTTTTCGCCGTAGGCGGCAAATCTTTGAAAGTCGAACATCTCGCCGTCCATCGGCGTGTTGTCGATCTTGAAATCCCCGGTATGGATCACCGTTCCAAGCGGCGTTTCGATCGCAAGCGCGAGGCAGTCGACGAGGCTGTGGGTCACGCGAATACCTTCGATCGTAAAGGGCGCCACCGTCCACGGATCGCCCGCGGTGATTTCGTGGAGTTCGACGACATCCTCGAGGTCGTGCTCTCGCAGCTTGTTGCGCAACAGCCCGAGCGTCAGTTTGGTGCCGAACACCGGAGCGCTCAGCTGCTTCAAAACGTAGGGTAGCCCGCCTATATGATCCTCGTGACCGTGGGTGAGGATGATCGCTTCGAGTTTCGTCTTGCTCTCCAGAAGGTAACTCACGTCGGGGATCACGAGATCGACTCCGAGGAGTTCCGTTCCGGGAAAGAGGACGCCGCAATCGACGGCAATGGCGGCGCCGCCGTACTCGACGACGAGCATGTTGAGGCCGAACTCGCCCAGGCCTCCAAGCGGGATGATGCGCAGCGGCTCCATTCGACTAGACGTTTTCGACCTGGCGCCGGTG
>DATMBL010000053.1:0-2775 GCA_035559295.1 Candidatus Eiseniibacteriota bacterium
CGTGAGTTTGAACACGCTCCGCTTGTGGATGATCGACACCCTCGGCCGCTCGCCGCACGGATGCGCCAGACCCAGGGCCCGCCGCGTTTCGCCGCGCGCCCGGGCGATCTCGAACGCGGCGCGCGCGCTTACGCCGAAACCGGCCACACGCTCCCCCCGGGCACGCTGGAACGCCTCGCGGAGATGGACGGCTGGATCCTCGGACCGCTCGGTCATGCCGCCTACCGGCACGACGATCCCAAGGCCGTCAACCCCCACCCGATCATCCGCCGCCGCTTCGATCTCTACGCCAACATCCGGCCGAGTCGCTCGATCGCGGGCGTCCCGGCGGTCCACGAGAGCGTCGATCTCGTGATCGTGCGCGAGAACAACGAAGACATGCAGCCCGACCGCAACATGCACCGGGGCGGCGGCGAGTGCATGCCGACCCCCGAGGTCGCGCTCTCGACCCGCGTGATCACCCGCCGAGGCTCGGAGCGCATCGCGCGCGCCGCGTTCGAGATCGCCCGGGCGCGCGGCGAAACGCGGCGGGCCCTGGGTCTGGCGCATCCGTGCGGCGAGCGGCCGAGGGTGTCGATCATCCACAAGCGGAGCGTGTTCAAACTCACGTGCGGGTTGTTCGTCGATACTGTTTTGGAAATGGCGCGCGATTTCCCCGAGATCGACGTCGATGACTTTCACGTGGACAGCTTTGCCATGGCGCTGGCGATGAAACCGCAGCGTTTCGATACCATCGTCGTCACCAACATGTTCGGCGACATCTTGAGCGATCTCGCAGCCGGCGTGGTCGGCGGCCTGGGCCTCGCTCCCGGGCTCAATACCGGCGACACATATGCGATGGCGCAGGCGACCCACGGATCCGCTCCGGATATCGCCGGCCGCAATATCGCAAATCCGTACGCCATCATCATGTCCGCGCAAATGCTGCTCGCCTGGCTCGGCCGGAAGCACTCCGATCCCGCGGCGCTGGCAGCCGCCGACAAGATTGAGCGCGCCGTGCACGCGACGATCGGCAGAGATCGGATCCGCACCCCGGATATCGGCGGCGGCGCGACAACCGACGCGTTCGGCCGCGCCGTTATCGCTCGCCTGCGGCAAGAAGACTGAGGCCGGGACCATACTAAGCTTATGAACGGCAAGCAGTAAAACTCCAAATCTTCTGCCGCCAAGAACACCAAGCGCGCAAAGGCGCCGCAACCGAAGCCCACAATCAATGGACTTTTAAACTTGGCGATCGTTGCGGGCTTTGCGCGAGATATCCTCGTTGCCTCTGAGTTCCCACGCGGCCGTGCGCGTCGCGCGTCTCCGGTTGACTCGTCGGGAGTACGGCGATACAAGGTAGAAAGTTTTGCATCGGCTCACGTAAACAAAAGGAGATGCCATGGCGCTACCGAAATTCGAAGATCACTGTTGGAAAGACATCGTGACTCCGGAGATCCTTCAAACCTACACTCCCTATCACCGCGAGACCTACATCGGCCAGCGGCCGGCGCTCCTGGCGATCGATCTTTACAACCTGGTTTACGAAGGCGGGCCAAAGTACCCGCACGAACTCGTGAACGATCACAAGAGCTCTTGCGGCATCTATGCATACAACGCCATCAAGCCGACGCAGGCGTTGTTCGAGCTGTGCCGCTCGCTCAGGATCCCGATCTTCTACACGACCACCGAAACCCGCAAGGAGGTTAATCCCGACGCGGTTTATGCAACCAATCGGCAACGGGTCCAGATCGACCCCAAAGCCTTCGAGATCCGCGAGGAATTCAAACCGCAACCCGGCGACGTGGTTATTTACAAGGAGCGAGCCAGCGGGTTTTTCGGCACACCGCTCGTGGCTCATCTCACCCAACGCGGCATCGACAGCCTGATCGTGTGCGGCGAAAGCACGAGCGGTTGCGTGCGCGCGAGCTGTGTGGACGCTTACTCGCACGGTTACCACGTATCGATCGTCGAAGAGTGCGTCTTCGATCGCAGCATCCTTTCACACAAGGTCAATCTTTTCGATCTGCACCACAAGTACGCCGATGTCATGACCTTGGAAGAGGTGAGAGAAAACCTCAAGAAAGAGCGCCCGCGCAAACCAGTTGGATAGCTCAAGCCGTTCCATCCGTTCAAACCGGTCAAAACGACTTAACGCCTTCCACGAGATTCGAACTTCTTGAACGATTCGAACGGTTTGAACGGCTGAATGCGTGCCAGATGCCTTACAGCACGGCCAACGGACTGAAGATTTATTACGAGGTCTCGGGGGAAGGCTTGCCGTTCGTCATGGTTCACGCCAACCCGTTCGACCACAATCTGTGGATGTATCAAATCGCGCGCTTCTCGACCTTCTTCAAGGTCGTTGCGGTTGACATCCGCGGCTACGGCCGCTCGGATAAGCCGGAAACTCCGTTTAGCCTCGCCGACATGGCCGACGACATTCTCGGGGTGTGCCGCGACGAACGCATCTCGGAAGCGCTTCTCGCCGGGGTCAGCGTCGGTTCGGGAATCGCACTGCTCCTCGCCCTCGAACATCCCGAGATGTTCAAGGCGCTGATTCTCGTCGGCGGCAACAGCGGCGGCGGCGCCAATATCGAAAAAAGGATTCATGGGTACACGCAGATCGGCCTTGAGGAGTACCACATCCGCCACCTGAGGGAATTGGTCGCGCCCGAGTTTCCGAACACCCGGCTGGGGCGGTATCTGCTCAACGCGTTCGTCGAACGCGACCCGTGGCTCTCGGGCGAATCGATCGCCCAGATCTTTCGCGCCCGCGCGGGAACGGACATGACG
>DATMBL010000054.1:0-7427 GCA_035559295.1 Candidatus Eiseniibacteriota bacterium
GCGGCGGTGGCGGACCAGGATCCCGCCGTGGCGGCGGCGGCGGTCAGCACCGTCCCCGGAGCGAAGGCCTTTTCGTCGATAACCGAGCTGCTTCGGTGCGGCCTCGACGGCGTGGTGATTGCGACACCGACGGCTTTACACGCCGAGCAGGCGCTTGCCGCCCTCGCAGCGGGCGCTGCGGTGTTTTGCCAAAAGCCGCTCGCCCGTAGCGCCGCCGAAACACGCCGCGTCGTCGAGACCGCGCGCGCGAACGACCTACTGCTCGGGGTCGATATGTCCTACCGCTTCGTGCGCGGGATGACCGCGCTCAAGCGCGCCGCCGATGATGGAGCGATTGGCCGAATCTATGCGGCGGATCTGGTTTTTCACAACGCCTACGGTCCGGACAAGGCGTGGTACTACGATCGCGTGCTCGCGGGCGGCGGCTGCGTCATCGATCTCGGGATTCATCTGATCGATCTCTCCCTGTGGATGCTCGATTTTCCCAAAATCGAGAACGTCTCGAGCCGGCTCTTCGAGCGCGGGCAAGCCGTTCACGCTAAGACGGGCGCGCTCGAGGACTACGCGGTTGCGCGTATCGATGTCCAAACCGGAGCCACCATCAACCTGTCGTGTTCATGGCGACTGCCGGCGGGACAGGATGCGGTCATCGGCGCATCGTTTTATGGCACTGACGGCGGCTTGTCGCTGCAGAACGTGGCAGGATCGTTCTACGATTTCCGCGCGGCGCGGTTTCGAGGGACATCGCGCGTTGTCCTGGCCGAGCCGCCCGATCCGTGGGGCGGCCGTGCCGCGACATCGTGGGCGAAACGGCTTGCGGAAAACGGCCGCTATGACCCCGAGGTCGAGAAATCGATTGCGGTCGCCGAAGTGATCGATGCGATTTATAACGCCTAGACGTCGCGTTCAAGGTTCGATGGTCAAAGTTCAAGAAAGAAAACGCACCAGACCTTGGACCTTGAACTTTTGAACGTTGAACGACTGATCGATATGCGGCCTCACATTTCTGATACGACATCCAAAAAAGGCCGGGGGCTTCGCGTGCTTATGACCGGCGACACAGTCGGGGGCGTCTGGTCCTATGCGCTCGAGTTGGCGCAGGCGTTGTCCGAGCATCGAACCGAGATCGTCCTTGCCACCATGGGGCCGCTGCCGAGCGACAAGCAGCGCGCCCGCTTACGCGATCTTGCTAACGTCACGCTTTACGCTGCCGATTACAGGCTCGAATGGATGGAGAACCCCTGGCGCGATGTTGATGCCGCCGGCGCGTGGCTTTTAAAGCTCGAATCCCGCTTCGAACCCGACATCGTTCATTTAAACGGCTTCAGCCACGGGGCTCTCCCGTGGCGCGTCCCCTGTTTGATCGTTGGACACTCCTGCGTTTGGTCATGGTTCGAGGCGGTCAAGGGCGTCGCGCCTCCCACCGAATGGAACGAATACAAAAACCGAGTGACGGCGGGCCTGCGCGCGGCGCAAATCGTTACCGCCCCGAGCCGGGCCATGTTGGAAGCGCTGTGCCGCCATTACGGCCCCTTTGCCGCTACCGGTCCCGTTTACAACGGCCGCAATCCACGGCATTACGCTCCGGGACGCAAAGAGCCGTTCGTGTTAGCCGCGGGACGGTTTTGGGACGAAGCGAAGAACATCGGAGCGCTCGCGCCGGCCGCGCAAGCGCTCCCGTGGCGAATCTACGCGGCCGGACCTGACCAAGCGCCGGACGGGAACAAACCCCGGCGCGATGATTCACTCATCTTCTTAGGAGAAGTCGATTCGACGGAGCTCTCCAGCTGGCTCGCACGAGCCGCGATCTTTGTCCTGCCGGCGCGCTATGAGCCGTTTGGCCTTTCCGTGCTCGAAGCGGCATTGGCGGGTTGCGCGCTCGTGCTCGGTGACATCCCGAGTCTGCGGGAGCTGTGGGACGGCGCCGCGGTGTTCGTGCCCCCGAACGATTCTCATGCCATCTCGGATGGCTTAAAACGGCTGATCGAGGACTCCACCGGCAGGCGGAAACTCGCTGACACCGCCCGGAGGCGAGCGGCGTTTTTTTCCCCCGAACGGATGGCTCGAGGTTATTTGGATCTGTACGCCAGGCTCGTCGAGTCGGGCGAGCAGGTGCCGGCGCCGCAACCGACCACTCTTGGCAATCGCCCGTGACATATGAAAGTTGCGTTGTTCTACCATTCCCTGGTTTCCGACTGGAATCACGGTAACGCTCATTTTCTGCGCGGGATCGCGCGTGAACTGCAACGGAGGGGCCACGAGGTGCGGATCTTCGAGCCCGCCTGCGGTTGGAGTCTTTCGCATCTCCTCCGCGAGCAGGGGAACCTGCCGATCGAGGACTTCCACCGCGCCTATCCCGGCCTTTGGAGTACGTTCTACGAGCTCGAAACGCTCGATCTCGATCGGGCGTTGGACGGCATCGACCTGGCGATCGTTCACGAATGGAACGATCCCGAACTGGTCCGGCGCATAGGAGCGCACCATAAATCCGCCCGGCGCTACCGTCTTTTTTTTCATGACACGCACCATCGATGCGCAACCGCGGCGCAGAGCATGGCGGCGTACGATCTCACTGGCTATGACGGCGTACTCGCCTACGGCCGCGCGGTCCGCGACGTTTACCTCGCGCGCGGCTGGAGCGAGCGGGTGTGGGTTTGGCACGAGGCGGCCGATACCCGGCTGTTTCACCCGATAGCAAACCAGCCGAAAGAGGGCGATCTCGTCTGGATCGGCAATTGGGGCGACGAGGAGCGCACCGAAGAACTGCGGGAATTTCTCGTCGAACCGATCAGATCGCTACGCATCAAAGCGCGTTTTTACGGGGTCCGTTACCCTCCGGAAGCGCTGGAGGAGATCCGGGCCGCGGGGATCGATTACGGCGGCTGGTTGGCGAACTTCCGCGTGCCTGAAGTCTTTGCTCGCTTCCGCCTAACCGCGCACATTCCACGGCGACCCTACGTCGCATCGTTGCCGGGGATCCCGACGATCCGCCTTTTCGAGGCGCTGGCCAGCGCGATCCCGCTCGTCTGCGCGCCGTGGCCGGACAGCGAAAACCTTTTTGCTCCCGGCCGCGATTACCTGGTGGCAACCAGCGGCGCGGAGATGACGCGTTTGGTTCGCCAGCTCCTGGAAGACGAACCGACGGCGCGGGCGCTCGCAGCGCACGGGCGTGAAACGATCTTGAAACGCCATACGTGCGCGCATCGCGTGGACGAACTGCTCGAGATAGTGGACAGTTTGAACCGGGAACTCGGTTCGGCAGAGCGTTGGGATGCGCTTTAACCCATAAGGGACATTCCCCATGAAGATCGCGTTCTTCGGTTCGAGTCTCGTCTCCGCGTACTGGAACGGCGCCGCGACATACTACCGCGGCATCCTGAGCGCCCTTTACGACCGCGGTCACCGGACCATCTTCTACGAGCCCGACGCGTGGGATCGGCAGCGCTACCGTGACATCGCCGATCCGCCTTACGCGCGCAGCAGAGTTTACCAGGCGAGCGCCGGCGAAGTGGTCCGCACGGTCCGCGCCGCCGCCGAAAAAGCCGATCTACTGGTCAAGGCGAGCGGCGTCGGTGTTTTCGATTCACTCCTGGAACAAGCCGTGCTCGAACACCGCAAGCGTGACTGTATCGTGGCGTTCTGGGACGTCGATGCGGCAGCAACCCTGGCGCGCATCGCAAACGACCCGGGGGATCCGTTCCGCTCCCTCATACCGGAGTACGATCTGATCCTCACTTACGGCGGAGGCGAGCCGGTGACGCGAGCATACCGAGCGCTCGGCGCAAAACGCTGCTTTCCAATTTACAACGCGCTCGATCCATCCACGCATCATCCCGTGCCGCCGGATCCGACCTTCAGGGCGACATTGAGTTTCCTCGGCAATCGGCTGCCCGATCGAGAAGAGAGAGTCGTGGAGTTCTTTTTCACGGCGGCGCGCTCCCGCCCCGATGCCACGTTCCTCCTCGGCGGAAGCGGCTGGGACGACCTCGCCGGCGCCTACCCGAACGTACAGGTCCTGGGGCACGTGTATACGGAGCATCACAACGCCTTCAACTGCAGCCCCTTGGCGGTATTGAACATCTGTCGTGAAAGCATGGCGCGGTGCGGCTTCTCGCCGCCGACACGGCTGTTTGAAGCCGCGGGAGCAGCTGCCTGCGTGATCACCGATGCGTGGGAGGGAATCGAAACCTTCCTCGAGCCCGATCGAGAGTGTCTGGTCGCGCATACGGGCGCGGGTGTGACCGAGCACATGCGCGAGTTGACTTCGGCTCGCTCGAGGGAGATCGGCCGGGCGGCGCTCGCCCGGATTCTCGCGGAGCACACGTACGGTCATCGAGCCGCGCTCCTGGAGCAGATCTTTCGCGAACTATGAACCGGCCGGGCCTCGATATTGTCATTCTGGGTCTCTCGATCACGTCTTCCTGGGGAAATGGTCACGCGACCACGTACCGCGCGCTGGTCCGCGGCCTAAGCATGCGCGGCCATCGAGTGCTTTTTCTCGAGCGTGACGTGCCATGGTATGCCGCCGCGCGCGATCTGCCTCGCCCTCCGCACGGTCGCACCTCTCTTTACAAGAACCTGGCGGAGTTGAAGCAACGCTTCTCGCGCGCGGTGCGTGAAGCCGATCTGGTGATCGTCGGGTCCTACGTGCCAAACGGCATCGCCGTTGGCGAATGGATCCTGCGAACCGCTCGCGGTGTCACGGCGTTCTACGACATCGATACGCCGGTCACGTTGGCAATGCTCGACAACGGCGGCGCGCCTTACCTCTCGCGCGAGCTGATTCCCCGCTACAAGCTCTACTTGTCTTTCACCGGCGGACCGGTGCTCAAACGGTTGGAACGCCGTTATGGCTCGCCGGCGGCAAGGCCCCTTTACTGCTCCGTCGATACGGATCTCTACAAGCCCACCGGAGACGACAAGCGCTGGGATCTCGGCTATATGGGAACCTATTCCGCCGATCGTCAACCGGTTCTCGATCGCCTTCTAATCGAGCCCGCTCGGCGCTGCCCCGGGGCACGGATGGTCGTTGCCGGCCCCCAGTATCCGCCCAGGATCGAGTGGCCCGCCAATGTCGCACGCATCGAGCACATCCCGCCAAAAACCCATGCGCGGTTCTACAACCGGCAGACTTTCACGTTGAATGTGACGCGCACGAACATGGTGCGGGCCGGCTACTCCCCGAGCGTGCGGCTGTTCGAAGCGGCGGCTTGCGCTCGCCCGATTATCAGCGATCGTTGGGACGGGATCGAGTCCTTCTTCACGATCGGCGAAGAAATCCTGATCGCCGAATCGGCGGACGAAGTCGTGGAATATCTGACGCGGGTAAAAACCGCCGAGCGCGCCGCAATCGGGCGGAGAGCGCGGCAGCGGATCTTAGCGCAACATACCGCCGCGCACCGCGCCCTGGAGCTGGAAAGCTACGTGCTTGAACGACTTAAAAAAGGCCGGGCAACCGCCTCCGAAGTAATGTCGAAGGACGAAATCCGAAACTCGAAAACAAATCCAAAAGATTCAAAGTGGACAATGTTTCAAACACGGTATCCGGTTTGATCTTTGCGTTTCTCCCGTTTTGTTTTTTCTTTGAGATTTGTTTCGGATTGCGAGCTTCGGATTTCGAATTTAAGTCGATTACTTTTTTCCGTTCCGTCGCACCGCCTCTATGCCGCCGGAGGCTCTCACCTCGAAGGGACGACGGGCTAAGCGGCGTTCTGTGACCCGGTTGCCCAGGCGAGCTTGTAGTAGTGCCCGCACCTTCGCAGGAGCTCGTCATGCGACCCGCTCTCGGCGATTCTCCCGTCGGCGATCACGCAGATCATGTCGCAATCTTGAACCGTGGTGATTCGATGGCTCACCAGGATGATGGTTCGTTTGCCTCTGAGCGAGGCGAGGGCTTCTTTCAAGATGTTTTCGTGGAGGCTGTCTAGCGCGCTCGTCGGCTCGTCCAGGACCAGAATCGGGGCGTGCGTCAGTAAAGCGCGGGCAACGGCGATCCTCTGGCGTTGACCCCCGGAAAGGTTATGACCGCCCTCGCCAAGCTCGGTCTCGTAACCCTGCGGGAGCGCCTCGATAAACGACGCCGCTCCGGCAAGACGCGCAGCCTCCCTGATTTCACTTGCGGACGCCTCCGGATGGCCGTAAGCGATGTTTTCCCAGATCGTTGTCGGGAGGATGATGCTGTCTTGAAGCGCCAGGGCGATATGGCGGCGAACGTCTTTGAGTCTAACGGTTCTAAGGTCGTGATCGTCCAGTGCGACAACGCCGCCGGTCGGGTCGTAAAAGCGGGGGATGAGGTTCAGCAGCGTCGTTTTTCCCGCGCCGCTTGCGCCGACAAACGCCGCGGCTGTGCCCGGCGGAATCGTGATCGTCACGCCTTTCAACACCGTACGGCCGCCCGCATAGTGAAACGAAACATTTTTTAAAACCAGCGCGCGCGGTTTTAACGGCAACGGCAGAGCGCCGCGGCGATCGGCCACCGAGACGCCCTGGTCCAGCACTTCGAAAACACGCTCGGCTCCCGCCAGTCCGGCCCGCAAATGTACGCCGGCTCCCGTAAGCTGGCACAGCGGGTCATAGATGAGGCTCAGGTAGCTCATGAAGATCATCAATTCGCCGGGCGTGAGGTGCTGGCTATAAACCGCGTAGCCTCCGTAGGCCAAAATCAGCGCGCCATTGATGCCCAGGATAGCGCCGATCGTGAGTCCATAGGCGACCTCCTGCCGGTGTATGCCCAGCCACGAGCGAACGCAGCGCTGCGCGGTTTGTCCGAAACGGTGCAACTCGTAATCTTCGCGACCGAAGGACTGCACCAGACCGATCGCCGCGATCGATCTCTGAGCCGCCGCCATCAACGCCGTGTCCGCCTCTTTTGCTTTTTTGGTTTCGCGTTCGAATCGCCGGCCGAAGCGAAGATTCGCCCAGACGAGGCCCGGAACGACTGCAAGAGCAATCGTCGTGAGGACAAAATTTCGCGAGCCCATGATGACGAGAATGACGAGCAGCGTGATCACTGCAAACACGACGTTAATGAGCACGCCGAGAACCGCCGGGCAGCCGGCGGTGTCTGTGGTCAGCCGATAAATCGAGTCTGCCAGCGGTCGCGAACGATGATAACCGACGTGCAAGACCTGGAGCTTACGGAAGAGGTCGCGTCGCAAGCGCAACGTTCCTTTGTGGTTGATGCGGGAGTGCAAGAGCTTGCGCCCGGTGGCAAGTAGCTCTTGGATCAAACGGAGGGCGAGTGCGAGGAGCGCGAGCCCGGCGATGCGCCCCGCCGGGCTTTGCGGCAGTGGCGCCAGAAACAGTCGATGGGCCAGGGTTCGGTCGGAAGGCGAACCCACCAGCGTGTCGATCAGGATCGCGAGCGGCCACGCCTGAAGCAGCCCCGCAAACGTAGCGAGGCTCGTGATTCCCAGCAGCGCGATAAT
>DATMBL010000055.1:0-7028 GCA_035559295.1 Candidatus Eiseniibacteriota bacterium
CGGCGCGATCTGGTCGCCCGCCGTTGGATACATCGCCGAGGTTCTAAGCTTGCCCGCCGTATTCGGCGCAATGGCAGCCTCGTTTGTGTGCGCCAGCGCCTGCGTTCTGCTCGGCCAGTTGCACACGATTCCGTACGGCGAGTTCGGGCCCGCGGACTCCTTGCGGCACGGCTAAAAAATTTTTTCTTCATCGGTGACACGGAGCCTAAAAAGATGCTACCCAGGAGCGCTTTAGCAACGCTACTCGTATGGGTCTCGTGCGTAACGCAGGGGGCCGCGGCGCAAGGCGCGGACCCCGATCCAGCGGCGATCGAGGTTTACGTGTGGGGGCAGCAGCCGACGTCGGCAGCCACCGAACAGACCCGCTGGGCGAGAGACCTGGAGTTACGGCCCAGCAATACACCTACCGATGTGCTCGAGCTGGTCCCCGGACTCGTGATCGGGCAGCACCACGGGGGCGGCAAGGCCGACCAGATCCTGTTTCGCGGTTTTGATTCCGATCATGGCACCGATTTCGCCATCTTCATCGATGGCATCCCGGTCAACATGGTGAGCCATGCGCATGGCCAGGGCTACGCCGACGTGCACTGGCTCATTCCCGAGACGATTGAAAGAGTGGAAATCTACAAGGGACCCTATTTCGCGCATCTCGGCGACTTCGCCACTTCGGGGGCGATGAACATCATCACCAAGAGCCGCGACAAGGACAGCACGCTCACGCTAAGCGGCGGCAGCTACAACACGCAGCGCTACGTCGGTATTTTTTCACCGCCTGAAAGCACGCTGTTGCGCCCCTACATCGCCGGCGAGTTCTATCATAACGACGGGCCGTTCAAGAGCGAAAACAATTACAATCGATACAATATCCTTGCCAAGCTTGGCTTGGTATCCACGGCCAATTCGAATCTAAGCTTGCTGGGAACCTTTTTCAAAACCGCCTGGGATGCCTCCGGCGAAGTGCCGGCAAGAGCCGTTCGCAGCGGAGAGATCGGCCGCTTCGACTCCTTCGATCCGAGCGAAGGGGGAAAGTCCGAACGCCAGAATCTGAGCTTGATTTACAATTACGCCGACGCAAACCAATCCTTCACGGCGCAAACCTGGGCCTCCTGGTACAAGCTTCGGCTCTGGTCCAATTTCACTTTGTTCCTCAACGATCCGGTTAACGGCGACGGCATCGAGCAAAGCGACAAACGTTTCTTGATCGGCAACAATATCCACTACCGGCGCAACTACACGCTTTTCGGGCTGCCGATGGAAACGTTCGCCGGTTTTCAGAGTCGCTTTGATCACATTCGCGTCGGCTTGTTCAGTCAGAGAAACCGCCGGCGCGTTGTGAAGGCCGGAAACGTCAGCGCCACTCTGAGCAACAACAATGTCGCGCAAACGAACCTCGGTTGGTTTGCGCAACAAGAGATCCGGCCGACTTTCTGGCTGCGGACTCAACTCGGCGTCAGGCTGGACAATTTCTGGTATAGCGTCGATCAAGTCGGCAATCCCGCGAACGTGGTTAACCCCGTTTCCGGTGACGGCTCCGCCTCGATTGCCAACCCCAAACTAAACTTCATTTTCACGCCGTTTAACGACACGCCGTTCGCGAAAGGCACCAACCTTTTTATCAATTTCGGCGGCGGGTTTCACAGTAACGACGCCCGTGTTTTCGTTCGCGATCCCAAAAAAGAAATTCCTCGCTTTTGGGGCGGCGAGATCGGGGCCAAAAGCCGAGTGTTCGGCCGGCTGGATATAAGCTTCGCTTATTGGAGGTCGCAACTTGAAAGCGAGCTGGTTTTCGTCGGAGATGAGGCGACTTTCGAGCCCAGCGGGCGCAGCCGGCGACACGGAGTCGAAAGCGAGATCCGCTACGACGTCTTGCCGTGGCTGTCTTACGATCTCGACTTCTCTTACACCTGGGCGAAATTTGTCAACGGCGATGCTGTGCCGCTGGCGCCGCGGCTGGTCACCTATAGTGGCTTAACCGCGCGGCACCCTTCAGGAATCCAAGCGAGATTGCAGATGCGTTACATTGGGTCACGCTACGCGATCGAAGATCGCACCATCAAGACGCCGCCCGCTACGATTTTTGATCTCTTTCTCAAATACCTGTGGCAGCGCTACGAGTTCTTTGTGACATTCGAGAACCTCGGCAATGTAAATTGGCGCTCGGCAGAACACGCTTTTGTGTCGCGCCTGCCGACCGAGCCGGCTGCCGGCGTCCTCGGATCGCACTTCACGCCCGGTGACCCGTTTACCGCAAAGGCGGGTGTCACCATCCATTTTTGGTAGAGCGGGCAAGGAAAAATGGATTTGAGAGAAGAGCGTCTGATCCTACCGCTTTTGGCGTCGTCTTTGATTCACGTCATCGTGATTGCGGCTGCGTCTTCGTCCTTCAACGCGCAACCGCGCTTAACGGAAAGGGACTTGTTACGGGTCACCGTGATCGACTTTGCGCCGCCGAGCGAAGAGAAATCGACGGTGACAGAAAAGCAAACCGCGCCTGCTGCGACTCCGGCTCGGTCCGACGCGGCGCCCCGGAAACTGCGGCCGCGCGAACCGATTCCCAGGAAACCCGCGGTCGAGTCGGAACGAAAATCCATGCCTGCCCCGCAACCTCCCGCAGTTCAGGAACCGTCGAAGCAATGGGCGCCTCCGGAGCCTTCGAAACTCGAGCCGTTCGCACCTGAGCCGTTGCCTCTGAGTCCGAATTTACCGGACGCAACCGCCGGCAATGGCGTTGCAAGCTTCGCTGGCGGCGGTTGGCGGGGGCCGGACGCGGGGATTGCACCAGGCGGTGGTGCTGTCGCAAGCTCCGGCTCGCGATACGATTCCGCGGGCGCGGGACTGCACGGTCAGCCCGGACCCATCAGAACGAACCGGCAGGCGCGACCGGTGCAAACCGCCCGCGCTTCTTATCCGCCGATGGCGCTTCGGATGGGGCTGGAAGGCGACGTCGTGCTCAGGATCGAAGTCGATGCTGAAGGCAACGTCACTCGCGCTGAAGTCATCAAGAGCGACGGGGCCGGTTTCGACGAAGAAGCGCTCAAAGCCGTCAAGCAATCCCGCTTCGAGCCCGCGGAGCAGGACGGGAAAAAGGTCCCGGCCGAGTTCACCTACATCTACCGCTTCCGGCTGCGTAAATAACAATCGCTGCTACCGGGCATTGATTAAATGACCGATGTTCGCTAGCTTCAGCGCGCCAGGCTGCCGCTTCGAGTCTCGGTGCGTTCTCTGGCAGGAATAACGAAGGTAGATTATGCCGCTTCGAGCCGCGGCGGTGCTGACGATGGCGCTCTTGCTTCACGCCACGAGCGCGACGCCGCAAGCAACACACAGACACCACCAGCCAGCGCCCGACAGGCAGCGGCACGAATCGGCGCCGAAAACAACCCTGCAACCCGCCGAAGGGGCCGCGATCCAGATCATCACGCCCAAGGAAGGACAGGTTTTCAAAGGTGACGCAGTGCCGATCGAATTTACCATGACCAAGGGAAAGCGCGGAGAGCATGTTCACGCGTATGTGGACGGCGAGTTGATGGGAATGTTCAAGACAACCAAAGGAACGTTAACGGGGATTAAACCTGGAAAGCACACGCTCGAGCTGCGCATCGCGACAACGGACCACAACATAGAACTCGACGCCACCGACCGCGTGTCTTTCATCACGCAGTGAACTATACGAGACCGGGAACATTGAAGAGGCATATCGCGGTCGAAATTCGGCGCGACTCCGAGCACGTTGCCTCGCATTCCGATTCGAATTTCACGAAACCAGCGCATCGGCGCGTCGCCGCGCCGATGCGCTGAGAGGCAAGACCAGACGGGCGAAACGGCGCATCGTGGCGCGTGAGAGTTATCCCGGTACGATCGATTCTGTTAGAATGAAGCTGCATTCGATGCACGCTCGCACAGCCGTCTCTGTCGTTGCCGCCGTTGTTGTTATCCCCGGGATTTTGTTTTTTTTCGTGCCGCGCAAAGGCAACGTCGAGTCCTCCGAGGAAGCCCTGCGCGTCATCCGCGCTTATTTGAGAGCGCTTCATTCACGCGATTTCCACGCTGCCTACGCTCATATTGCTTCGACCGATAAACGGGTGTGGGAGGAAGCAGACTATGTGGCGGCACAGGGCGGTTTCGAAGGCTACACCCTCCAGCTGGCGAGAACACTTGCGGAATACATGGAGGTATGGCCGATCGAGAGCAAGCTAGCCGACGACCGCGCCACGATCACAGTCGGTTACCGGGCCCCTTCGGCCGAAGATCTGGCCGGTATGGTGTTCGACTGGAATACGGCGGCGCTCAACGCCCTTTTACCTGCGCAACAGGAACGACTCCTGGCCCTGCTGAGGGCGCGGAAACATCACGGCAGGCTCGTTATGGTGGAAGGGCAGGAAACATTCGAGCTCGTCAGCGAGCGCGGCGCTTGGAAGCTCTTCTTCGATTGGGCCTCCGGAACCAAAGTCCGGCTCGGAACCGTGCTCCCCAAGGAGGCCGCACTGGACGTGCAGCTCGCTCGCAAGGAGCTCATAGCCAAGGCCGGCGAGCCATTCCAAATCAATCTCAAAGTAATCAACCGTAGCCGCAGCGAAGCGATGCTCAAGGTGCAGCATGAGATTGACCCGCCTGAATTCAGGGATCGAATTGCCATGATCGACTGCGGCTTGAGCACGCCGGTGACGCTGGCGCCCGGCCGAACGCAAGAGTTCTCCATGGCCTATCTGATCGAGGCGCCCGGTCCCGCCGTGCGGCAACTCTCGCTGACGTACGCGTTCGAACTGACAAGATAGCGCAACGACCACAGCGCGGCTACGCCGCAACCAAAAAAGATCGGACACTCACCACAGAGGACACGAAGAGCACGAAGTTAAAATGAGCAGAAGTATTTCTCCGAATCCTTCGTGGCCTTCGTGTACTTCGTGGTGCAATGCTATTTTACTTCTTGCCTCAAAACGTTGTAGAAAGATTTGCGCGAGCCGCGAAAGTTCTCAACCGCAGCAGTACAGACTGCGGTCAGCCGAGATCGCCCCAGCGTGACTGAACAATCGCAACCGCCGCGATCGCCGCAGTCTCCGCCCTGAGAATTCGCGCGCCCAGTCCCGCAGTCTCGAAGCCGGCGCGGGCGGCCGCGTTTGTTTCTTCGGTGCTGAACCCTCCTTCGGGTCCGATCACGAGCAGGACCGAGCCCGGATTGTCGCGGGCCGCACAGAGATCGCTCAACGAGGTGCCGGCTTCCTTTTCCCGGAGCAACACCCGCAGGACGGCGGCGGGAGGCTGAGTGATTAGCTCGTCGAAGCCGACGAGGTCGCGGATCTCGGGGACACGCGTCCGGCCGCATTGTTTGGTCGCGTTCAGGGCAATTTTGCGCCAGCGCAGCGCGCGCTTTGCGGCGCGACCCCCGTCCAGCTTGGGCACGCTGTACCGGGAGACGAACGGCATCATTGTCTTCACGCCGAGTTCCGTCGCCTTCTCAACCACCCACTCCAACTTGTCTCCCTTTGTGAGCGCAACGGCCAAGGCGACATCCAACGGCGACTCGCGCGGCGCTGGCGCGGAGCTTAGGAGGACCAGCTCCGCAACATCATCACCCACATGGCGGATCGTCGCTTCATGCTCGCAGCCGGCATCGTCGAACAGCGTCACGCGGTCGCCCGGCCGGAGCCGCAAGACCCGTTTCAAGTGTCTCAGCTCTTCACCGGTGATTTTCGCGTGCTGGTTTTGGATATCGCTTTTTGCGACGAAAAATCGCGCCATAACAGCGATCGTTTCAGCAGTAGGGTGGTCCACTCCTTTTCTTGCTTGACGCCGAGCATTCTGAACCCGGTGGCGCAAAAATGACGCGACACCTCGCGCGCTTTCGGTTTGAGAATACCGGAAAGAATCAAGTAGCCCTGAGGCACCACTCTTTTCTCCAGCTCGCCCGCCAAATCGAGGATCGTTTCCGCCGTCAGGTTGGCCACGATCAAGGGAAAGGCGTTCCGCAAATGCGCCAGTTTCGCGGTTGAAAGTACGACTCGATCCCCAACACCGTTGGCGCGTACGTTTTCTCTCGCGACTTTAATGGCGGTGGCGTCGTTATCGAGCGCGACGACTTTGTCGATGCCCAATTTTGCGAGCGCGATCGCGAGGATCCCCGATCCCGTGCCGACATCCAGAGCCGTGCGCCTGCCGTTGCCGATTCGCTCCGCGACCTCCTCGATGAATTCCAGGCAGCCGCGCGTCGTCGCATGTGTGCCTGTGCCAAAAGCCATCCCGGGTTCGATCACGATCACTTTACGGCGTCGAAAGGCCGGCGCTTTGGTCCACGGAGGAGTCACCCAAAACATTCTGCCGATTCGCTGGGGTTTGAAAAATCTCCGCCAGGCGTGGTTCCAGTTCCGTTCGCGCAAGACCCGCCAGCGCACGCTTCGATCGCCGGCAGCCGGATAGATGCTTCGGATGCCGCGCAGGAATCTCTGAACATCCCGCTTGATCGACCCGTTTTCATCGGAGTAGCGAAAGTACGCCTGTACCTCGTTTTTCTTGATGACGACGCCCGGTGAACCTCTTTCGATGAGAAAATTGGAGACGGCGTCGAGCGCGGAAGGATCCGTGCGCAGGGAAAGTTGCAGCCAGGACGAAGGCACCATTTTTTATGCCACAGACATCGAGCCGCGGCAATCGTCCGCAACCCGGCTTGTCAAAACAGCCGGTTCAAGGTATGGACTGGAACAAACACCAAGGAGCCGCGTTGTGAAACTCGCTTCGATCCGACCGCAAGAACTCGCTGTCGTAACTGACGACACTTTCGTTCCCGTAGGACACGCGCTGGCGCGCGAAGGCGCGTTTGCCAACTTTTCGATGATAGATTTGATAGAAAATTACGACCGCTTGCGCAACCGTATCGTCGAAGTCGCTGCAAGCACAGCCGGCGAGAAGCTCGACCCACGGAGGCTCAAAGCTCCGGTGGAACGACCGTCGAAGATCTGGGCCGCGGCGGGCAACTATCGCCGCGGCAGCCACGGCCTCGGCGATGCGCGGGGGCGCGGCACGGCAGCGACGGC
>DATMBL010000056.1:0-10801 GCA_035559295.1 Candidatus Eiseniibacteriota bacterium
CGCCCGCCATATGGCGGTGCGACGCCGCCTCCTCGCCCGGCTTGAGCATTTGCAGGTTCAAGACCAGAGTCCGCGAGGTGCCGTTCTTGAGCGACGGGTTCCACAGCTGGATGACACGGCGAAAGGAGAGGTCCAAGCCGACGAGCTCTCCCGCCTTTTCCATCGCGGCGAAGAGGTCTCGACCTTTCCATAAACATGGCTCGTAAGAGGGTACCGGCTCGCGGTACACGTCCCCTTGCACGTTTTGCCAGTACCCTTTGAAATGCTTGCTTTCCAGCTCTTGTTCGAAAGCTCGAAGCGGGTCCGACATGGGATAGCCCTCCCGTTACCTGGCTTTTAGTCCATCATGAATGGAGCCGCAAGAACCGCACGTAAGCGTTGAGAGAAAAAGCGTTGGGCGTTGAGGCTCAAAGCCGAGCACTCAAAGCTCAATGCTGAAAAGCTACTCCACCGGCTTGACCGTGATCATGTTCGTCGTCCCCGCCTGATGCAACGGCAAACCGGCCGTGATCGCAACGAGATCCCCGCGCTTGACCACCCCGAGCTCGAGCGCCTTCTTCTGCGCGACCTTGAGCATGAGATCCGTGCTCTGAAACCCGGGCACGGGAATGGGATAAACACCCCAAACGAGGCAAAGCGCTTTTACGGTTTGCGGCTCCGGGCTGATCGCGACGATCGGGTTGGGCGGGCGGTAGCGCGCGATCATGCGCGCCGTACTTCCCGAAGACGTGGGAATTAAAAAGGCCTTGACGTTGAGATCCCTGGCGAGCGAAACCGCCGCCACGCTGATCGCCTCCGGGACGCTTTTTTTGAGCCCGGTAAACTGGTAGCGCGGCTCGAGGATCCGTTCGGTTTCCTCCGCGACTTTGGCCATAGTCAAAACCGCTTCGACGGGGTACTCGCCCGCTGCCGTTTCTTCGGAAAGCATGAGCGCGTCGGTGCCGTCGAGGACCGCGTTGGCGATATCGGCGACCTCGGCGCGTGTCGGCCGGGGATTCTGGACCATCGAGCGCAGCATCTGGGTTGCCGTAATCACGGGTTTGCCCAGATGGTTCGCCTTCCGAATCATCATTTTCTGCATCGCCGGGATGCTTTCCGGCGCGATCTCCAGTCCCAAATCCCCGCGTGCCACCATGATGCCGTCCACCGCGTCCAGAATGTCGTCGATATGGTCCAATGCTTCATGTTTTTCGATTTTGGCGATGATCGGCAACGACGCGCCCCGTTTCCGCATCTCCTTGCGCGCATGCAGGATATCGTCCGCGTTGCGCACGAAAGAAAGGGCGACGAGATCGACTTGTTGTTCGATCCCGAACGCGAGGTCTTCTTTGTCGCGGCTGGTGAGCGATCGAACGTTCAACGTGCTTCGCGGAAAATGGATGCCTTTGTGCGAGCCGATCGCCCCGCCGACCACAACCCTGCAAACGACGTCGCGGTCGCCGACCTTGACCGCCTCGAGTTCGACCTCACCGTCGCCGAGCAGGATCGGGTCGCCCTTTTTGATCGAGCGGGTAAACTCCTTGAAGTTGACCGCAATGAGATCGGCGTTGCCGACGACATTGCGGGTGGTCAACGTCACGGTCTTACGCGCCTGTAACCTGACACGGTCACCTTCGATGGGCCCGAGCCGGATCTTTGGACCCGGGAGGTCCTGGAGAATCGCGACCGGCTGCTTGAGGTGCCGCGCGATTTGCCTGATTTTTTGAATTACCCGCTGGTGCGAAGCGTGATCGCCGTGGCTGAAGTTTAGGCGCGCCACGTTCATGCCCGCCTGAATCAGACCTTTCAGCATCCGATCCGACGAGCTGGTCGGTCCGATCGTGCAGACGATCTTCGTTTTGCGCATTTTTTCCTAATCTACACGAGCTAGTTACGGAATCAATTGTAAAGGGACGGAGGAAGCTGGAGTGACTTAAATGCCCGCGCCCGCGCGCTTTAGCCGGGGATCGAGCGCGTCGCGGAGCGCGTCGCCCAGAAGGTTGATGCCGAGCACGGTGATGAAAATGCACAAGCCCGGAAAAAGCGGCAGCCACCAAGCGGTGCTGATATAGATCCGCGCATCGGCAAGCATCGTTCCCCAGGTCGGGATTTCGGGAGGCACTCCCACGCCCAGAAAGCTCAAGCTGGCTTCGGCGATGATTGCGGAGGCCATCGCAAAGGTGCCGATGACGATCGAGGTCTGAATGACGTTCGGTACGATGTGACGCCCTATAATGCGCGCTTTGCCTGCGCCCAAGCACTGCGCCGCAGTGACAAAATCTCGGCTTCTCAGGGATAGAGTCTGGCCGCGGACGACCCGGCAGTACGGGATCCAGCGCTGCGCCACGAGCGCGAGGATCAGGTTAAACAGCCCCTGACCGAGGAATGCCATAATCGTGATTCCGAGTAGGAGCGGCGGAAACGCCCAGACCACCTCGACGAGTTTCTGGATGCAGAAATCGATCTTGCCCCCAAAGTATCCCGAGATCGCGCCCAGGCTCACGCCGATGAAGCCGGAAACAAAAACGACGGCGAATGCGACCAGCAGGGAAACGCGCGCGCCGTGAATCACTCGGCTCAGGATGTCCCGACCGAGATTATCGGTGCCGAGGACATGCGGCGCTGCCAGACCCTGGGGCGGCCGCAGCATCGATGCGAGATCTTGCTTGTTCGGGTGCTGCGTCGTGAGTCCCGGCCCCGCAACGCCAATGGCGATGAACGCGACGACGATCGCGCCGCCGACGACCGCCTTGAGGTGGAGCTTGGGCAGCGCCACGCGCGGTAGCGCCTTAGTAACGGATTCGAGGGTCAATGATCGCATAGAGAGCATCGATCACTAAGTTGATCAGCACGAAAGCGGCGGTGTAAGTCATGACCAATCCGGTCACGAGCGGATAATCGCGCGCGTTTAACGCCGAGACCAACAAGCTGCCGCTGCCGGGCCAGGAAAAGACCGTCTCGACGATGATCGAGCCGCTGAGTAGGGTACCAAGCTCGAGTCCGACGACGGTAATGACCGGAATTAGGGCGTTGCTCGTGACATGGCGCCAGACGACGTCCGCTTCCGCCAGCCCTTTGGCCCGCGCCGTCGTTACATAGTCTTCGTTCATCACCTCGAGCACCGCCGACCGCGTAACCCGCATCAAGATCCCGAGCATGTTCACCCCCAGGGCGAGCGCGGGCATAAAGATGTGGGTGAGGCCGTCCCAAACCGCTGCCCAGTTTCTCTGGGCGAGGCTGTCGAGCAGATAAAAGCCCGTAATCTCCGGGCCGGCAACGCCGTACGTGCTCCGCCCCGAGGTGGGAAGGATGTTCAGTGCTCCGGCAAAGAGCAGGATCAGCATGATCGCCAACCAGAAACTCGGCATGCTGATGCCGAACAGGCCGCAGGTCGTACCGATATTGTCGATCCAGGAATTGGGCCGTGCGCCTGCCCAGACACCGAGCGGGACCGCCAGAATCGTTGCGATGACGATGGAAAAGAGGGCCAGCTCGATCGTTGCCGGAAGGCGGCTCTTGATCACCGACGCGACCGGCTCAGCGAATTTGAACGACCGGCCGAACTCCCCTTGGAGAGCGGAAAAAAGAAACTTGACGTATTGCACGTACAGGGGCTGGTCGAGTCCCCAGTGCCGCTTCGCTCTGGCAACTTCCTCGGCGTTGGTCTCTTCGCCGAGCAACATCAAAGTGGGATCGCCCGGAGCGGCGTGGATCAGACCGAAAACCAAGAGGCTGATGAGCACGATCACCGGGATGGTGCCGGCTACCCGTTTGGCTAAGTAAGCGATCATGGCCGCTCAAGGCTAATCGCCGGCGCTCCTCCGCCGCTCTTGGCCGGGCGATGCTTTACTTCTTGACCTGCATGTCAACGGCAAAGATACGGCCGTCCGGGAGCGGCTGGTACTCGACACGTTTGTGCAAGCCCCAAAGCAACTTGTGACGCCAGAGAAAACAGGCCGGCGCCTCTTCGGTGAGAAGACTCATTGCCTGTGAAAGGTATTGCCGCCGCTTTTTCGGATCGAACTCCGCTTGCTCCTTGTCCAGAAGCTCATCGAGCTTCGGATTGGAGTAACCGATGCGCGGCGTTTCACCCGTGCGGAAATACTGGTGCAGGGCAGCGCTCGGGTCCTGCACCGACCCGCGGCCCATGTAATAGAAGGGCACCATGCCTTTCTGCACGTTCGCCCAGAGCGTCGGCCACTCGGGGGTCAGCAGCCGGGCTCTGAAACCGACGGCGTTCAGCATCGGAATCATCGCTTCGGTGACTTGCTTGTCCAGAGTGTAGCGGCCCACCGGGGTTTGCAATTCGACATCCACGCCGTTGGGATAACCGGCCTGCGCCAGAAGCTTTTTGGCTTGCTCCGGATCGTAGTTCATTCTCGGTTTGAGGTTGGGATCGTAGCCGTACTGGCCGGGGCCGATGGGACCGTCAAGTCGGCTGGCAAATCCTTCGAGCAGCGTCTTGATGATCTGATCGCGATTGATCGCATGACAGACCGCCTGGCGCACCTCCTTTTTGTCGAATGGCGGTTTGGGTTGCATCGCAAGAAACATGATCTCGACCGAATCCACCGCAGTGATTCTAAGGTTTGGTGATTTCTCGATCCTATGCCGGAGATGCGGCGGGATGAACTGCGCAATCTGAATCTCATCGTTGAGCAGCGCGGTGACGCGTTGCTCGGTCTCGCGCATCACGCGATAAACCACCTCGTCGGGAGCGTTTGGATTTTTCTTCGCCAACGGGTGCTCGGGCCTTTTGCTGATAACCAGGCGCTGCCCCGGAATCAGCTCTTTCAGGCGATACGGTCCGCCTCCCATCATGTGCTGCCTGTCGGCGGCGTCGCGCCCATGCTTCTCATAGGCCGCTTTACTCGTGACGATCAGCCGATCGCACACAAAGGAGAGCAGGGGCGCGGCGGGCTTGTCGGTCGTCAGCTTGACGGTGTGCTGGTCGATCGCTTCGGCCTTGACGATCGGACCCGCAACCGAGGCTTTTTGCTTCGATTGTGGATCCTTGATGACGCGGTTCATGATCGAGTGGACCACGTCCTCGGCCGTTACGGGCGAGCCGTCGTTGAACTTGTAGTCTCTGCTCAGATAAAAAATCCAGGTGGTCGGGTTCTCGACTTTCCAGCGCTCTGCCAAGCGTCCTTCGAAGTCGCCTTTGGCATAGTTGTAGGTGCAAAACGGGCCGGTGATCTCGCTCCAGATCCCGTACAGCAGTGAGACGCTATCGCCATAAGGGTTGTGGGTTTCGATCGTCTCGGTGACGCCGATCGAAACGCGAGTTTGGGCTGCGCCGTGGTTGACGTCAAAGGCGATCGCAAGCGATGCAACGAGAACGCCGAAGAGCCTCCGCATGACATATCTTTCCATAAAATGTCCTCCGCCTGAGCGTACCCTGCGATAGGATCGAACCGGTTCATTTGTATCTTTGTGAATCGCCGAGTGTCAAGCTCGTGCTGGAGCGGGGAAACCGACTGCAGCGTGACGGCGTTTGCATCCGGCGCCGCGATGGGAGATGGTTTAGATACCTGAGAGCTCGCGCGCGCAAATTGCGAAAGCGGAGGAATGGGGCCGTGGCTTTAGTTTGTGGCATCGAGGTTCCGCAAGTGTTCTTGGACGGTCCTGTGGACGCGGAGCACATTCGGAAGTTTGTGACGATGGCCGAAACGCTCGGCTATGCGAGCCTGTGGCTCCAGGAGCGGATCCTCAGCGACTTTGCCATGCTCGAGCCCGTAACTCTCTTGAGCTACGTAGCTGCGTTGACCGAGAGAGTGCGGCTTGGCGTATCGGTTGTTTTACTGCCCCTGCGGAATCCGATCCAGCTCGCGAAAAGCTCTGCGACCCTGGATTGCTTGAGCGGCGGGCGCGTCGTGCTCGGCGTGGGCCTCGGGGGCGGCCATGTAGGTTCGCATGAGGAGGTTTTCGGCTATTCGCGCGAGAAGCGGGTCCGGCGATTCACCGAAGCCGTGCAGGCCATGAAGCTTCTTTGGTCTCAGCCGAGAGCGAGCTTCCACGGCACCTTCTGGAACTTCACGGATATCGCGATGGAACCGAAACCGATGCAAAAACCGCATCTGCCGATCTGGTTTGGCGGACATCACGAGAACGCGCTGAGGCGCGCGGTCCAATACGGAGACGGCTGGATGGGCGCGGGATCGTCGTCCGCCGCGGCATTCGTCCGCGAGTCGGGAACGGTGCGGCGCTTCCTGGACGAAGCCAAGCGGGACCCGAACACCTTCACGATCGCAAAGCGCGTTTATCTCGCGGTCGACTCCGATAAGGCGCGGGCCGAAGGGCGCCTGCGTGAATGGTTTTTCCGGCGTTACGCCAACGCCGATCTCGCGGTTCGCGTGTCGCTCTGGGGCGGCCGGGATGAGTGCGTTGACCGGGTCCGGGAAATCGTTCGCGCTGGCGCCCAGCAGATTGTTTTTAACCCCTGCTTCGATGAACTGGAACACCTGGAGATCTGCGCCAAGGAGATCATGCCGCACCTGACGTAAAAAGCGCAAAATTCCGTATTTCGAAACCCGAAACGAGTCGACCGAAGCTTTCACCGCGAAATTCAAAAAGAGCACAGAGCCGGTTACACCGCAAAAAAGAAACCAAGAGATCACCGCGAAGTGTGACACTGCCCACCGGTCCGAAAGGGCTCATTGTTCGATGACGCGCGTTTGTGTGCGGGCTTTTCATCCTCTCCGGGCGAGCTAAGCTCATGTCACACTGCGTGGTTAACGGGCAAGGCTGAGGGCTCGATATGAAAATTCGTATTGGCATGATGCTGGCCGATTCGTCTGTGCTCGAGGCGGACCCCGAGGCCGTGCTCGCCTTCATCGATCGGTGTGAGCGCTGGGACGTCGATTCTGTTTGGGTCAGTGACCGGATTGTCGGACCGCGCCCCACTCTCGACCCGATCGTCTTCATGGCTTATGTGGCATCACGACGCCGCAACATGAAATTTGGCGCTAGCGCGCTCGTTCTGCCGACCCGCCAACCCGTTGTTCTCGCCAAGCAATTGGCGACTTTGGATTTTCTCTGCAGAGGCCGGCTCCTGCTCGTCGTTGGGCTAGGCAGCGATGATTCCCGTGACTTTGACGCCTTGGGGGTGCGCAGGGAGGAGCGTGGCCGGCGAGCCGATGAAGCGATTGTGCTCATGAAGAAGCTATGGAGCGAAGACAGGGTCAGCTTCAACGGTCGATTTTATTCAACGCGCGATTTGACGTTGCTCCCCAAGCCCCATCAAAAAGGCGGACCGCCTCTCTGGGCCGGCGGCCGGAGCCGAGCGGCTTTCCGGCGCGCCGGCCGGCTGCTCGACGGTTGGCTCGGATCGAGCGTCACGCCGGCGGAGGCGGCGAGCGCAATCGATGCGATTCGACGGCATGCCTCGGAAGCGGGCCGCGAAGTTCCGGAGGATCACTACGGCGTGTTGGTCCCTTTCTGCTTCGCGCGCAGCGAGGAAGAGGCGTTGGCGAGCATGGGTTCTTCAATTCGCCGCCGGCGTCGAGACCTTCCGCCCCAGGCTTTTTCCGCGCTCGGGACTCCCGAGCAGGTACGGGAAAAGCTGCAGAATTACATCGATGCCGGAGCGACAAAATTCGTCATGCGCCCGGCGGGTCCGGAACAATCGTTCGCCGCTCAAGTTGAGCTGCTGGCGAAAGAAGTCGTACCGACGCTGCAGACTCCGTTTAGCGACAGGGAACGCGCCGAACGGGCGGGCAGCGTCAATTGACATCTTGCCCGCTCGGCGGGTTAGGGGACGCCCGGTGGTTTGTTTTTCGGGTCGTAGTACTCCTGGGAGAATTGAGGCTTGCGCTTTTCGGTGAAAGCGGCGGAGCCTTCGTCATAATCTTTGCTCTGACGCAGGTGCTGATAATACTGCCGGTGAACTTCGAATCCTTTTTCCCACCCCTGGATTTCGTACAGCAGCCTGTCCTCGATGTACTCGACGGTGTGCGCCGCGATCAGCCGCCCGTTGCGATTGATCGTCGCGCATAACTCCATGGCTTCGTCGATCAGCTTTTCCGGCTCGCATATCTTTTGCACGAGACCCAGGCGAAACGCGGTATCGGCGTCGATCATCTGCCCCGTGAGGGCGAACCAGTAGGCCCAACCGGTGGGCAGCTGGCAGACGTAGCTCGGCCAAGCGGCCATATGCGACCAGCGCACCTCCGAGCAGCCGAACTTTGCCGACGGCACGCAGTAACGGATGTGACATGCCAGGGCGAGATTGAACCCGCCGCCCACTGCATAGCCGTTGATTGCGGCGATGATCGGTTTGTGCATGCCGAGCGCGCGGAGATTGCTGTACTGGCGCGGGCCGGAGCGCGGCCCTTTCATCTCACCCCGGGCGAAGGCCAGATTTTCTTTCAAATCGCCGCCGACGCAGAAGGCGTCGCCCGTGCCGGTCAGCACGATCGTCCAGACGTCGTCATCGACCTTTGCTTTCTGCCAGGCCTCATCGAGCGCCCAATAGAGATCGCGGCTGATGGCGTTTTTCTTTTCGGGCCGGTTGAGTCGAATGACGGCCGTGTGCGGCTCGCGCTTATCGTATACCACTAGTGGCTCTGGCATGAACCCTCCTTGCTGGCATCCAGCTAATAGAGCACTTTCTCCTCTTCGAGGGCCGCGATCTGCGCGTCGCTCAGGCCGAGCAGTTCCCGCGCAATCTCGCGCGTGTGCTCTCCCATGAGCGGCGCCGGGCCGCGCACCATCCCCGGGGTTTCGGACAACCGTACGGGGACCCCCTCGGTCACGATGTCGCCCGCTTCCGGCTCCCGGAGGCTTACAAGAAAGCCGCGCGCTTCGTATTGCCGGTCGCGTTTGAACTGGTCCTCGACGTCTTGCACCACGGCCGCGCAGATGCCGTTTGCCTGCAGCGTCTCCATGATCTCGTAGGGATCGTGTTGCATCGTCCAGCTGGTGACCCAGCGGTCGAGCTCTTCCCGGTAGCGCACCCGTCCGAGATGGGTCGAGAACTTTTCGATTCTCTGCAATCCCGATCTTTCCAGCAAAGCCGCAAAACGGTTCCATTCATCCTGCGTGTAGACCCCAATAACGCACCAGCGATCGTTTCCCGCACATTGGTAAGGCCCGTAAGGCGCTGCAACGAGGCTGCGGTTCCCTTGCGGCTGGGGCTCGCGATCGTTGACGGAGTATTCCAGGTACTTCGGTCCCAGCAGGGAGGCGCCGATTTCGAGCTGGGCGCTGTCGATCCACTGCCCCTCGCCGGTTTTTTTGCGGTGAATCAACGCCAGCACGACCGCGAACGCGCCGGTGACGCCCCCCATGAAGTCGGGGTGTTGCGTGCGCGGCTCGGCGGTGGCGGTCGTCGCGCCCGGATAATTCCACAGGTAGGTTGTCCCCATGGTGTTCCCGACGTTCGGGCCGTAGGTCAGATCGGCGGCATGCGGTCCGCTGCAGCCCATCCCCTTGACGCGTATCAAGATACAGGCGGGATTGATCGCTTTCAGCTGCGGGTAATCGAGGCCCCATTTTTCGAGAACTCCCAGACCGAAGTTCTCCACCAACACGTCGGACTTTTTCGCCAGCGCTTTGACCAGCTCGCGGCCTTTCTCGGTCTGCATGTTGACCGTGAAGGACTTCTTCCCCCGCTGAAGCTTCATGAAATCGGGCTTTTTGTTCCACAGCGCCGGGTCCTCGCCGCGATGGCCGTCGCCGCGGAGACGGGTTTCACAGCGAATGACCTCAGCGCCAAACTCACAGAGCACGCGCGCCACCGTCGGCCCGGCCGCGCCCGTCGTAAGCTCGAGCACGCGTATTCCTTCCAATGGCAGTTTGGGCATGGAATGTCTTCCTAATCAGGCGGTTCTATTCACCACGGACTGTGACATGAGCTTAGCTCGGCCGGAGAGACGAAAACCCTCACACCAACGTGTGGTCATCGGACGATGATCCCTTTCCGGCCGGCGTCAATGGGCCGGTGCTTCGTGGCATCCCTCATAAAAGAGAGCGTCTTCACGCTTCATCGATATTTCCTTCGTGCGCTTCGTGTCCTTCGTGGCGCTAGCCGGCAGTTCAGCTGCAGTTAGATGACGCCGCTGGCGCGGAGCGCTGTGAGATCGTCCCTGCTCATGCCCAGTTCGCCGCAATAGACCTCTTCGTTATGCTCGCCGATGAGCGGTGCCGAGCGCGCGATTCTCCCCGGCGTGGCGCTCAACCTCGGCACCGGACCGAAGTGAGGGTACTTGCCGATCACCGAGTGCTCCACCTCGACGAAGATGCCGCGCGCCTTGGTTTGCGCGCTGTTGATGAACTCGCCGACGGTGTTGATCGGGGTTACGCTGATGCGGCGCCTTTGCCCCTCTTCGTAAAGCTCCTCTTTGGTGTGTCGGAGACAAAATTCCGCGATCGCCTTGTGCACGATTTCCGGGTGTTTGCGCCGGTAGGCCATCTTCTCGAACTCAGGACCGGAAATCGCGGGCGGTCTTCCCATCCATTCGACCAACCGGCGCCATTGCTCGACCGGGATGATGAAGATCCGCACGTAACCGTTCTTGGTTGGATATGGGTCGTAGAGATCGGTCTCTTCGCCTTTGCGCGACGCGCGCGCCGGCTTCGCTCCGGTGGCGCCGTAGTGGGGAATAAAATAGCCGGCGATGTGAGCGGCGCATTCGTGCATCGACACGTCGATGTGTTGCCCTCTCCCGCTTTCCAGCCGGTGATACAATGCCACGGCGATCCCGAACGCGCCATAGGTTGACGCCATGCCATAAGCGATCTCGCCGGGAGGCTGGAGCGGCGGTTCACCCGGCTCGCCGGCGAGATAGAGAAGATTCCCGAGCGCCAGGCCCGCGATGTC
>DATMBL010000057.1:0-6196 GCA_035559295.1 Candidatus Eiseniibacteriota bacterium
GGCGGTCAGTAGACGCTGGTGGTGCGCGCAATTGCCCGTGATCCGACTCGGCGTCATCTTTCCCCGTTCGGTAAGAAATTGACCGATCGTCTTTGTGTCCTTGTAGTCGATCTTGAGCGTCTTGTCGGCGCAAAACCTGCACACCTTGCGCCGAAACATGGGCCGGCGTCGCGGTCCGCCCTTTTCCTCTTCACCTCGTTCTCGATTTACCCTAGCGCCTGCGTCTTTTGCCATGGTTTTTCACTAACCTCGTTCTTTCACACCGTCGATCCCTATGATTCACGCGCTCAGTTTTCACCCGAGAGCGCACGCCGTGTTCGCTCCCTCGGCCAAAGCGTCCCGACGATGAGTTCCTCGGAGGCGCGGCTTGCCTCCAACGCACGCCCGTTCACCTTGGTTCCTGAGGGCGAATCGCGCCGCCTAACGCTCCGCCCCTTCTTCCTTTCCGGGCCGAAATGAAACGGCGCCGTCGATGAACTGAACGGTGTGGGCGATCACTTCGTGCTTACTCCGCCTCTTTCCCTCCGGTGTTTCCCAGCGCCGCTGGCTCAAGCGCCCGTCAATCAAGACCTGAGATCCCTTGTGCAGGTTGGCTTTGGCACGCTCGCCAAGCGGGCCGAACGCCACGATGTCGATGTAGCACACTTCCTCTTTGCTTTTGTCTTCAGCCCGCTGACGGTGGTGAACGGCCAAAGAAAATTCACAGACCGGGGTGCCGGTAGGGGCGTAACGAAGCTCCGGCTCATGCGTCAGGTTGCCGAGCAGGATGACCTTATTGTACTCCCCCATCGGGTGCTCGTCCCCGGTCAGGATGATGCTGTCAGGAAGGTGGCTCGGCTTTGGTCGCTTCCCCTGGGTCGCGCTCCGGCGATTCTCTGGGCGTGCTCTTGGCGCTTCCCGGTGTAGCGGTGGCCGTCTCTTCTTCTGTCCGGACGGTAAGGTAGCGCAGCACACCGTCGGTCAATCGCATGTTGCGCTCCAGCTCCTCGACGGCGCGCCCGGAAGCTCGATAGCGCATCAATATATAGAAGCCCCTGCTCTGTTTGGCGATACGATACGCGAGATCACGGAGTCCCCACTCCTCCACATGGAAAACGTTTCCTCCGAGCCCCTCGATAACCTTGCGGAATTTTTCGACGAACTCCTTGACCCGCCCGGTCCGTTCGGGGTGGACCACGAACAGCGTCTCGTACGATTGTATCTTTGCATGTCCGTTCATATTCAAGCTGTGTTCCTAGCACAGCGATCAGGGGTTTACAACGGATTCGAGGCGGTTGAACTGCTGCATCGCCCGTTCCCCCCCCTCGCGTATCAGACAAAGGGCGGCTTCCGCGGCGCGCGCAATCACGGCATCGAGCCGCTCGGTCTCATCCGGCGTGAACGGCTCGAGCACGAATTCCGCGGGATCAACGTCCGGCGGCGGTCGCCCGATACCCACGCGCACGCGATAGAACGGCGCATCGCCTATACTGTCCAGGATGGAGTGCATCCCCCGGTGACCTGCGGCGCTTCCCCGCGCTCGGATCCGTATTCTTCCAAACGGAAGGTCGAGTTCATCGTAGACGATCCCGAGGTCTTCCGGGGTTACTCCAAACTCCTCGATCAACGCTTTGACGGCTTCGCCGCTGCGATTCATGAAGCGCTGCGGCTTGGCCAACACCAGGGTCTGTTCTCCAACCCGCCCCCGGCCAACCAAGGCGTCGCACATGCGAGTTGTGATTGCGATTCCGTGGTCCGCGGCGATCCGATCGACGACGAGGAATCCAAGGTTGTGCCTCGTCCGCTGGTATTTTCGACCAGGGTTACCCAGCCCGACCAGAAGCTTCACACCGCTTAGGCTCCTCCGCCCTCGGTTTCAGCCTCCGGGGGCGGCGCTGCCGCAGGGGCTTCCGGAGCCGCCTCGGGTGCGGCCGGAGCCTCTTCCACGGTCGGCGGCACGACCGTGACGAGCGTGAAATTGGAATCGAAGATAGCGGTCACTCCTTCCGGCATGCGCAGGTCCTCGACATGAAGCGAATCGCCGATGTCGAGCTGGCTCACCTCCACCTCAAAAAATTCCGGTATATCGAGCGGTAAACATTCGACTTCGATTTCCCGCACCACCGGCTGAAGGATACCGCCGCGAACGACGCCCGCGGCTTTGCCGACGAAGTGGAGCGGAACACGCACCTGAATTTTCGCCGTGAGATCGACCTCGTAAAAATCAGCGTGCAAAATCTCGCCCGAAACGGGATGGTATTGCATCTCTTTCACCAGGGCTACTTTTCCGGCCAGCTCGGGCGCGCTCGACTTCATCCGCACCAAATGCGATCCTTCGAGCCCGGCCACCCGCGCGCCAAACGTTTTGCTGTCGAGCTCGAGCGGCACGGGCCGAACCTTGGGCCCGTAGAGAATACCGGGGAGCCGCCCCCGGCGCCGCAGCCGGCGCGCCTCTCGTTTCGCACCCTGGGACCGAACGTTGACTTCCAATTCGATCGTTTCCAAAGATTTACCTCCTTAACGCCTGCTACGACGATGCTTTCTCTGGTCGAAGCGATACGGGTGTCATCCCGAGTCAGTGAAGCAACGAGGGATCCTCCAACTGAGGCAGCGGCTCACACAAACAGCGAGCTGATCGACTCCTCGTCGTGCGTGCGCCGAATCGCCTCGCCGATCAAGTGCGCAACGGAGAGGACGGTGATCTTCCGGCACAGCGCAGCTTCGGATTTCAGTGGAATCGTATTGGTGACGATGAGCTCCTCGAGCGGCGACTCTTCAATTTTTTGTATTGCGCGCCCCGAAAGGACCGGATGCGTGCAGCAGCCGATGATTTTCTTGGCGCGCTCGCGCTGCAACGCCTCGGCCGCCATCGTCAGCGTCCCGGCGGTATCGACGATGTCGTCCAGCAGAATCGCCACCTGATCTCTGACTGCGCCGATGATGTTCATCTCGGCGACCACGTTCGGCCCGACGCGTCGCTTGTCGATGATGGCGAGCGAGGCGTCCAGCCGGGTGGCGATCGCGCGCGCCCTTTCGACGCCTCCCGCATCCGGTGACACGATCGTCACTTCGTGGTTATCCAGGTGTCTCTTTAGGTGCTGGAGCAATACGGGCGTTGCATAGAGATTGTCCACCGGTATATCGAAAAAACCCTGAATCTGGCCCGAATGAAGGTCCATCGTCAGAATTCTGGACGCGCCCGCGACCGTGATCAAATCCGCTACGAGTTTCGCGCTGATCGGCACCCGCGGTACGACCTTGCGGTCCTGCCGCGCGTACCCGTAGTAGGGAATGACCGCGGTAATCCGCTTGGCCGATGCCCGCTTGAATGCGTCAAGCATCAGCAGAAGCTCCATGAGATTGTTGTTGCCCGGTGCCGACGTGGACTGAACGACAAAGATGTCGGCGCCGCGCACGTTTTCCTTGATCTCGACCTTGCTCTCGCCATCGCTGAAGGTCTCGACCACGGCATCGCCCAGTGGCACGCCGAGATACTCGCTGATTTCTCGGGCCAGAGGGCGATTGGAGTTACCGGCAAAAATCTTCAATTCGGTGGCGTGTTGCGTCATTGGATTTCAGTGCCTCGGAATCGGTCTGTTTAACCCCATGGGTTTTGGCAAACCAGCCACGACCGATAGCACAAATTCCGCCGGCCCGCAAAAAAAAGGCGCGCCGTTCGGGGCGAACGGCGCTCCTGATCGCGCACCACGATGAGCCTCCGGCGGTAAGCGTCGGCTAGGCTTTGGCCGGATCGATTGCTAAGACTGGCTGGGCGGGAAGGATTCGAACCTTCGATACCGGATCCAAAGTCCGGGGCCTTACCGCTTGGCGACCGCCCATCCCCGAACGACCTCTGTCCATTCGCCGAGAAGCTCAGCTCACCCGTTGCCGAGCGCTCTCTGACTCCCCGTTTCAGCGATCACCTTCTCGTACTCCGAGATGATCCTGTCCTCGATCATTCTCCGCGTTTCGTTATTGATCGGGTGAGCAATATCCTTGTACGTGCCGTCCTTGCGCTTTTTGCTCGGCATCGACACAAAGTATCCGGTGGTGCCGCGAATGATCTTCAGATCCCGGATGACGAAACAATGATCAAGCGTGATCGTCACGTAAGCCCTGAGCTTATCTTCATCGACAGGAAAGACCCTAACCTCGGTGACCTGCATAGGGACCTCCGCTTAAGACGAGCCAGCGAGTTGTCTGGCGGGCTAATTACGGGATTGTATCGATACCTTTAGTGAGTACGTGCGCCAAGAAGGCCTGGACACCCTCCTCTTCCCGCAAACCTCGAAGCGCTTGCCGCGCTTTTCGCGTCGAACCGAATACACCAAAAACCGCGGAGCCGCTGCCCGACATGAGCGCGGCGGCGGCTCCCTGCTGAAGCAACCGAGCTTTTAAACTGCCGATCCGCGGGTACTTCGCAAGGGTCACCCGCTCTAAATCATTTGCCAGTAATTTCCCAAGCTTACCGATGTTTTTCAGGTGCGGTGTCATGCTAGTATTTGCGGTCTGCTTTGTCAACTTAAGGTCGCCGCCAAATTGCCGGTAAACCCAGGCCGTCGAGACCGCGATTCCCGGATACAGGATCACGAGCGGATAAGGAGGGAAATCCAAAATCGGCTTCAAGCGCTCGCCGATCCCCTGAGCGCGCGCCGGGCATCCTTTGATGAAAAAAGGAACATCCGCGCCCAGTGACACTGCCAGCCGCAGAAGATCCTCGTCAGATGCCGGAACTCCGAACAGGCGGCGCAGCCCTATCAGGGTCGCGGCGGCATCCGTGCTGCCGCCCCCTAGACCGGCCCCGACGGGAATCTGTTTTTTTATGGTGATGCGAACCCCGCTCCGAATGCCGTGAACAGCCATGAAAAGCTCAGCGGCGCGATAGGCGATGTTGCCGCGGCCGCCAGGAATATCGCGATGGCGGCAAACGACAGAGATGCTGAAGCGGTCGCTCGACTGGCGGATGTCAATTTCGTCATAGAGCGATACCGGTGCGATCACCGTGTCGATAAGGTGGTAACCGTCTTCTCTTTGACCGATAATCTTGAGGCCGAAATTCACCTTCGCAGGCGCTCGAATCTTCACGCGCCATTAGCTAGCATAGTGTCGTAAGATTGCGAAAGAGCTTCGATGCAACGCGAGATTGCGAGCTTTTTGGAGGCGGCGTGGGAAGCGGCCGATCGCGCAGGCGCCGTGATCCGCGCCGCGTGGGACCAACCCCGCGAAATCGATTACAAAGGCGCGATCGATCTGGTAACCCCGATCGACTGCGACTGCGAACGGGCGATCGTGGCGACGTTGCAGGCGCGCTTCCCCGAGCATTCGATCCTCGCGGAAGAAAACACGGTGTTGGCCGGTGCGCCGAACGGCTATCGCTGGGTAATCGATCCCCTGGACGGCACGACCAATTTTGCCCACGCGTATCCCCATGTCGCGGTTTCGATCGCGCTGGAACAGGATGGCAGGACAATCGTGGGGCTGGTTTACGATCCGCTGCGGCGCGAATGCTTCAGAGCCGCGCGGGGGTTCGGGGCGTTTCTGAACGGCAACGCCATCAGCGTTTCGAAGGTGAGCGAACTCGATAAGGCACTGCTTGCGACCGGCTTTCCTTACGATCGGCGCGACAAGGCCGATTGTTACCTCGCTTACTTCAAAGCGTTCATGGTCCGCACGCAGGGCATACGGAGAAACGGCTCCGCCGCGCTCGATCTCTGCTACGTGGCTTGCGGCCGGGTGGACGGCTACTGGGAATCAAAGCTCCGGCCGTGGGACGTGGCCGCGGGGGCTTTGATCGTGGAAGAAGCAGGCGGCATCGTGAGCGACTTTTGCGGCAACAGGTTCATCGCGGACGGAAGTGAAACGCTCGCATCGAACGGAGCGATCCACGATCAAATGATCGAGGTTGCCAAAGCCGTTCGGGAGCTTTCGTTGACTCGCTCTTAGCACGGTGGTAGTAACATTGGCGCGCGCCCGTAGTGAAAAGGATATCACGAGGGTCTCCGGAACCCTAAGTACAGGTTCGATTCCTGTCGGGCGCACCACCTCCAGCGGATGATAATTCGCCGAGCAACCGCGCAACAACATCCGTCGAACGCCATGACCGTTTTCCGCGGTGTCGACCTTCACTGCTACGCTTGTCCACTGAGCGATGAGAGAGTTCACGTCATATCGAACTCCAGCTTCCGCGGCCATCGCGGTTTGAACAAGGCCGGCCTTC
>DATMBL010000058.1:0-8723 GCA_035559295.1 Candidatus Eiseniibacteriota bacterium
TAGAACCATGCGAATCCCATATCGCGCCTCCTCTCATCCGTGACCTGGACCACGAGCGTTTGTAGGATCGGATGGGTGGCGAAGGCGCTCGTTCCCAGCAGCAAGGCGGCTACGGAAACGGAAAAAATATTCGCGCCGATCCAGGGAAAGCCAATCGCCGTGAACGCCGCCAGGCCGTAGGCTCCCAAGAGGACTCTTTGAGGGTGAAAGGAGTCGGCGAGCCGTCCACCGAGGAGCGGCCCCGCAATGCTGCCGATCATGAGCGCCGTGAAAACCGCGCCCACCGCCGCAGGCTCCATCTCCAAGGTATGGCTCAGGTAAAGAGGCAGAAAAGTAGAAACCACCCCATGGCCCGATCCTCCCGCCGCCACGATCGCCGCGACGAGGATCCAGCGCAGGTGCGGGTTTGCGATACTGAATCGGCTGTCTTGCCAGAACGAGGAATCCGGCTCTTCCTGAGCGTTGTTGGTTTGCGGGTCTTTGAGTATGAAACACATCGCGATTCCGACGAGAACCGCCGGCGCCGCAAACAGGATCGTGGTGACACGCCACCCCCAAAGCCCGATCAACACCGCAGCAAAAAGCGGAATAAAAGCCGTCCCGACGTTGCCTGCGGTAAAATGGGCCGCCAGCGCCGTGCCGAGATGCTTTCGATGAAAGTGGCGGGAAAGGAGCGCGCTGCCGACCGGGTGTTGGGCCGCGCCGCCGACCCGGGACATCACGGTCCAAAAGAAGAACTGAGGAAAGGTCTGAGCGAGCGCGACCAGCACGAAACTGAGGCCGACGATGGCGTTACCGAACCCCAGGAGCAAGTGGCGCTTGATCGTGCGCGCCAAGCCGCCCGCTACGAGCTGGAGCGAACCGCCGACTGCGCTTGCGACTCCGAGCATCACGCCGAGCTGGCTGTAGCCGAAGCCAAGCTCGACCAACACCAGCGGATACACGAGCGGCTTCAGCGCGGATTGAGCGTGATTGATGCCGTGGGCGATACTGATCAGAGCCAGGGCCGTTTTCGAGCGGTGACGGTCGTCCGTCTCGTGGTGGCCATGGGTGTGATCGTGTGCCATGCGACTGCTTGGTAATATTAAACGCTAAATCGTGTTATTGAACATGAAAAAAAATTAATTCTTGATCTCAGTCGTGGTGGTGATCAACCGCCCGTTTTGCACGCCTTTGGTTGCAATCAGCCTGCCGGCGACCTCGTGCACTTTGTTCGCCGAGCCGCGCACGACGATTACCTCGAGGCAATTGTGCGCATCGAGATGGATGTGCAGGCTCGCGTTCACGGCGACACTCGCCTTGTGCTGCATATCCGCAAGCAGATCGCTCAGGTGATGCGTCCGGTGGTCGTAAAGCAGACTGATCACGCCCACGACTTCCTCGTCCCCTTTGCCGACTTTCTTTTGGATCAGATGATCGCGGATCAAGTCGCGAATCGCCTCGGAGCGGTTCTGATAACCTAACCCGCTGATACTTTGATCAAACGCTGAAAGGAGGTCTCCTTCCAATGAAACGCCGAAACGCGATAGATGGTGCATAAAGAGCGACTCGGCTTTTGGTAACACGATCATTTATAGCGTGTCAATTGCCAGCCGCGCCTATCGGTGATTTTTGTCCTCGTCAGCCCGCGCGAGCCTGCCACCAGGCCGGTCGGGCTGCGCTTGGAAGGCTCAGCCGGCTGTGTTACGCGTGTAGCAGTGAGAGTGTCGGCGCGCTTAGCATCGATTTTGTTCCTCATCAGTTTGACCTTGGGCTGCGGACGAAACGAGCGGATGGATTCGATTTACGCGCAGCGCTGCGCCAGCTGCCACGGTCTTTCGGGCCGCGGGGACGGCCCGCTTTCCGCCTCCCTGCCGGTTTCGGTTCCCGACTTCAGAACCACGGTCGAGCAAAGGAGCACGGGGCAGATTCGCCGTATCATCTCGAACGGAAAGGGCTTGATGCCTGCGTTCGAGCCCGCCCTTCGGCCTGCGGAGATCACCGATATGGTTCAGATGGTGCGTTTTCTCAGCCGCGAGGGCCGCAATCTCCGATGGTGGGAGAGGTTCGACACCCTGGTTGTGGCACATTGCAGCGTTCCCTGGGAGCTGGTCCTCGGAACCGATGAACCCGCGGAAGGCGGCAGATGAGATTCGCCGGTCTTTTGTCGACTTGCTCCGCTGCGGTTCTGTGCGTGATCGCGGAGAACGCAGTTTTAGGACACGATCCCGATACGGTCCTTCCCAGGTTCGAGCGGCGCGAAGTGGAATTGGCCGTCCGGGACTTTACGTTGACGGACCAGGACGGCCGGCAGCTGGCATTTAAGCACCTGAGCGGCAAGGTGGTCGTGCTCGGATTCGGCTATACGACCTGTCCGGACGTTTGCCCGCTGATGACCGCTACCATGCTGAGCGTGCAGCGAACTATTCCGGAAAACCAGAAAGGGTCGGTGTACTTTCTCACGGTTACCACCGATCCCGAGATCGACACGCCGGCCGTACTGGGCGCCTATGCTCGGCGCTACGGAGCCGATCTTTCGAATTGGGCTTTTCTCACGGGCCCGCCTTCCGCCCTGAAAAGAGTGTGGGAAAACTTCGGCCTGCGACCGGTGAAAAAAGCGCGAGGGCTGGTCGAACATGCGCCGTTAACCGTGCTGATCGACCGGCAGGGTATTGCGCGGTTGGCTTACATCGGTGGCTCCCCGGAGGCGCGGGTGATGCGCCGGGATGTCGCGGAACTGCTGCAGCGCCGGAGCTAGCCTGACCCGGCGAAGTTCGCGCCGCTCAACGGTTTTTTGTGTGATCCCCCAACGTTCAGGCGGGCAACTTCAGCTTGACAATCCAGGGGCGTAAAATTAAACTCAAACGTGAATTTTGAAGGAAGCACGCCATGGCTCTCGATAGCATCGAGCAATTGGAAGCAAAAATCGATCGCCTCATTGAAAAGCACGAAAAAGTCAGAAGAGAAAAGGAGTCGATAGAGAAAAAGCTGCAGCAAAAGGAAAGCGAGTGGCATCACCTTAGAGGGCAACTGCGGCAGTACGAGCGCGAGCGCGTGGAGCTGCGTGAGAAGCTCGATAAGATTCTCGGGCACTTCGAAAGCCTGGACCTACCGGATTGAGGCGAACTTCATGAAACGGTCGCTTGATGTTGAGATCCTCGGGCAAAAGTTCACGATCAGCAGCGATGCCGACGAGGATCACATGTTGAAAGTCGCCGGCTATGTCGACGAGAAGATGCAGGAGCTGATGAAATCGTCGAAAGCGCTCGCGAAGTCCAATATTGGAATGCTGGCCGCTCTGAACATTGCGGATGAGTATCATCGCCTCAAAGCATCGCATGAAGCGATCCTCAACAGAGTGAGTCAGTTGTCCAAGAAGTTGACTGCGACTTTAAGCGAGGAAGGATAATCACTCTTCGAGGCGGCAGGCCGTGTCTGCCCGGGCAACAGCCTCGAGAGACGGTGGAAAGATGAGGGTTTGGGGAGAAGCAATCGTTCAATATCTGATCTGGATTCGTGCGTCGCTGTATTCCATAAAGACTTGGCGGCCCTCGGGCGAGGGCTTGAAACGGTTTGTGGAATTTCCGCCGCCTGCGTTTCGTTGCGGTGCCGTTGCAGTTTACGCAAAACAGCGCGCCAGGGGACCTACCCGCACGCTCTGTAGATCAGATTGTTAGTTCGGTTCCCCGCCTAAAGCCCTTCGTCTCTCCACCCGCTCGTACGTGAGCGATGAACATTGGAGAGAAGAAGTCGGCGCTGCGCGCCGCATCGCTATCCCAACGTAACTCGCTTTCCGAAGTCCAGGCTCGCGCCAAAAGCGCGGCTATTCAGACAAACGCATTGGCCTTTCCCGGCTACGTCAGCGCGACCTCGGTCGCGCTGTACAGCTCGGTCGACAATGAAGTCGCCACGGAGAAGATCCTCGATCACGCGCTTGCGCACGGAAAGTCTTTATTCTTTCCCCGCTGGCAAGACGGCGACCGCCTCGAGCTGGTGGCGGTCACTTCTGCGAGCGAGCTCGCTCCCGGGAAATTCGGCATCCCCGAGCCGGTCGGGGCGGCCGGACTCGGCGATCTGGGAGCCGAAGCCTTGCTCGTGTTCGTTCCGGGGCTTGCGTTCGATCCATGCGGCAACCGGCTGGGTCGGGGAAGGGGTTGTTACGATCGGCTCTTGGCCCGGCTCGGGCCGGGCTCGATACCGGTCGGGCTCGCCTACGAGTTTCAGATCGTGCCCAAGATTCCCAGCGAGACGTGGGATCGGCCGGTCCGGTACGTTATTACGGAAAGCAGAATCATCGACTGCGCCGATATTCGGTCGTCGTCCGAGAGGCTCTGCTGAAGTCAAAACCGAAAGGAGGTGTTGGCGTTGAATCAACTCCTGATATTTGCAATCGCCGGATTCGCCGCCGGCCTCACCCTCACTTTGCTGTTCGTGTGGATTCGGCAGAAAAGCCAGCGGCTCCAACTCGAATCCGCTCAGCTGGCCGCCAACCGGATCATCGAGGAGGCGAAAAAGGATGCCGGCGCAATCAAGAAAGAAGCCGAAATTCAAGCGAAAGACAGCATCCTGCAAGAGCGCTTGGAATTCGAAAAGGAAGTTCGAGAAACGCGCCGGGAGCTGCAGAACTTGGAAAAGAGGCTGATGGCGCGCGAAGAAGGTATCGATCGGCGGGTCGAATCGTTGGAAAAGCGCGAGAGCGAACTCGATCGGCGCGAAGGGTCGCTCAAGGCCAGAGAGAAAATCATTGACGATAAGTTGAGCGAATGCGATCGGCAGATCGAACAAGCCCGAAAGCACCTGGAGCAGGTGGCGGGCATGACGCGCGAAGAGGCGAAGAAAAACCTGATTGACGAAATGGTGGAGGAAGCGCGGCATGAATCGGCGAAACGGATCCGCGTGATCGAAGAAGAAGCCAAGGAGGAGGCGGTCCGAAGAGGGCAGAAAATCGTCGCGCTCGCGATCGAGAGGCTTGCCGGGGAGTTCGTGGCGGAGCGGTCCGTGACCGTGTTTCCGTTGCCCAACGACGAGCTGAAGGGCAAGATCATCGGACGCGAGGGACGCAACATTCGAGCGCTGGAAGCCGCAACCGGGATCGACTTGATTGTGGACGACACCCCCGAGACGGTCGTAATCTCCGGGCACAATCCGATCCGTCGGGAAATCGCCCGGCTGTCTCTTGAAAAACTCATTTCCGACGGCCGGATTCATCCCGGCCGGATCGAGGAAGTGGTGCGGAAGTCGGAACAGGAGATCGAAGAAGCGATTCGCGAAGCGGGCCAAAAGGCCGTCTTCGACGTCGGCATTCACGGCATTCATCCGGAGCTCGTCAAGCTTCTGGGACGGCTGAAGTATCGCTACAGCTATGCGCAAAACGTGCTGCTCCATTCGATCGAAGCGGCTTTCATCTGCGGCATCATGGCCTCGGAACTCGGCCTGAACGAGAAGCAGGCGCGGCGCGCGGCGCTGTTGCATGATATCGGCAAGGCGGTCGATCACGAAGTCGAGGGGTCGCACGCGATCATCGGCGCCGAGCTTGCGCGGAAGTACGGCGAATCGCCGAAGATCGTCAATGCTATCGCGGCGCACCATGAAGACGTGAAGGCGGAAACGATCCTGGCGCCGCTCGTGGATGCCGCCGATGCCCTGTCCGGCGCGCGTCCGGGTGCCAGGCGCGAAATGATGGAGAGCTACGTCCGGCGGCTCGAAGAACTCGAACGCATCACCAACAGCTTCAAAGGCGTCGAGAAATCATACGCGGTTCAGGCCGGTCGGGAGATCCGCATCATCGTGCAACACGAGCTCGTTTCGGATGACGAAGCGGCGAGGATGGCGCGCGAGATCGCGCGTAAAATCGAGAAAGAGATGACTTATCCGGGACAGATCAAGGTGACCGTGATCCGCGAGATGCGGGCGGTCGACTATGCAAAATAAGAACGGTGGTTCAAAATTCGGTTCAGGGTTTCGGATCTCGGACTTTGCACTTTGAACCTTGAACCGGAAATTTTACGCGATGCGGATTCTGATTCTTGGCGATGTCGTGGGGCGTCCGGCGCGGAGGGCGCTCCGTGACTTGCTTCCGATTTTGAGCAAACAAGAGCGCATCGATTTGACGATCGCCAACGCGGAAAACGCCGCCGGCGGTATGGGAGTGGACCTCAAGAGTGCCGATGAGCTGTTTGCGGCCGGAGCACAGGTGCTAACCTCGGGCAACCACATTTGGAAGAAGAAGGAGATTTTTCCGTATCTCGACGAGCAACCGAATTTGATCCGGCCGGCGAACTACCCCGCGGGAGCGCCGGGACGAGGTTGGTGCGAATGGCAAAACCAGCGCGACATGAAGGCGCTGGTCGTCAATGTTCAAGGGCGGGTTTTTATGCCGCACCACGTCGACGACCCTTTCCGGTGCGTGGACGCAATCCTGCGGGAGCACGCGCACCACTCGCCGGTCGTCATCGTCGATGTGCACGCGGAAGCGACATCGGAAAAGAACGCCCTCGGCTGGCATCTCAACGGCCGGGCATCGGTGGTCTTCGGCACGCACACGCACATTCAAACCGCGGATGAACGCATACTTCCGGGCGGTACGGCGTACATCACGGATGTCGGGATGTGCGGTGCCTTCGACTCGGTTATCGGGATCGAGCGAGACATCGTGATCGAAGGGTTTATGAGCCAACTCCCGCGCCGCTTTGAAGTTGCAACCGACAATATTGTGCTCCAGGGAATTACCGTAGACATCGATGACCAAACTGGAAAAGCGCGAGAGATCCGCCGTCTACGCGTGCACGCGGAGGAGTACTCCTGAAGATGAGCGACATCGAACGTCAGCTGGAACTGATCAAGCGCGGCGCGGTAGAGATCGTCCCTGAAGAAGACCTGGTGGCGAAACTCAGACAGGGCAGGCCCCTCAGAATCAAAGCCGGCTTCGATCCGACGGCGCCCGACCTGCACCTCGGCCACACCGTGCTGATTCAGAAAATGAAGCAGTTTCAGGATCTCGGTCACGAGGTGATTTTTCTGATCGGAGATTTTACGGGGATGATCGGCGACCCTTCGGGTAAATCGGAGACGCGCAGGCAGCTGACGAGCGAAGAGGTGATGCACAACGCCGAAACCTACAAGGAGCAGATCTTCAAAATTCTCGATCCGGAGAGAACCGCCGTCGAGTTCAATCACCGCTGGCTGGAAGGATTGGATGCGGCCGCGATCATCCAGCTGAGCGCGAAATACACCGTCGCGCGCATGCTCGAACGCGAGGATTTCAAGCAGCGCTATCAAAGGCAGCAATCGATCGGCATTCATGAATTCCTCTACCCGCTGCTTCAGGGGTATGACTCGGTGGTGCTGAAGGCCGATGTCGAGCTCGGTGGCACGGACCAGCGTTTTAATTTGTTGGTCGGTCGCGATCTCCAGCGCGAGTACGGCCAGGAGCCCCAGGTGATCTTGACCATGCCGCTGTTGGAGGGGATCGACGGCGTGCAGAAAATGAGCAAATCGCTCAAGAACTACATCGGCATCAGCGAGCCACCCGAAGAGATCTTCGGCAAGATCATGTCGATCTCCGACGAGCTCATGTGGCGTTATTACGAGCTGCTGAGCGATCGGAGCTTGGAAGCGATCGAATCGGCGCGCGCGCGCGTCGAGCGCGGTGAGCTCCACCCGATGGAAGCCAAGAAGGCGCTGGCCGAGGAACTCGTTGCGCGGTTTTATGATGCGACGGCGGCGCAAGCCGCGCGCGACTATTTCGAAACTCGCCACCAGCGAAAAGCGCTCCCGCGCGGGATCCGCCGGCAGTTTGCGGCGCCGGAGCCGATTTGGATCTGTCGCCTGCTTCTCGATCTGGGATTCGTGAAGTCGAGCAGCGAGGCGCGCCGGCTCGTGTCTCAAGGCGCGGTCAGAGTTGACGGCGAGGTCGTCGCCGACGTCAACTTCGTCTTTGACGGAAACCGCCATCAAGTCGTCGAGGTGGGAAGGAATCGGATCGCCCAGGTCCTGGCGGGCGGCAAGAAAATTCGAACCGATCTTGACAGCAGCTCGCGTGCCCGCTAGTTTGAGGTTTGCCGCAGCCGATCCGAAAACACTCAGAAGCAATCGGTATTGACAACCTCGGGCGAAGTACTTATAAAACTGCTTTGCCCGCTCGTCCCTTTTGGGCGAGGGAACCGGTCTTTGAAAACTAAATAGTAGCGACTGCATGGTTTTTCACTGAAGGTGAGGGGCTATGCAGGAGGATTAGGGTTCTCGTCGAGTTGGTTTGAGCGAGCTATCGTACTCGCAGTGAAGAGTTTCAGCCGTTTTGGCTGGAAGGATTTAACTGGAGAGTTTGATCCTGGCTCAGAACGAACGCTGGCGGCGTGCCTAACACATGCAAGTCGAACGAGAAAGGGGCTTCGGCCCTGAGTAAAGTGGCGCACGGGTGAGTAACGCGTGGGTAACCTGCCTCTGAGACTGGGATAACCCGTCGAAAGATGGGCTAATACCGGATAAGGCCACAGTCTTTTTGGAGACAGCGGTCAAAGGGTAGCCTCTGCATGCAAGCTATCGCTTGGAGATGGGCCTGCGTACCATTAGCTAGTTGGTAGGGTAACGGCCTACCAAGGCCGAGATGGTTAGCTGGTCTGAGAGGATGATCAGCCACACTGGAACTGAGACACGGTCCAGACTCCTACGGGAGGCAGCAGTGGGGAATATTGCGCAATGGGCGAAAGCCTGACGCAGCAACGCCGCGTGAGTGATGAAGGCCT
>DATMBL010000059.1:0-4687 GCA_035559295.1 Candidatus Eiseniibacteriota bacterium
AACGCCGACCATCGCGATGTCCATGGCACCGCGGACCGCCTGTTTGAGATAGACGCCGCGACTGGAAGGCGCCGGATAGGGGACATCGATCTCGGTCAAGAGGCCCCTGGCGCCGAGCGCGGTCTTTCCGGGCCCGTGGAACATCGAAGTAAAAGGCTGCGATTTCTCGCCGTCGGCAAACGCGAGTTTGCCACTGGCTTCGAGCACGAGCAATGGAGCCAGCGTTTCGCCGGAAGGCGAAGCGCGGCAGATGTTGCCCCCGATCGTGGCCGTATTGCGGATTTGCAGCGAAGCGAACTGGCGCGCCGCGTCCCAAAGCACAGGCAACCGCTCGCGCACCAGAGGACTCGTCTCGATTTCCCGAATTGTGACGAGAGGCCCGATGCGAACGCCGCCGTCGTTTTCGCGGATCGTGTTCAGCTCGGGGATGCGCTTTATGTTGATGAGGCAGGTCGGCTCCTCTTTATATTTGATATCGACCAGCACGTCGGTGCCGCCGGCGATGACCTTGGCGTTGTCGCCGTATTGAGCAAGGAGCGCGAGCGCTTCGCTCAAGGTCTTCGGTTCGAAATAGTCCATATCGGCTCCACGAGGATTTGGAGTAGGAGTGATGGAGTTATGGTCTTGATCCGAACCCCAATACTCCAGTACTCCCATACTCCATAACTCCAAATTGTTAACCAGTTCCTCATAACCCAATTTGGAGAGCAATCGCAAGCGCACGCGCTCGATCATTCGCTCTTCGCCCTCTGCTCTTGCTCCATGCTCCGGGCTCATTATTGGGTAATTTGACAAGACGATATATCGGCGATATAAAGTCCCTATGAAGACTTTAACGATCACCGATGCCAAGAAAAACCTGGGTCGCTGGCTTACCGCAGCGGTTCGCGGCGAAGATATTGGAATCATTTGCGGCTCCGATATAGTCGCCCTGCGCAAGGTGAACGTCGAGTCTACCGACTATGCTCGGCGAGAATACGGGGCTACGCCCGAGCAAGTGGCTGCATTGGAGAAGGCCACGGGTCGACGCCGTCGGAGCATAAAGCGCACGAAGGAGCTTGATCGATTGTACATCGAAGCGCATAAAGCCCGTCCAGAAAATCTCGACTGGGCCGAGAGTTCCGTGAAATTGCTCTCTAAGCGGCTGCCGAAAGAGAAGTGGTAGGTGAAGCGGGGCGAGGTTTGGTGGGTTGACATGCCGCCACCCGCTGGACGGCGCCCGGCAGTGTTGTTAAGCCGCGACGCGGCGTATCGTGTGCGCGCCGCAATTACCGTCGCGCCCGTTACACGGACTATTCGAAATATCCCCGTGGAAGTTGTGTTGGATCCGAGTGACGGAATGCCGGCTCGTTGCGCAGTCAATCTCGACGATATCACGACTCTACCGAAAGTTTTGATCAGGCAGCGAATCACGGCTTTATCGCCGGAAAAGATCCAGCAAATTGATCGCGCGATTCGATTTGCTTTGGACCTGGATTGAGCAGCCTGACAATTCGCCGCTTGCTCTCAGCATAGATTCAGCGTCAACTCTCAACCCGCTCTTTGAGCTTTTAGGTCAGCTTCAGCCTTAACCTTAACCTGAACCTGCTCGCTGCTCTTACCCGCCAGCTCCCTACTTGCCGAACAGCAGGAATCAATTCTGTATCGCTGCGGAACCGGAACAGCAAAGAGTTGCTCGTTAGTGATTGGATATTTGGACTGGTGGCGTCGATCCTAAAGACTTGACGCGAGGCAGACGCTGTGAGTATTGTCCCCGGCCAAGTTGCTGGAGTTGTGACATTGGGCGCGAGAATAAGAGATTTGGCGAAAGTCGAAAAATCACCGACGAGGAAACAAGGAGCCACGATGAGACGTTTATTGCTTGAATTTATCGGCGCGCTGGTCTTGGCCATTGCTGTTCCCGAAGCGAGCGCGACGATCATTCAGCAGCTCACGATCGAAGAGATGACGGACCGGGCGGATGCGATCGTACTCGGCCGGCACTTGGAATCGGAGAGCATGTGGGTTGGGCGCATGCTCGTAACGCGTGTCACCGTTGCAGTTAGTGAGCTTCTGAAGGGCGAGACTCAGCCAATGGTTACAGTTGAAATTCTCGGCGGCGTCGACAGGAATCGTAAGGTTCCGATCGCGATGACTGTTCCGGGAGCGCCCCGGATTCACTCCGGCGAGCGCGTGATCCTCTTCCTCTCACGCATCGCGGCGCCTGCTGGCGCCGGAGAGTACGAGATCGTGGGCTTCTCCCAGGGCAAGTTGTCAGTCGTCGAAGATGCACAGGGGCGTCAGGTGATCGCGAGGGGAGCGGTGCCTGGCGCGCCAAAACCGCTCGCCGACTTCAAGGCGCAGATTCAAAGGCGGCTCGCGAGGCAGGGTATCCGTAGTGAGCCTTCGGTGGCGCCCGGATTAGAGAAAGAGTGAGCGATGCGTCGGAATCTCGCGCGTACTCTCGTGTGTCTCTTTCTGTTCTGCCAGATGCCGAGTCCCGTCCAGGCCGGCGGCAACATGGAAACAATTGATATTACAGGCTTGGCGCCGTCACCTATTCCTGGTCTGGTTATCGGCAGGGTCGCGCCGGTGAAATGGGATGCGCGCTGTTTGCCGGTACGGTATCGGGTAAATGATACCCTCGACCCGATCCCCAATCCGTTGGGTTCGCCTGTCTTGACTGTGGACGAGGCCGTGCCCGCGCTGCAGCAAGCTCTCGATCTGTGGAATGACATTCCGACGTCGTTCATTGAGATGCAAATCGTGGGCACGACGGGCAACACAGGCGAGGCCGGCCTCGACATGGTGAATGAAGTGACGTTCCGTACAAGTTTAAGGGAGCCGGGTCTCCTCGCGTTGTCGGTTTCGTTCCATTTCGCCGATGATTCCATCTTGATCGACGGCGATGACCTTGATGAGGATGGAGATCCCGACGTTTCCAGCGAGATTTCCGTGTGCGAGGACATGGACGGCGACGGCGATATCGAACTCCCGGCCGGCGTGTACAAATCCGGGACTATCGTCGATAACGACGTGATCTTCTTTAGTCACGCCTCGCGGTTCACGGTCGGGCCTCCCGACGCAAACCTTGCCTCCGCTGATCTGATGGCTGTGGCTCTGCACGAATTCGGCCATTCGCACGGCCTCGCCCACAGTCTCACCAACCAGCTCAAAGCCACCGACGGCCGCGCGGCGGTCATGTTCCCAACAATTAACTCCGCCGATCCACAAAGCGAACTGACAGCGCGAACGCTGACCGCCGAGGAGATCGCTTGGAGTTCCTTCACGTATCCGGAGGGCTCGGAGAGGTCCGGGCCGGCGGCGCTCGGCCCAGGTGACATCGCATTCGATCAGGTATTCGGCCGGATTACGGGGGAAGTGAGGCACGGCATACTTAAGCGAGAGATTGTTGGCGCCAACGTCTTCGCCGTTGCCAAGGACGAAGACGGCGTGGACACAGTCGTGTCCAGCGCGTTTAGCGGCACGATCCGGTTTCACGTCGATCCGGTGACTGGCGAGGCTCTTTTTGTCGAGACCCTGAGCGGAAAGTACGTCGTTCCGGTCCCGAGCGGCGAGTTCAGGCTGGGTGTAGAGCCGCTGGATGAGTTCCCCGCCTTTGGAGCCACATTCAATCTTAAGACCGAATTCGGGCCGCTCTTTGGCGGGCATGACTTTGACGAGGAGTTTCTCGGACGGGGCCGCCGCGGCCGCACCATAGATGTCCAACCAGGAAAGGCCGTAAAGCAGATGAACATCGTGACCAATCGCACTGTCAGGATCGACAACTTCGGCACGATCGATAGCGTTGGCTTCACGGACGCAGCACCCGGGAGCTACTACGCCGTAAGGATACCTAGCGAGCAGATCATTGAGGTGGTGGGACGCCGCCGGCCCCTCATCATCGAATCCGCCGATTTCATGACTTTTCCACTCGACAGTTCGGTGGTGCCGATATTCGCGGAGGCCTTACTGACCACCGGCACGATAAATGCCGACGGTACAGCGGCGGTGGACCTGGCTGCGCCCCTCGGGCGCGTGACGGATTTCGTCGGCCAGGACACAGACTTTGCGCGCCTCATGTTCGAGCATCCCGCGCGGCTCGGCGACCGAGTGCGACGGGGTATCAGGAGAGGCGAGATCCAGAACCTGTTCCTTGTCCTCCGCGTTCCGACAACCACACCCTTCCCGGGCGTCAGCGGAGTACCGCCGCTGATTGGACTCGACGGCGACCCAAACGGAAACGACGTGCCGATTTTCGGCTTGTCTTATTTCTCGGACGACGGGGGCATCACGTTCCACCAGAGAACGGATCACAACTTCATGTTCCGCCTGGTCCTTTCACGGTAAAAACGCCGTGCGGTGTCGTCGAACGAAGGGAACTCAGAAAAGGACGTCTTTCGTCGAGGTCACGAGAAAGCAGGTACAGCCGGTTTCGCTCCACACGCGATGATCGACGCTGCCCGCCTCGGCGTGGATGAAATCACCGGGGTATAGCGTTCTGTCATCGACCTTCAAGTTGCCGTGGAGAAGGTGCAGTTCTTCGATGCCCGCGTGCGTGTGTCCGGGATAATCGGTTCCCGGATCAAGCCGGACCAACATGCTCACGCTGTCGTTTTCCGCGTTCCGGGCGAGTATTTTGACGTGGATACCCGGCGCCGCTTCCTCCCACTCCGGTTTAGCCGGCGCCTCCGACGGAGGTGCGAAC
>DATMBL010000060.1:0-4315 GCA_035559295.1 Candidatus Eiseniibacteriota bacterium
GCGCTGGCCTTCGAGGCGCCTCTGGCGGAAGATCTCGCGCGGCTGCTCCAAGCCCTGCGTGAGCGATGTAGGGTTGACAACAAAACGGGTTTTACATACTATGACTTCAACACCAAGTCTCTTTGAATCAAGACCCCGCTCTGAACAGAATCGTCACTGGGACTCCGACCCGACTTTTAATTGGGATTCAATCATAAGATTTTCGCTTGCGTAGCGTTCGTCGATTGACATGCACGGCACCCGTCGGTGCGTCCCTCCGCGCGAGCGGATGCCGAATCCATAAGAATCGTGGCTAAGCCGGTAAGGCCGTCCATACGCAGACAAGACGGGCGTGAGCATCACGATCCTGCACCCAGCAACTCGTCGAAAGAATCGAAAGGAGAGCCAAAGTTTATGGTCCGTGGCAGAACTCGAGTCGAAGCCGAAACCGTGGACGACAACGGGTTGAACCTCAAGGCGCTCAAAGAAAAGAAAATCAGCGAGCTTGCGTTGATCGGCAAGAGCTTCAACATCGAAGGCGCCGCCAATATGCGCAAGCAAGAGCTGATCTTTGCGATCCTGCAAGCACAGACCGAGCAGCACGGCCACGTTTACGGCGAAGGCGTGCTCGAGACCTTGCCCGACGGGTTCGGCTTCTTGCGCGCGCCCGATTACAACTACCTGCCGGGACCGGACGACATTTATGTTTCGCCGAGCCAAATCCGCCGGTTCAATCTCAGGACAGGTGATATCATCTCGGGCCACATTCGCCCGCCCAAGGAGGGCGAGCGCTATTTTGCGCTGCTGAAAGTCGAATCGATCAACTACGAGGATCCCGAGAAGGCGCGGGAAAAAATCCTTTTCGACAATCTCACGCCCCTTTATCCGAACGAACGATTGAGGCTCGAATATCAGCCCGAAGATTACACCACGCGCATCGTCGATCTGCTCACACCGGTGGGCAAAGGACAGCGCGGCTTGATCGTCGCCGCGCCTCGTACCGGTAAAACGATGATGCTCCAACATATCGCCAAGGCGATCGCTCACAACCACAGAGAAGTCATCTTGATCGTGCTGTTGATCGACGAGCGGCCCGAGGAAGTGACCGATATGCAGCGTTCGGTCGATGGCGAGGTGATCAGCTCGACGTTCGACGAACCGGCCACCCGACACGTTCAAGTGGCCGAAATGGTGATCGAAAAGGCGAAGCGCCTGGTCGAGCACGGCAAGGACGTGGTGATTCTGCTGGACAGCATCACGCGACTGGCGCGCGCCTACAACACCGTCGTTCCGCCGAGCGGCAAGATCCTCTCGGGCGGCGTGGACTCGAACGCGCTGCACAAGCCGAAGAAGTTCTTCGGCGCGGCACGCAACATCGAAGACGGCGGCAGCCTGACGATCATAGCAACGGCGCTGATCGACACCGGGAGCCGGATGGACGAGGTCATTTTCGAGGAGTTCAAGGGAACCGGCAATATGGAGGTCCACTTGGACCGACGGCTGATGGACAAGCGCGTCTTCCCCGCCATCGACATCAACAAGTCCGGAACCCGGAAAGAGGAGTTGTTGATCGCCAAGGAAGACCTCAACCGAATCTGGATCTTGCGCAAGGTGCTATCGCAACTGAGCGTGGTCGAAGCGATGGAGTTTCTCCTCGACAAGATGCGCGGAACGAAAAACAACAAGGAATTCCTGGAGTCGATGAACCAGTGAAATCCCGCCGGCGTGCCCGCCTTGCGTATAAAGCCGATCTTTGTTAAATACCGCAAGGTTACCTAGAACCCGTCCAGTTCATTTTGGAAGTCTCGGCGTCCGGCGAAGCGGCAGCCGAGGCTTTTTATTTCACACCTTTTCGGATTCCTTCCCCGGTGCTCCCCGGGAGTCGGGAAGGAAGGCGACGGAAAGGGAGGAAACAAACCGGAGGAGCAGAGCACGCATGGCTGAAATCTCAATGAAGCAACTGTTGGAGGCCGGAGTGCACTTCGGCCATCAGACGAGCCGGTGGAACCCGAAGATGAAGCCGTACATCTTCGGCGCGCGCAACGGCATCCACATCATCGACCTGCAACAGACCGTGGCGATGTTCAAGGAAGTGGAAGCGTTCGTCAAGAACCTCGCGGCGCAAGGGGGGCACGTGCTTTTCGTCGGCACGAAGAAGCAAGCCCAGGAAGCGATCAAGGAAGAGGCGGAGCGTTGCGGCATGTTTTACGTACACCATCGCTGGCTGGGCGGCACGTTGACGAATTTTTCCACCATCCGCCAGAGCATCGAGCGGCTGAGGAAGATCGAGGAAATGGAGAACGATCCGAAGATCGTCGAGGCATTGACCAAGAAGGAGATGCTCGGCCTGCGGCGCGAAAAGGAAAAACTCGAGCAGTCGCTCGGCGGCATCAAGGGCATGAAAAAATTACCCGACGCAATCTTCGTGATCGATCCGAAACAGGAAGAAATCGCCGTTCGCGAGGCACGACGCCTGGGCATCAAGGTGATCGCCGTGATCGACACCAATTGCGATCCCGATATGGTGGACCAGAAGATTCCGGGCAATGACGACGCCATTCGCGCGATTCGCCTGTTCTGCTCGGCCATCGCCGATGCGATCATCGAAGGCAAGGCGCTCTACGAGCAGTCTCTCGTGAAAGAGCGGGAGAGCGAGTCGGCCGCGCGCGAAGAGGAGATCGGACGGGCGGCGGAGCAGAGCGCGGCGGGAGGAGCGTAGACCGATGGATATTGACCTCGCCGCCGTCAAAGAGCTCAGGGAGCGAACCGGCGCGGGCATCATGGACTGCAAACGGGCGCTGGCTGAATCGGGAGGCGCGCTGGACAAAGCCGTCGAGTACCTGCGCCAGAAGGGACTTGCGGCGGCGCAAAAGAAAGCCGCGCGCGTGGCGGCCGACGGAGCGATCGGCGCCTACGTCCATCCGGGCGGCAAGATCGGCGTGCTGCTCGAACTCAATTGCGAAACCGATTTTGTCGCCCGTACCGCAGAGTTCCAGGCGCTGCTCAAAGACATGGCGATGCAAATCGCCGCGGCCAATCCTCGCTTTGTGCGCCCGGAAGACGTCCCGGCCGAGGAAGTGGAACAGGAACGCGCGATCTACCGCCGGCAAGCGTTGGAATCGGGTGAGCCGGAAAAAGTGATCGACAGGATCGTCGAGGGCAAGTTGGAGCGTTTCTACGCGGAAGTCTGCCTCATGGAACAGGCGTTCATCAAGGATCCCGACCGCAAGGTCTCCGACGTGATCAACGAAGCGGTTGCGCGGCTGGGCGAGAACATTCAGGTCAGACGGTTTGCCCGCTATCACTTGGGAGAAGGCGTGCAGAAGGATTGACCCGCGAGGCATGGGCACCGACCTCAAGTACAGACGGGTCATCCTCAAAGTAACCGGCGAGGTCTTTGCCGGTCCCAACAAATTTGGCATTGACGCAAAAACGGTCAAGGGGTTTGCGGAGGAAATCAAGGAAGTCAAGGAAATGGGTTGCGAGATCGCGCTCGTCGTCGGCGGAGGCAACATCTTTCGCGGCGCGGTGGCAAGCGAAATCGGCATGGACCGCGCGAGCGCCGATACTATGGGCATGCTCGCGACCGTGATCAACAGCCTCGCGCTTCAGGACGCCTTGGAAAAGCTCGGCGTTTCGACGCGCGTGCTGTCGGCGATCGAAATGCGCCAGGTCGCCGAACCCTATATCCGGCGGCGCGCGACCCGTCACCTGGAGAAAGGGCGCGTGGTGATTTTTGCCGGCGGCACCGGGAACCCTTACTTCACCACCGATACCACGGCGAGCCTGCGCGCGATGGAAGTCGGCGCGGAAGTCATTCTCAAAGCCACTAAGGTTGAAGGCGTCTATGATGCCGATCCCTTCAAAGTCGCGAGCGCGACGAAATTCGAGGAACTGACCTATATCGAAGTCCTGAACCGAGAGTTAAAAGTGATGGACTCGACCGCGATATCCCTCTGCATGGATCATCAGCTGCCGATCGTCGTGTTTAACCTCATGGAAAAGGGAAACATCAAGCGCGTGGTTTCCGGCGAGCCGATCGGAACTCTGGTCAGCGCGGGGAAACGATGAACGAAGCCGTATTTACGCAGGCGCAAAAAGAGATGGAGCAGTCGCTCGCGGCATTCCGCAAGGAGCTGGCGAAAATACGAACGGGGCGCGCGTCGACCGCTTTGTTGGAAGGCATCATGGTCGAATACTACGGCGCGCAGACGCCGCTCAACCAGCTCGCGAGCCTGAGCGCGCCGGAGCCGAGGCTGCTGCTGGTGCAGCCCTACGACCGCAGCGCGATCGGCGAGATCGAGCGCGCGATCCTGAAATCCGATTTGGGTTTGAC
>DATMBL010000061.1:0-14467 GCA_035559295.1 Candidatus Eiseniibacteriota bacterium
ACGGGGACCTGCAGATGCTCGGCGCGCAAAACCGTCCCGCCGGTGAGATTCACGAGCGCGTGACTGCGTTTGAGGAGCCCGGCAACCTCCGAGTCGGAAAGCCCGAAGCTCCGGCCCTGCGCCGACCGATAGGACCAGCGATCTCTCAACCCGCACCACGACATCAGGCTTTCGATGTGACGGACTGCGTAGCTACAGTCTTCAGAGACGGTGTTTCGCTCGGGGTCATATGGCCAGGCCTGGGTGTCTTCCAAGTAATAGACGTCGAAACCAAGCCTGCGGAACCCTTCAAGGTAGTGAAGCACCTGCCAAGCCACCCCCGCCAATGGAGTTCGGCCCATGATCCCGAGAACGATGAGTCGCAACGACTTGACCATCCGAACCGCGGCTTACTTCCCGGACACCGATCTGAAGCGCGGCAGGTGGCTTTCGTAGGCGCGGAGGATCTCTTCCTTGTCAAGCGGATGACCCGCTCGCTGGTTCTTCATCGCCAGAACCCGACAACTACGGGTTCGACCGACGCTATGCGGCGCATGGTCATCCGTCAACACAGCTATGTCGAAGTACGCGCCCAACAATCCACAAAGGCTCTCTTTCGAAAACACCGTTGGCTCGTCCGGAGTGGGCACGCCGCCGAGATCGACGCTCACGAACAGGGCTCCAGCTTTTTTCAAGATCCTCCACATTTCCTTCAATCCCGCCGCGGGATCAGGCATATGATCGAGAGCGTTTCGGCTTATAACGAGGTCTGCGAAATCGTCCAATAACGGCAGGTTTTCGGCTCCCGTGGAAAGGTAAACCGTCGGGCTGCCGGCTTCATCGCGCATGAGCATCCCCAACTTCTGATAGGTATAGAGGAGCGGATCGATGGCGAGTTTCACGGCCGCGGGAAAAGCAGCGAGATCGCCGGTACAGCCCGAGCCGATGCTTACGACGGTCTTGCCTTCGATCCACGGTATATCGGCACCCAGGTACTGCACCACTTCCGCGAGTAAAAGCCGCGAGTTCGCAAGGCGCTCCGACTCGTAGGAGCCGCCGAATCGGTCCCGCCCGTATTTCTCATGGTAGAGAAACCAACCGATCTCGTCGAGAAACCGCGGGTCAGAGAGGTCCGGAATTGTCGGCATATCGTTCCCGGTTGAAGTTGCTATTCAAACTACCGCACAAGGCGCAATTTTCGTCCGTCTTCGTACAGGTCAAACTGCGTCCTGTAAAGAGAGGCAAACGGACCGCCTCGGCGCAGTAATTCCCCGAAAACGCCTTGTTCCACAATTTCGCCGTCGCGCAGCACCACGATGAGGTCGGCTTGCCGCACGGTGGAGAGACGATGGGCGATGATGAACGTCGTCCGGTCGGCCATCAGTCGCTCTAGACCTGCCATAATGAGCGCTTCGGTTTCTAAATCCAGAGAAGACGTGGGTTCGTCCAGGATCAGGATAGGCGCGTCCAGAAGAATGCCGCGGGCGATCGTGAGACGCAATTTTTGTCCTTCGGACAACGTGGATCCTTGCTCACTCACGAGCGTGTCATACTTATTGGGCAGCTTTTCGACAAAATCGTGAACCTGTGCGATCCGCGCCGCGGATATGATCGCTTCCATGGAAGCGTCGGGCCGGCCGTACGCGATGTTTTCGCGAATGCTGGCAGGGAACACCAGAGGCGGCTGAAGAATCATCGCGATCTTTCGACGCAGGGACTTGAGCTGAAATTCACGAATATCGCTGCCGTCGATGGTGACACGGCCGCTCTGCGGGTCATAAAACCTCGGCAAGAGACTGACCAAGGTCGATTTTCCGGCGCCCGTTGGACCGACGATCGCGACCTTCTTGCCTGCCGGGACGTGAAGATCGATGGATTTCAAGACGGGTTGTGAGACATCGTAAGCAAATGAAACGTTTTCGAACCGAATCTCTCCTTTGGGCCGGCCGGGCGAGAAGACCCGATGGCCCTCCGGCAACTTCTGTTCCGATTGTAAAATCTCGAAGGCCCGGCCGACGCCGACTTTCGCGCTCTGAACGATCCCGTAGGTCTGGAAGATGTTGTCGAGCGGAGCGTAAAGCGACGCGAGGTAGGACGTAAATACGACGAGTTCACCCACCGAGAGCTCTCCCGAGAGAACGTGGTTGGCTCCGAGCCACAAAAGCGCGGCCGTGCCCGCGGCGATGGTCACATTGACGACCGCGTAGTAAAAATTTTGCAGATTGTACAGGCGCAGGTCCGCAGCCAAGCTCTCCCTGCTCGCTTGGAGGAAATGCCGCTCTTCATCGTCTTCTTTGCTGAAAGCCTGGATCACGCGCATCGCCGAGAGCGTCCGCTGGACGACGGAATAAACCGTGCTCTGCTTCTGGCAGGCCTGCGCTGCCGCCGAGGACATCTTCCTGTTCAGAAGCGCGATCGCGGCGAAAAGTATCGGGCACACGGTCAAAGCGAGCAGCGTCATGTACCAGTCCAGCAGAAGCATGACGACGAACATCCCTATCAAGAGCATGCCCGCGGAGAGGATGGCGAAAAGCCCGTTCATGGTCAGCGTCTGGATGCCCATCGTGTCGGCGGTGACGCGATACATGAGATCGCCGATTTGCTGTCGGTTATGAAACGAGAGCGATAGACGCTGGATGTGGCCGTAGAGATCCCGGCGAAGGTCATTGACCATTCCCTGTCCGATCCGGATGGTCGTGTAATCGTTGAGGAGCCGAAGCCCGCCCAAAAGAGCATAGATCGATACCAAGCCGACGCAGGAAAGGACAAGCAGGGTCTGCGGCGAAAAGCCGACGGACCACTCCCATGGCGGCGGCTGGCCGGCCACCACATGGTCGATGATGATTTTCACCGGCCAGGGTTTGAGTAGTTCGAGCGCGCTGATCAGAACGACCTGCGCCAGCGCGACGATAAACGCCGGCAGATAAGGCCGGAGGTACGAGCGAACGGTGGGTTTCATAGCCTGAACCTCGCGGAAGCTAGTCGCGTGGGTCTTGAACCGGCACGAAACCAAGCCTATGCGCGACGCATTCGACCACGTGATAGAGCGCACGGCCGAGATGGAACTCGTGGTACAACATGGCGCACGCATGACCGAGCCCGACGGCGATGGCGGCGAAACCGAATCTGGGAAGAGCGAAAAAAGCCGCTATGATCGCAGCCAAAGCATAAGCGCCAAGACAAGCCAGAGCAATATTGGACAGCCGCAACGCGCACTGGACCTGTACGAGACGTTTCTTGCCGCCGTGGTTTTCGACCGCCGCCAGGATTTGCGCCTTGGCCCAAGGGGTCTGGCAAATTTCCAGATCCCAGCGACTCCAGCCTTCATCGATGGCAATGAGATACTTGCGCGGCAACAGCGATTCCATGATTCCGTGGAGGAGGCTTTCCTTCTCCTCGCCTTCCTCGTTCCAATAGGCGAGGTAGAAAGCGCGTTCGCGCCAAGAGACGCGCGGCGGCTGCACGGGCCCGTTTGGCTGCACGGGGATGACCTCTTGGAGGCGCCGGATACGCCAGCGATACCGTTCGATGGCCCGGACCAGAGGTCCGACAAGCACGAAGAAGGCGACGAGCAGCGTCGCTTTGGGCCCGCGGAAACGCGGCTCCACGCGCGCCTTGAAGGCGCTCGTGAGACAGCGCGCGAGCGTCAGCGCCAGCGGGGTGAGCCCGAGCCAGAAGTAGCCGCCGAACCACAACGCGGCCACGGCGAGCACGACCGAAACTAGATTCCACTCCAGGGTCAATGGCGCATAGGAGAGCAGTGACGCCGGCGGTTGATACAGCGTCTGAAAGAGACCGCGCCCGAAAACGCCGGAGTAGATCCTCGGCTGGAGACTCAAGAAAAAACTGGAAATATCGCCGTAAATCCGGCCGAACCACCGCGATTGACCGAGCACATTGAAACGATAGGGGTGTTTGAAATAAAGCAGCGCCTCGGCTTTGCCGTAACCCCTCTGTTGCTTCAGGTAGTCGCGCGCGGTATTGCGACGGAAATGCCAGACCACGGCGGCGGGACTAAAGCCGATCTTGTAACCCTTGTTCTGTAGGCGCCAGCAGACATCGACGTCATCGCCCGCGGCGCGAAAGACGGGATCAAATCCACCGATCGCTTCCAGCGCTTCACGACGAAACGCCATATTGCAGCCGGGGATGTGTTCTGCGGTTTCATCGTCGAGCAGCACGTGGGTCGGCGCGCCGGGCGAGACCGCCACACAGCTCGCCACCAAAGTATCATCCGGCGGCGACAGGTTGGGCCCGCCCACCGCCGCAAACGTCGATGACTGAAAGCGCGCAATGAGATAGGTGAGCCAATCGGGGTCCGCCATGCAATCGGCGTCGGTATACGCGACAATGTCGCCGGTCGAAGCTGCGAAGCCCGCGTTGCGCGCCGCGCTCAACCCCTTGTTCTCCTGATTGAGCAGCCGGATATAAGCGTAGCGCTCGCAGATTTCGCGCGTCCGATCCGTAGAGCCGTCGTTGACGACGATGACTTCATAATCGGGGTAATTGAGGTTTTCCAGCGAACCGAGGCATCGCTCCATCGTACGCTCTGCGTTATAGGCGCAAACGATAACCGAGACCTTCGGGTATGTCGGCAGCGGCGGCGGCAGGGGAGAATCATAGTGATTTTTTACGGCCCAAAAAGCAGGCTTGCGCCGGCGGTGTCGATCCACCAGGCCAAAGGCCCAGTCTTCGACTTGAAAACCTTCCGGACCCGAGAACGCGTGCCAGTCGTCGGTCCATGAAAAAATAACCGTCCCGGCAACGCCCGTCTCGAAGCTGGCCCGGACCTGCCATGAAAGCGTTTCAGCTTGAACTTTCCCGCCCTCACGAATCGAGTCGATGCCGATTTCGGTCAACACAAGCGGGCGATCTCCTGCGAGGTTGTGCAGGTGCGAGAGATAGCGACGAAAATCTCCTTCGCGGTGCAGGTAAACGTTGAACGCGACGAAATCGACGAAATCGGTTTGCAAGTATTCGGTCGAAGGAAAATTGGCGTAACTGACCAGCGCGCCCGGATCGATCTGTCTGGCCGAGTCGGCGAGGTCGCCGAGAAAGCGACCGATTCTCTTTGCCCCGTGCCACCTGACGATATCGGGAGGAATCTCGTTTCCCACGAGATAGGCAAAAAGCGCAGGGTGGTCCTTGCACTGGCGGACGCTCCGGACAACGCTGCGGCGGATATCCGCTTGGGTCGAGCGAGAATCAAGAAAAGCGACATGCTGAGCCCAGGGGATCCCGGTGATGACTCTGAGGCCGTAAGAGCCGGCTAAATCCAGCAGCCATTTGGGCGGCGGGGTAAACACACGGATGCAGTTGGCTCCGAGGTCAGCGATCGATGCAAAGTCGGAAGCGACCCTGCCGAAGTGGGGAAACGGCTCGCCATGACCGGACAACGCAAACGGACCGTATGTGACGCCTTTAACGAAAAACTTCTGATTTGCAAGACTGAAGAATCTACCCCGCAGCGTGACCCTGACCTTCTCGATCTCGCGCAAGGGTGAAGGAAAATCATACGAAGGAGTCGGCATGTTCACGATAAAACACCTCCACCTCGCTGTCGCGAAATTAAAACAGTCCCATACTTGAGAGCTAGGAGGGAAGTGAAAGATGCGAAAAGATAAGCGCCTTCCGCATTTGGTGCCCGGAATTCAGCAATATCAATGCCACTTAGACGAAGCAAGAACGGATCTATTCGACGAAGAAACTGACCCCGTGACGGCAGCCGTGTCTATCCATCACGCGCCGTTCTATCAACAGGATTTTGGGAGCGTAGGCCGGACTCGATGCCGGAGGGTTAGCCAGACTTACAATGCGGTGCTAACGGGATTTACTCGATAGCAATCCTTGCTAAACAAACTCAACTGCAAAACCGCCGCTCTCGCGCTACCAAGCTGCATCCATCGTTTTTAGAATCTGCCGGAACATCTCGTCGTTGTCGAGGCCTTTCGACCGTAGATCAGCAGCGCAGACGTGCCGGGCAAATGCGAGCGCAGCCTGATGGATGATCATGGCTTTACCGTTCATCGTCTGATGACCCGTAAGCCTGCCGTGGCGCAGGAAGACGGTTTCCTCGGGACAGTAGATCAGATCATAAAACCGAACGCCTTTCGGAATCGAGCGGGCGATCTCGATCGACACCGCGTTGTTCGCCTCGATGTCGGCGCGCGCGGCCGCAGACCACTTCTGGTCAGACTCGCGCTCCGCCAATACCGGCCGGCGCGCCGGCGCCAACGCAGAATAGGGTTCGAGATCGCTCGGTTCGCCGGCCGTCCCCTTGCGCATGCCGCCCTGTCCCTTGGTCGTGCTGTTTATGATCAATCCCACTTTAGGGGCCCACCGAGCGATTTCGTTCTCCGCGATCGCTTTTGCGCGAGCGCCGGTGGCGCGGATCGCTTCCGCCAGAGCCGCGGCAGGCTCGATCGTACGATTGCATACGATCAGCTGCCCGCGCTCCAGCAAGTCGGCGACATGAAAGGCAACAGCCCGGGCCGAGCCTCCAGCTCCGATGAGCAGAACGTCCATGTCCGCGAGCGAGTCGATGAAGGGGTCGCGACCTCCGGGTTGTGACATGAGAATGCTGTGAACAAAACCTTCGCCGTCGGTGTTGAATCCCGTCAAGCGGCCGTCGCCACTTCGAACGATCGTGTTGACGGCTCCAATCCGCTTCGCGCTCGGATCGAGGCCGTCGAGGAAGTCCATGATCCGGACTTTGTGTGGAACCGTGACGTTGGCGCCAAGAAAGCGCTCGGATCTCTTCAACGTCGAAAGTAAATCGCCCAGCTCGTTGCCGCGAACGTCGAACGGCACGTAAACCGCGTCGATGTCGGTGAGCGCGAACGCCGCGTTCCATAGCGCGGGGCTTTTGGAATATGCCGATGAGGACTCGCCGATGACCGCGGCAACTTTCTTATCGCCGACTGAGTCGGCGTCAAGCATGTTGGTGAGATGCCGCTGTATCGCGGCTATATCGGGGCGGATCTTCATGACCTTTGAGTAAAAGTATTGAGCGTTGAGTTGCGGGCCAATCCTCGCTCAAAGCTCAAATGCCTTCGTCTCGACGCGGTCACGCGATATTACGGATCGTGAGTTTGCCGTCGGAATAGACGAGCAGCGACTTTCGTTCGTTGATGATCGTCTCCAGCGCCACCTCGCGTCCCCACAGCTGGTGCAGGTACTGAAGGGTTTTTTCAGCGTACTCGAGATGAAGATCCCGCCCGTCATGGTAGTGTTTGAGCAGCAGGGTTCGGCTCTTGTTGAAGTCGGCGTCTTCGACCTTAATCACCGGCACCGTGCCCATGCCGACGTTACGGAGCAGCGTCTCTTTGATGTCCTGCCAGTTTTCCTTGTCCGCCACCCGGCTCACCACCTTGTCGTTGCCCCGCGTCTGGTATTCGAAGAGCTTGAGCTCGCGGATGAGATCTTCGGTTAAGAAGCGGCGCAAAAAGGACACGTCGCGATCGACTTCTCGCACCTCGAAAATCTTTTGCAGACCGGTTTGCTTGCGCCGCCCGAATTCCCGCTCGTCGTCGGCGGATGGATGGTCCCAACGCTTCTCGATATTTTCCCACACCTTCATGCCGATGTGGTACGGATTGATGTTGCCGGGCGACGGCGCCAGTACCTGATTGTGACGGACCATGAATTCCATCCGGATGCCCTGCGGCAGATCCAGGTTATCCATGATCCGTTTGTGCCAGAAGCTCGCCCATCCCTCGTTCATGATCTTGGTTTCGATCTGCGGGATGAAGTACTGCGTCTGCTCATGAACGATGGTGAGCAGGTCCTTTTCCCATTCGGCAAAACGCGGGTTGTGGTCGCGCACGAACAATAACAGGTTTTCATCGGGATAGAGCGGGACTTTTTCGAGATCCGGCGGCGTATACTCCTTCGGCCGGTGGATCGAACGGAACGGATCGGACGGCGGCTCCGACTCGCGAAGGAGCTGCTCCTGCTGCTCCTGAACGGTTTGCCGGCGAATCGAGAGATTGCGCTGGCATTGCATCGACAGGGCGTGCGCCGCGTCGAGAATCCGTTCGACGCTTTCCAAGCCGATACTCGGATCTTCGACGTATCGGCGCACGCGGTCGGCGTGGGTCTTGAACTTCTCGATCGTGAACTCGGCGCGGATCGTTCGAAAAGTAAAATTGTTGCGGAAGAAATCGTTGTGCCCGTAGACATGGGCCATGGTCAGGATCTGCAACGCCAGGCTGTTGTCGCGCATCAAATACGCGATCGCGGGGTTGGAGTTGATGACCATCTCGTAAGGCAAACCCGAGACGCCGTACTCGTAAAACGTTTTAAGCTTTTCGTAGCTCTTGCCATACGACCAGTGGGGGTAGTGCGACGGCATCCCCGAGTACACCATGTACGAGAGCATCTGCTCGTGATCGCAGATCTCGAATTCCTGCGGATAGATGCTCAGGCCGAAGCGCTGCACCAGCTCCAGGATCCGTTCGTTCCATTGCTGCAAGTCTGCGATCGAATAAGACTCCGCCATGGCCGACCTCAAGCGGCGTCTTCGCGGGCTCGATCCTTATTGAGGAAAGTCTTGAACGACGGCCAGATATCTTCCTTGCGCTGAATCTGCACCGTTTGAAAGTTGGGCTCTTGGATCTGATTGAAGTACTGGATCATGCTGCCGCTGTAATAGCCGCTGCCGAGCGGCTTGATTTCCCCGTACCCGAACAGGTTGCAAATGCGCGCCAGCTCGGCCGCCGCTTTGAGCGCGGCGGCGTTGTCGGACTCGAAATTGTCTCCGTCCGAGCAGTGAAACGCGTAAATGTTCCACAGCGTGGGGTGATAGCGCTCGTGGATAATTTCCAGCGCCTTTGCATAGCCTGAGGAAATGAACGTTCCCCCTGATTCGCCCTTGTGAAAAAATTCTTCTTCCGTGACCTCGCGCGCTTCGGTATGATGCGCGATGAACACGATCTCGACGTTCTGATACCGGGTGCAGAGAAACCGGTAGAGCAGGAAAAAGAAGCTCCGCGCCAGGTACTTTTTCATCGTGTCCATCGAACCCGAGGTATCCATAATGCAAAACACCACGGCGTTCGACTGGCGGCGCTTTTCGGTCACCGTATGATGGTAGCGCAAGTCGTCCCTGTGAAAGGGGAAGCGCCGCTCGGAAAAACCGTCGCCGTGGGAACGCTGCGAGGCTTTTTTCCGCCGCACCCGCGAACGCGCGGTTCGCTTCTTATCCAAACGGACGCGGATACCGATCTTGCGGTACCCCTTGCGCCTGTACTGCTGCTCGACCTCCATTTCGCGTAGCTGCTTTCTCTCGAGGTGCGGCAGCTCGAGATCCTCGAACATCAGCTCGACCAACTCGTCGAGACTGATATCGGTCTCGTAATAGTCGACGCCGGGCTGGTCTCCGGCCTGATCGCCTTTGGCGGGCTGCTTGCCCTGAGCGATGGTTTGACCCGGCTGCGTGTCGTCGCCCGCGCCCTGGCCGACCCCGGGGGTATTTTCGCCGTAGACGAAGCGGTATTCTTTGATCCCGCGGAGGGGCACTTTAATGATGCGATTGCGATCTTTGCCGATGATCGATTCCTCGGCGATGATATCGGCAATGTTGTTTCGGATCGCCTCGCGCACCTTTTGCCGGTGACGCAGACGGTCGCCCGCACTGCGATCGCTTCGTTGGGCCGAAGAAGAATCGTAGCTGCGAAAAACCGTGTCCATGCAAGAGAGGGGAAGGCGCGGCGATCAATCCTTCCAGAGATTGTTCGCCGCGTACTTGAGCACGACGTCCACGCAACTCTGGCAGTAGCCGGTTTCGAGCAGGTTCTTGACCATCGCGTTGTACTTTTCGGTCTGTTCTTCGTCGCGCGTCCGCGCTTTGGTGATGATGCGGCTGAGATCGCGGACCGACGTCATGAGTTTTTTCTCGATCGCTTCTTTCAGCGGTTCGTAGCTGCGGTAGTCGATTTTCTCGCCGCGCCGGTTGGCCGCCCAGAGATACGAGATGACCTCCTGCCGGAAACCGTCGGCCGCCGATCCGATGATCGCGATTTGCTCCTCGATCGACTTCATGAAGCTCTCGTCCGGCGAGAGCTCTTCTTTGGTGTTACGGTCTTTGACTTTGCTCTTGTTGACGTACGCCTCGGCATGGTCCAGGTAATTCTGGAACAAGGCTTCGGCTTGTTCCGTATACGAGTACACGAACGCCCGCGTGATCTCCTTTTCGAGGATTTCGAGATACTCCTTGTGGAGGGTGTCCTGCAGGAATTCGAGGTACTGCTTGCGCGTGTCGTCCGACAGGTCGGCTTCCTTCACCATGTTGATCAACGCCTCGCGCACGTTGATCGGGTTGATGCAGTTGCCCGCGGTGTTGTCCGAGAGCGCGTTGTCGAGGGCTTTCATGATGAAGCGGGTGGAGATGCCGGTCATGCCCTCCCGCTTGGCCCCTTCCTTCAGCTCCTGGTAATCGACTTTTTTGGTCCGCCCCTTTTCCACGACTTCCTCGCCGTTGTAAATCTTGAGCTTGGTCATGAGATCGCACTTGTTCGTAGGCTCCAGGCGCGAAAGGATCGCGAACATCGAGGCGATCTCGAGCGTGTGCGGCGCAACGTGCGCGCGGAAATCGGAGTTACGGATGATCTTCTGGTAGATCTTGACCTCTTCGGAGAGCCTCAAGTTGTACGGCACCCGAATCACCACGATCCGGTCGAGGATCGCTTCGTTCGTGTGATCGGCCTTGAACTTTTGCCATTCCGCTTCGTTCGAGTGGGCCACGATCACGGTGTCTACGTAAACCAGCCCGTGGCGGCCGGGGGCGGGGATGACTTTCTCCTGGGTCGCGGTGATCATGCAGTGGAGGTACTCGATTTCGTTCTTGAAGACTTCGATGAACTCGACGATCCCCCGGTTGCCGACGTTCAGAGCGCCGTTGAGTTCGAGCACGCGGGGATCGCCTTCCGAGTAGAGGTCGAGCTTGGAGATGTCTTCGCTGCCGATCAAGACCGAAGTGTCCTGGTTGTTGGGATCAACCGGCGGCACGACGCCGATGCCGACGCGGGCGCGTTTGGAAAACTGCACCGTGCTGACCGGCACTTCCTCGTATTTGCCGTTGAACTCGGTCTTGAGCCGATAGCGACACACCGGGCAGAGGTCGCCCTCGATGTGCACGCCCAGCATCTTTTCGAACTCCTTGCGCAGATGGCGCGGGATCAGGTGGAGCGGCTCCTCGAACATCGGGCAGCCGTCGATCGCGTAAATCGGGTCGCTTTCTTCCAAGCCGCGGTGGAGCTTCTCGATCAGCGAACTCTTTCCCGAGCCCACCGGGCCCATGAGATAGAGCACCTGCCGGCTCTCTTCTCCCTTGAGTGACGCTGCGTGAAAATACCGTACGATCTGCGATATCGTTTTTTCGATGCCGAAGAACTCGTCCGCGAAGAAATTGTAGATCTTGATCGACTCGTCCTTGTAGAGTCGTTTGATGTGCGGGTCGTTCAGCTCCTGGATATCCCGGACGCCGGGCTTCATGATCGTATCGTAGATTCGCGCGTGCGCCAGCTTCGCGATGGTGGGATCTTCCCTTACCTTGTCCAGGTAGCCCAACAAGTTGCCTTTCCACGAAACCGCTTGCTGCCGGTCCCGGTCGCGGCGAATCAAGTTTTCAAATTCTTTGTTATTGGCCATGCACACACCTCGCCTTCGGGGATAGCTTCATGAGGGGGACAAGCGCACCTCGTCTTATCCCCAATATGCATAATCTAAGCCAGGAAAGGACCCGATACAGCAGTGAAGCTGGTAGGTTGGAACTGCCGGAAGCGGACTTGAGCGGAATCTTCTGGGTCACACATTCGACCTCCCGAGCTGCCTTGGTCGCCGTCACCCTCGAGTTCGTTGACTGTTAGACGTCCCAACGAACTGTTTCTTCCGTTTCTTGGTCGCGGCCGATATTGAAGCGCCGTTTTTGGCCAAAGTCAAGAAAAAACTCCGTTGGGGCAGCGGCTTGCCGAGGCGGAAGCAAGCGCTGGCGCGGCGCGGACGACGTCACGCGGTTGCGACGAAATCGCGCGTACTGTCGCATTTGCGAGAATCGCACCGTCCCGTCTCCACTTTTTTGCTGCGGCGGAATTTCGACTGCCGAGGACTTTCGGTAAAGAATCAAAAGCCGTTTGCGTTCGCCTTGACACGCTTCGAGGGTCCTTGATAAATGCCGGTGGTCAAACCACGACCTCGCTTTTCGCAGAAGGGGGATCCTATGGCGCGTCAGTCGTTGCAGCAACGGGCCCTATTTGCGGTAATCGCTCTGGTCGCCGGCGCGATGATCACCGTAACGCTGACGGCGTCTTTTCACTGGGTTAACAAACCCTTCCCGGGTTTTTTCTTGCATGAGAATCTCACTGTCGGACCCTATTCCTTGCCGCGCTGGAGCGGCAACCAGGCGGGCCTGAAGCCTTTCGATTTGATCACGGCCGTGAACGGCCGGCCGCTGACCGATCGCGCGTCCCTGTACGAGCTGGCCAGGAGCGCGCCACCGGCCACGCGCTTTACCTATACGGTGGTTCGCGATGAGCGTTCCTTCAGCATCGGCGTCGCGTCCATGCGCTTCAGTTTTTACGACTGGTTTCTGAGCTTCGGCCTGTTCGTCCTCATCGGCCTCGCTTTTCTCATCATCGGCGCCGCGCCTTGCTATTTTGGCGCGAACTCGCCGGCCGCGCGCTTTCTCTGCCTCATGGGGATCGCCGTCTTCCTTTGGTTCGAGACCACGTTTGATTTCATGACATCGGGGCGCATCCCCAAGGAGTTGCGGCACTTGGCGATCACGATTACGCCGAGCCTCGGCATCCACCTCGCGTTCATCCTGAGGGGCCGCGAGGCGTTGCAACGGTGGCAGCGAAGCGTGCTGGCCGCTGTTTATGCCGGCGCGGTTTTGCTGGCGGTTTTGAACAGCCTCACATTCTTCGGTCCTCCGGAAACGTGGATGTGGGCGTTTCGCGCCGAGTATCTGTACGCGTGTCTCGGCGCTCTCGCTTTCCTGGCGATTCTCTGGAGGGCGCTCGAAGGAGATCTGGCGGATCTCACCCGTTCTCGCTTGCGCGTCATGTTTGCCGGCGCGCTCATCGGGTTTCTCGTTCCTACGATGGCGGCGGTGCTGACGAGTTCGCTCCGCTGGTCGATCCCATATAATCTCGCATTGATTCCGACTTTGTTCTTCCCGCTCTCGGTCGCGTACGCGCTCCTCAAATACACGCTGTTCGATCTCGGCCACGCGTTCAAGCTCTCCGTGAGCCGGCTGACGCTCACGGTCTTTCTTTTGGCGCTGTATCTCGCCGTCGTTGTGGCCGTGGGGAGCTCTTTGGGCGGCGATGAGAGCGACCCGCTGATCCCTTTGTTTTTTTCGGTCTTGGTAGTGCTGTTGTTCAATCCCGCGCTCCGCCGCATCGAGCGCACCGTCGACCGCTATATCTACCGGCAGGAGTACGATGCCGGCGCGGTGCAGGAGGAGATCAGCCTCTACCTCAGATCGTTGGCGACCGCCCGCTGGATCGCCAATGGTTTTGTCCGTCTCACGTCGGAGCGGCTCGGGCTTCACTCGGCGGGTCTGGTGTACCGGCCCAAAGGCGCGCAGGAAATCCTTGCGGCCGGAGCGGCCGATAGCGCTGCCGACCACGGCGCGATCGCGGGAGGCATGATTTCTCTATGGGAGCGGCTCCTTGGGGGCCGTTATCAGATCCTATCGAGGGGCGAAGTCGCCGGGGATCCGCGGTTTGCGCGCGACCGCGAGGAGATTCTGAGGACCTTCGACGCTCTTCGGGCCGAGCTCTTCATTCCGATCGTGTTCGAGCGGGAGATTCGGGGCTTCGCCTGGTTTGGCGCAAAACGCTCGGGCAACGAGTACAGCGCCGAGGACCTTCGCCTGCTCGGCACGCTGACGGATCAGCTTGCGCTTTCCCTGGAGAACGGGCGGCTCTTCGAGGAATCGGTCCAGGCGCAAGAGGAGTACCGTCAACTCTACAACAGCGCCGAAATCGCCAACAAGCGCCTGATCGAGAACGATCGATTGAAAAAGCAGTTCGTTGCCAATTTGTGTCACGAACTGAGAACACCGGTGAGCACGATCATCGGCTACGCCGAGATCTTGCTCGATCCGGCGTTTCGCGGCGATCGGCGGCCGATTTTGGAACGGCTCGTGCAGAACGGGCAGGACCTATCGCAGTTGATGGACAATCTTCTCGACTTCTCGCGCATCGAAGCGGGCGCGTTGTTCAATCGCTGCGAGCCCGTCAAAGTCCAAGAGATCCTCCGCGCGCTCGAGCTCATGACCCAACGGTTGATCCGCGGCCGGCCGATCGAGTTCAAAACCGCGATCGAGCCTCAGATCGAGGTCATCCACAGCGATCCGAGGAAGTTGCAGCAAATATTGACGCAGCTGCTGACCAACGCGCTCAAGTTCACGCACCGGGGACGCATCGAACTGAGACTCCGCCTGCGCTCGGAGGCGGATCTTCCGTTGCTCGAGATCTCAGTC
>DATMBL010000062.1:0-15942 GCA_035559295.1 Candidatus Eiseniibacteriota bacterium
ATGGCGGGGCCGCAGGAATAAGCCTTCTCTTCGATACCTCGGGGGCGAATCCGCTTCTCAAAATCGGCGGCCGAAGCGTTTCGACCGATGCGTTTCAGAGCAGAACCGCAACCAGCCCGGTTCCCACCGGGCAGTATGTGAGCCTGGGCGGGGTCATCGACTTCGCGCTCGATACGATCACGCCTTATTTTCAAGGTGTTGCGGAAAACGGCGGCACGGTGACCTTCGGCAACAACGCTTTTACTTTGGGGACGCCGACCGGCCCAGATCGAATCGGGGCTGTGGCCGCAGTGACGATTACCACCACGCGCCAGATGGACGGCCGGATCGCCGAGCTTTCGATCTGGTCCGGCGACATCGGCGCTCAGGCTTTTCAGCGCCTGGCTGCGGGATGGAGCGCGCAGCTTGTGGCCGCGCAACTCGGCCTTACGCTCCTTGCCTACATGCGGCTTTTGGGAACGACCTCACCGGAGCCGGATTCGGTAAACGGCCTTTCCGGCACAATTACCGGCAGCATCCCGCAGGCCGCGCACCCGAACATCATCACGAGTCTCGGCGGTGTGCTCGGGGTAACCGAACTGGGCACGATTACCGCCGTCGAGGGAGTGCGGAGGCGCTACTGGTGAGCGCGTGCGACGACGGTGTGGGTCCAAAAAGACAAAGCCGCGGCAAGCCGGAGCAACTCAACTCAACCGCGGCCATGGAAGGGAAACGATGCTTGAAGTTACCGTTCAATCCGACCTGAAGTCAATTCCGAAGCCCGATCTGGGTACCTGTCCGACTGGCGACCACGGCCCGAATCACCGGCAGTGCGGTTTTGTGGGGTGCGTCGATCTCCGAACTTGGGCCAAAGCTCACCGGTATCGCTTCCGGCTCGAGGGATCGTATCAAGCCGAGAACAACACCCACGTGAGAGGCGATGGCCGCTGGTTCGTGGAGGTCCTGTGTAGAAACGGTCTGATCTACCCGCACGGCGGGAGAATTCTTCTCGCCTACGTCAAGGCCGGCGTAGCAAACGCGATCGCGGCTCTCGGCCCAGATATCGAGCCCTACCAGAACGACGGATCCGCGCGCGTCTTTAAGTTCCCCGTCGCCCGCCTGGATGAGGTCGCGGCGATTCTCAAGCCACGCAAGCGCCGGGCAGTAGGCGCGAGCCCTGAACAACTCAGAGCAATGCGGGAGCGCAGAAAATCTCTTGGTCAGGTGAAGCAAATCGACCAAGAAGCCACGCAAAGCCGAGAGACGACCATCGGCGCGGATCGGAATCGAGAAAGCGCTTTTTGCGGCTCTCAGGCCGGGCAAATCGCGCAAGATGGCCCGCACCGCACTTTGTCCGGTGAACGGAACAATAAACTGACCCAAACGCGGGACGGCAACCCGCAAACCGAAAGACCATGAGGAAAGCATGGGCCCATGAGTCAGAATCAGAAAGCCGCAAGCGTGCTTGGCGAGGCGTTTCTTGAGGCGATCCGGGAAGTCGTCCGGGAAGAGATCCGCGCGGCGCTCAACGTCAATCAGAAGCAGAACGAGCTAATCAGCGCGGAGGAGCTTGCCAGGCGGCTCGGTTTCGCCAAGACATGGCCGTACGAAGCCGCACGCCAGGGGAAAATTCCGTTTCACAAGGTCGGCCGGTACCTACGGTTCGACCCGACTGCCGTTGTGACGGCGCTCAAGAACAAGTAGCTCTCGCCTCCAGAACCCGCTTTTTTTCGTCGCGCTTGACATTGCTATAAGACTTATATAAACGTGGGACGTGCCGACTTCACGGAAAGGAGGGAGAAAGAAAACCACGATGAAGGTCAGAACATTTTCGGCACCCGATGCGCTCTGGGATGAGTTCGTCAAGCAGTCCGAGATCGAGGGCGAGTCCGCCAGTTCGATCCTGCGCCGGCTCATCCGCGAGTATCTCAAAAGAACCAGGAAAGGAGGGAAACGATCGTGAGCGAAGAACCGAAGCGAAGGGAGAAAAAAAATCCGCGTCAGCTCCCGAGCGGTCACTGGCAGATTCTCTTCCGTGACGCGCGCGGCGTAAGGCATCGGGAGACGTTTGCGACGTGGCGGGAGGCAAAGGCGGAGCTGGACAGGCGGCGCACTGCTGTTCGTGAACGAAAGTATGTCGCGCCGGCCGAGATCCCGACGATCGAAGAGACGGCCCGGGCATGGCTTGAGGCCAAGAAGGTTGCGGTCTCGAGCCGCGGCGGGATGATCAGCGCGGCGAGTTTGGATTTCTGGAAGAACCACATCGATAACTTCATCGTGCCGACGCTCGGCGCCTACAAACTCACCACGGTCGATGCTTTGTTGATCGAACGCCAACGGGAGGAGTGGAAGAAACTCGGGCTCTCGGCCGTCTCGGTGAACAAGGTTTTGACGACACTTTCGGCGATCTTCAAAAAGGCGGTCAAAACGCTTCCGGGTGTGGTGAACCCGGTTCCCTACGTGGACCGAATGGCGCGGGAGATGGTGGAGCCGAGCGAAGACGGCGAGTTCGAGAGCGACGATAGGGAAGTTCAGCCGTGGGAGGTCTACAGCCCCGACGAACTAAGGCGCCTCGTGACAGCGGCCGAGCCGGGATTGTATCAGACGTTACTCATGACGTTCGCGTCAACCGGGATGCGCCACGGCGAAGCGCTCGGGCTCAAGTGGACCGACGTGGATTTCGATCGGCGCGAGATCGCCATTCGGCGCGGCTGGACCGGAAAGAAGTACGGGTTTAAGAGCACGAAGACCCGGAGCGGCATTCGCACGATCCGCGTCTCGGATGAGCTGATCCTGGCGCTCAAGAAATGGAAACTCCAGTGCCCGAAGAGCGAGCTCGATTTAGTTTTCCCGAAAGAGGATGGCGAGCCGCTTTATCGGAAAGCGACCTGGCGGGCGTTTGAGCGAGCGGTTAAGAACGCGAACGAGAGGGCAGGGGAGGGCGAAGAGAAACTCCGCCGGCTAACGATTCACAGCCTCCGACATAGTTTCGCTTCGGCTCTCTTGATGAACGGAGCAACCGACGTTGAAGTGAGCGCGCTACTCGGGCACGCCGATGTTTACACGACGAAGAAAGTCTACGCTCACTTTATCCCGAAGATGGGAACGAATGCGGCGGCGAATCTCGGCGCGCTGATTTTTGGTGGGAAGGAGTTGGTTTGTCCACCTAGTGTCCACCAAAAGTCCACGTACAAAGAAGCTGGCGCGTAACAATCGACTGAGAAAGCTTGGAACTTGTTGGATTTGTGATAGATTCGTCTTGTGCCCCCGTAGCTCAGGTGGATAGAGCACAGGATTCCTAATCCTGGGGCCGTGCGTTCGAATCGCGCCGGGGGCATTGTTCTTCCCCGCTTAACTGATTGGCACCTCGATAAGGCCAAGGCTTGGGTCATCGGTTCGGAAACCCTTTATGCTTCAAATATTTCGCTAAAGTGACGTTAATTTTTCCCTTGTCGTGCCAGGGCGATCGGTGATATAAGCGGAAACGGTCACTTGCGGGTGACGCCAAACATTTCACGTCGAAGGGGGCGACGGGATGTCTACCAGGGTTCCAGCCGAAGACGGAAACGCTGTCCTGGAACGTTTACTCGTGACCGTTCGTTTGCAGGACGCCATTGGTAATGCGATCTCGACGGTGCTGAAAAAACCGTATCGCGCCGAGATCCTGTCGCTCGACGTCGATTCCGCCCGCGCATCGAGCGAAACGGTGAACATTCATGTACAACTCGTCAAAGATTCGGAACGGTAGATACGCTCGCGTTTCAATGCGTTAGCAACTTGTCGAGCGTTTCAATCAGGTGCTCGATCATGAAAGGCTTTCTCACAAAAACCCCACCCATCGCTTTCACTGCGCTTTCGGTTTCCGCCGTGCCGTAGCCGGTAATCAGAACCTTCACCCGTCCTGAGTGGCGCGTGTGAAAATGTCGTAGGACCTCCAAGCCGTTCACCGTTCCCGGCATCCGGTAATCGGTAATGACCGCGTCGAAGTCTTTCCGATCCATGAATTGGATCGCGGTCTCTCCGTCCCGGGCACCGTAAACTTCATACTTTTGCATCCGGAGAGACTCCAACAGGCTCAAGCGGACCAGTGGTTCGTCTTCGGCGACAAGCACGGAAGGCATGGTGAACCAATCTCCTTACTTAAACGTATTCTTTTGCCGTCCGGCTGGTGGCAGCTCAGCGCGTCTGCGGGATAATTTCGGAGAAGCCGGCGACTGAAACCGTGGTTTCGAAACGGCCATCGGCTCGCTTCGGTAACGGCGGGGTAGGGGAAAAAGAAAAATGGGTGCTGCGGCCCGGAGGGATTTCGCCTGGAACCGTGTGGTAGAAGCTCGCTCCCGGATCGTCCTTGCCGGGTTTGAATTCGTTGTTCCAGAGCCAAGTATAACGTACGAGGATCTGAACATCGCGTAACGTGTGCGGCGAACGATTGCGCACCTCCCCGGTTACGGTGCCGTTTTTGACGACGACATTTTCCAAGGTGATAGTGCGCGTGGCCTCTTGCGGCTCGCGAATCGCCTGAGCGTGCACCGCTTGTCGCGACGCCGAGAACAACACCGGGAGAAGAAAGAACAGAGCCGATGCGCGTCTGGCCCGTTTCATAAGCCCTCCTCGTTAAGCGCCGCCACGTTGATGCGCCCTGCTTCGCTATTTATCATACGATCGATGGGCGTAAAACCCCGGTTTGGGTGCGCCGCCAACCGGCGGAATAGCGAAATCGGCAATTGAGTGTTGGCGGCGAGCGCGGTATTCTCCCAGTGATTCTGTCCCCGGTATGGAGCGAGCGGCGGAGTTCAACGCAATGGACGGCACCTTTTGGAATCTCCTCAGGGGGATAACGATTTCCGAGGTCATCGATATCATTTTAGTCTCGGTCATTCTGTACACCGGTATTGTGTGGGCGCAGCGCACCCGAGCGGCTTTTGTCGTGCGCGGTATCGCGATTCTCGGAGGCATTTATCTCATCGCCCGCCAACTCGATCTCGAGATGATCGCCTGGCTCTTCCAGGGATTCTTCGCCATTTTCCTGGTCATGATTGTCGTCATCTTCCAGGAGGAACTCCGGCAGATGTTCGAGCGGATCGCCGTGTGGAGCCTCACCGGCAAACGCGTTCCCGCGCTGGCTTCCACGACCGTGGACATTCTCGTCCGCACGGTCGCGGATCTGGCGAAAGACCGGGTCGGTGCTTTGATCGTGCTTCGCGGCAACGATCCGCTGGAGCGTCACATCACCGGCGGCATCGCGCTGGACGGACGACTCAGCGAGCCTTTGCTCAGGAGCCTCTTCGATACCCATTCTCCCGGGCACGACGGAGCGGTTGTCGTGGAGAACGACCGCATCACGCGCTTTGCGGCGCACCTCCCGCTTTCCAAGGACCTCCGGCAACTTCGTAACCTCGGTACCCGCCACAGCGCCGCATTGGGGTTGGCGGAGCTGACCGACGCTTTCTGCATCGTGGTCTCGGAGGAGCGGGGGACTGTCTCGGTCGCCAGGGACGGCCGACTGCAGCTCATCGATAATCTGCAGGCGCTTGGGGGCGCGATCCAGACATTCCTCAGGGAGAAATTTCCCCCGCCCGTGCCCCGAAAGCCGGAGATGTGGCTGGAGTTCTTTCGCAAAAACTGGCCGGCCAAAGCGCTTGCCGTTTCACTGGCGATCGGCTTTTGGTACGTGTTGGTTCCCGGATCCAAGATCGTGCAGGTCAGCTATAGGGTTCCGGTTTCGGTCCAGAACTTGCCGGCGAACATGAAAGTCGAGGACGTGGAGCCTTCGGCCGTGAACGTGACCTTTAGCGGCCCGCGCCGAGCGTTTTATCTCTTTGATCCGAAGCGCGTGAGCGTTAACCTCGATGCGTCGCTTGCGGAACTGGGACGGCGAACGTTTACTCTATCGGAACGAAACGTCGCTCACCCGGCGGATATCAGCGTTCAAGACCTCAGCCCCTCGACGGTTCGACTGTCGCTCAGGAAAGTCGAACCCCAGGAGACGACTCGGGGTTAGCGGGACCGGCGCCCGGATCGGCAGCAGTTCCAGGAGGCAAGACCATGTATAGCAAAGTGCTCGTGCCTCTCGACGGCTCTCGGTTAGCCGAACAAATCGTTCCGTACGCCGCGGTTTTCGCTCAGGCCTACGGAGTTCCGATCGAGCTCCTAAAAATCACCGACCCGGATGCGCGGGAGCCGTTTTGGCCGCCGTCGCCCGACAAGGACTATCTGACAGAGTACGCGTCAAAGCTCTTTCCGCCGTCGTTGCGGATTACATCCGTGGAAGAACAGGGAAAGCCCGCAGAGGTGATCGTCGATCGCGCGAAGGCGGATCTGGCGTGCCTGATTGCCATGGCAACGCACGGTTTGTCGGGGCTGAGGCGATGGTTTCTGGGTAGCATCGCCAGCAAAGTCGTCCAGACCACGCGCAATCCCTTGCTGCTCGTTCGGACAGTGGAACAGGATCGCGCGCCGGCGGCGGTATCCTTGCGATCGGTTCTGGTGCCGCTCGACGGCTCGGCTTTGGCCGAGGCGATCCTGCCGCACGTGATCGATTTAGCCCGGCGCCTCGCGCTCGACGTGCATCTGGTGCGTGTCTTCGCTTTGCCGCTCGATACGTATGTGGTTGGGGATGCCGTCTATATCGGCGATCTTCCGGAGCGCCGGCGCGCGATCCAGGAAGACATCGTCCGGTATCTCGAAACCGTGGCGGAAAAGCTCAAGGCGAGTGGGCTCACACGGATTGTGACTTCCGCGCTCGAGGGGGATTCGGCGAGCGAAATCATCGAGGTCGCGCGCACAACGCCCGACTCGCTCATCGCCATGTGTACGCACGGCCGCTCCGGGCCCAGTCGTTGGGTTCTTGGGAGCGTGAGCGAGAAGGTAATCCACGGCTCGCGCGATCCGGTATTGATTGTCCGCCCTCAATGAGCTTGGCGCGCCCCGAACGCTCAAAGGGGGAATTCTCGCATCAGGGCTTGTCCCGAGAGAACGCGAAGCCACGCCAAGCGCGCAAAAGCTAAGAGGGGCTTCCTCCGTCGGGAATCGTTGCGCCCTTGGCGCAAGGATTCCCCTTAAAGGTCGTAAACCGGGGTGTGAAGGGCGATGTGCTTGCCCAACGCGATCGCATTGACGATATCGGCGCGGCTCACGATTCCCACGATGCGCCCCTCCCGCATCACGGGGAGCCGCTTGATCTTGTGAGTGGCCATGAGCCGGGCGATCTCTTCGACAGGCGTTGTTTCAGTCACGCTGATAATCGTCTTGCTCATGATCGATTTCACGTCTTTGCCCTTTTTGGCGAGAATATCCGCCTCCGATACGATCCCAATGATCTTGCCGTTTTTGTCTACCACGGGGGCGCCGCTGATCTGATTTTTTATCAGCAGAGCCGCAAGGTTCTTGACACTGGTCGTCGGGCTTACGGTTATCACCTGTCCGGTCATGATATCCTTTGCAAGCATGCTTAAGCCTCCCGGGCCACTGTGAAGTAAACGTCCTGAGTTCCTCTTATATCGGCGTCTGCTGCGCCGCAAGGACCCCGGTTTGCCGCCCCGCCGGAGCCGAACCAACAAACATCGTTGATTCGGGTATAACGGCGGTCTATTCTGCGGCGTAGGAGGCATCTATGCCGCTGCGCACCGTATTGATACTGATCGTTTCGATCGCGATTATCCTCTTTGCCGCGCTCAACTGGGCTGCGTTCACGACGCCGACGACGTTGAGACTTGGATTCACGACCGTCGAGGCGCCGCTCGGTTTGATCATGCTCGGCCTGATACTCTTGATGGCCTTTTTGTTCCTCATCTTTGTCACGTATCTGCAAACCTCCGTGTTGCTCGAGAACCGGCGCCACGCTCGCGAACTCCAAGCTCAACGCGACGTGGCCGAGCAGGCCGAAGCCTCGCGCTACAGCCGGCTCCGTGAATTTCTCGAAGCCGAACTGCAAAAGATTCGGTATCGGAGCGAGCTGGCCGAAACTGGAATCATCGCCAGGCTGGATCAGCTCGATCGGGATTTGCGGGGCGTGATCGAGCAAGCGGGGAATACGCTCGCGGCTTATATCGGGGAGCTTGAGGACCGCCTGCAGCGCGAACGAAGCCAAGGCGATCGAGAGAAGTCGCCGTCGTGAGTCTCCGGCGCCTGCGGTTCGGTATGACGACGGGTGCATGTCGGCGCCCGCGGGGGTGGGAACCAAAACCCGAGGTCCGAGTTGCATGAGCGGGAGTAAATCGGTATTACACGTCCAAGCGCGTTCATAATCCGGCCCCCGGCCGATTCACCGCAGCGGAGGGAGAGACATGGCTTTGTCGGGTGGAGCGTTTGTCAAAGAGATCCAGGAAATGGTGCGCCGCAAGCATTCCAAAGACCACCCGATCATCGGCATGATCGAGAGCGGCGCATTGACGCGCGAGCAGCTCAAGGGTTTTGTCGGCCAATTCTATCTCTTTTTTCCCAAGCCGTTTCCCAAGCCGATTGCGACGATGCTCGGGCGCTGCCCGGATGATCCGGAACTGGAGAAAATGTGGATCGAAAACGTGGTCGAGGAGGGCACGGGCGAAATCACCGGAACCGACAGCCACAAGGGGTTGTATATCAAGTTCGCCCAGGCGTGCGGGTATACCAAGGAAGAGCTCGATCGGGTAGAGCCGCTGCCCGAAACGAGCGCCTTTCTCGACTGGCGCGAGCTGCTGATGTATCAACGCTCATGGCTCGAGCTTTACGCGTGCCAGGGCTTCTGTCTCGAGGGGAGCGCCAGCGAGCGAATGACGCGCATCGTCAACGGCCTCACGCGGCACTACGGCTTCGATCGGAGCGGCGAAAACATTCGTTACTGGACGCTGCACATGGGCGTCGATGAAGAGCACATGAAGGTCGGGCCGCTTGCGGTCGAGCGGTACGCGACGACGGACTACCAGCAGGACGCAGTGCGGGCGGCGGTGCAAAAAACGCTCGATCAGTTCTGGCTCGCGTTCGATGGGATCAAAAGAGCGTTCGTGGATCGCGATCCGTTGTACGCGCGCTGGCGGAACGGCGCCTGAAAGAGGGGAACGTTTTATGGAACTCGTCGATCTGTCGCGCTTGATCTATGACGGCATGCCCAAAATACCCGTTCTCCCGGATGTCCACGTGCGGCGTTTTTTCAGTCTGGACAAGGGGCACCCGTTAAACGTGACGGAACTTTCGTTGCCATGCCACGCGGGCACGCACGTCGATGCGCCGATCCACATCGTTCCCGACGGCAAATCGATCGAGCAGCTGCCGCTGGACGCCTTCGTTGGTTTTGGAGCCGTGATCAGCGTCGATAAAAACGGCGGTGAAGAAGTGACGGCCCAGGACCTCGAACGCTCGGGTGTCGCTGTGAATCGCGGCGACATCCTCATGCTTCACACGGGCTGGGATGCGAAGTTCGACAGTCCCGAATACAACCTGCATCCGTATCTCTCGGTCGATGCGGCCGAGTGGATCGTGGCGAAAGGCGTCAAGCTGTTGGGTATCGACTGTATCACGGTGGATCTACCGACGCCGCTTAGGCCCAAGGGGTTCGATTTCCCCGTGCACAGGACGCTCTTGGGCAATAACGTTCTCATCGCCGAAAACGTCGCCAATCTGAGGAGCATCGTCGGCAAAAAAACCCGTATCATGGCGCTCCCACTGAGGGTTGCCGGAAGCGATGCCGGTCATGCGAGAATCGTCGCGGAAATCCTGAACTGAGTCGTGCCTACTCCTAAACGGATCAGCGGAATCATCGGAGCCTGTCTAACGCCTTTCGGCGACGACGATCGCGTCGACTACAAGGCCCTGGAACGGGAGATCGAGTTTTTGATCCCCGATTGCGACGCGATCACGGTCGCGGCGGTCGAGGCCGCCGAGTATACGATGCTTTCGCGAGACGAGCGCAAGGAACTGTTGAAGGTCGCCACCGAGATGGTCGGCGGCCGGGTGCCGGTGATCCTTGGCTGTTCGAGTCCGTCTCCGCGCGAGGTGATCGAGCTGGCAGAGTACGCAGCAACGGTGGGGGGCGATTTCGTCCAGGTTCTGATGCCGCTTCGCCCGTGGGGAGGTCAGCCGACGATCGCCGAGTTGATGGAGTTTTTCACCCAGGTTGCGTCGGCGAGTCCGCTGCCGGTGACCTGCTACCACAACCCCGGTCCCGGCGCCGATCCGCCGCAGGACGCGTTCGTGAAGATCAGCGAAATCGACAATATCCGCTACTTCAAGGAGAGTTCGCGCGATATTACGAAAATCTCCAGGCTGATCGAACAAATCGAACTGGCGGGCCGCGGCCATTACTTTACAACGATGCAGCCGCTGCTCGTGACTCTGATGCTGGGCGGCTCGGGCGCGACGATGCCGCCGCCCGGGACCAGGATCGGAGCGCAAATCGTGCGTGCTTTCCGGACCGGCGATCTCGAGACGGCGCGCTTCTGGGCGCGCTGTTACGCTCTGTTTCCCGGCAAATGGGCCGCCTATGGGCTGCCGCCGGTGATGAAATCCGCGATGAAGCATTTCGGTGTCGACATCGGTAACCCGGCGCGGCCTTACGCGCCCGTGAGTCCCCGAGACCACGAGCAGATCGGCCAGTTTTTGCGGCAGGTGGGCTTGATCGGGGAGGCCGGGCCGACCCCACAGGGATTGCTGGACGCCAGCGAGAAGCTTCGTCAGGAAGACACCTTCCTCAGATAGCCGCCCGTTTATTCACGACTCAAGGGGCAGGGGGCGTTATGGAATGGATCAAGCATCTTTCAGACAAACTGATCCTTTGGTTTTTGTTTGTAACTTCCTATTTTGAAAGCGAACTCACCGAGGCAGGACGCCGCGAGCAACGGCTTTGGCGCGAGCAGCGACTGAGAAATCTCCAGGGCTTGGCGCTCCGATCGCGCGAGCGGACTGCAGGCAAGCGGAGCAACTAGGACGCTATGGCGGTGAACGGCCGAAAACGGGTGATTGTGCTCGGCGGCGGTAGCGGGGGCGTTGTGGCCGCAACCAACCTCGGCAAACAAATCGGCGAGCGGCACGATGTCGTTTTGGTCGACAAGCGTCCGGATCATCTATTCATGCCCGCGTATCTGTTCGTCATGGTGGGGGAGCGCGAGCCGCACGAAATCACGCGCAGCCTGAAACTCCTCGAACGCCGCAACGTCAGGTTTATTCAATCCCAGGTTTGCGGCATCGATCCGCAGCGCCAGGAGATCGAGCTCGAAAGCGGCAAAATCGGCTACGACTATCTCATCGTGTCTCTGGGAATGGAGACCAGGCCGGATCTGGTCCCGGGATTCGCCGAAGCGTCGATCCACCCATGGGAGCTCGAGGGGGCGGTTCGGCTGAAGGGAGTCCTGGAGCGCATGAACGAAGGCCGGATCGTGGTCGGCGTGCCTCTAGGTCCGTATCGGTGCCCGCCCGCGCCGTACGAGGCTCAGTGGCTGATCGACAGCTATTTCAGAAAGCGAGGCATTCGGGAGCGCGTGCAGATCGAGTACTTCACGCGCGATCCGGAGCCGACGGGGGAGCACCGAACGCCGCTCGTCTGGATGGATGACGAAAGCCGCCGGCGAAACATCAAACAGCACTATGATTTTGTCGTGCAGCGTATCGATCCGGAGGCCAGAGTTGTTTCCGGACTCTATGGATCGAAGATTTCTTACGACCTGCTGGTGATGGTTCCTCCGCATCGCCCGGCGCGGGTTCTTTTCGATTGCGGGCTGGCGGAAACCGAAAACGGCGTGCGCGTGGATTACGAGACGATGCGCACCAAATGGCAAAACGTCTACGCAATCGGCGATTGCGCCGATATGCCGGCCTCGAAGTCCGGCGGCGTGGCCCATCAAGAAGCGGACGTTGTCGCGCATAACCTCGCGGTAGAAATCACCGGATCGGGCCGACCCCAAACGGTCTGGCTTCACACCATATGACTGCTTGCGTTCGGCGCCGGGCGCGCCGCGGCAAACCGCACGATTTATCCGACCGGTTGGCCGCCTTTCGGCGTCACCGAAGCGCGGACATGGGGGCCTTCACGGCTCATTTACTGGGCAAAGCTCGGATTCGAGAAGTGGTGGCTGTGGCGCTATTTCTGACCGGGAGGGAAGGAAGCCGGGCGGCATATCTTCGCCCTAAAGGGGCTGCCACGAAAGTTTACATAATGTATCTTATCAGACGTTTGATGTCGCCATCTATTGCGGCTTCGCCGTCGGCTCGGCGGCGAGTTTCGCTTCGAGTTCGGCGATCCGGGCCGATACGTAACCCGACTGGTCAGTGCCCGACTGCTTCAAATACTCCCGGTACGCGCCGATGGCGCCTTTGAAATCACCGAGCTGAGCGCTGCACCGAGCGCGGCCAAGAAGCGCGCGTTCTTGAAACGGACCCGACACGTTGGCGTCACGGTAGCGAATCTTTTCCGCCTCCGTATAATGTTGGACGGCTTCGGGACACAGGCCTTTTCGCTCTTCCGCGTGCGCCAGCGCCAGCAGCAATCCCTGACGCACGAGCGGGTCGTCCGGAGCGCTCCTGAGCGCGGAGCGGCCGGTCTCGATGGCTTGGTCGAGGTCGTTCAAGGCCAAGTAGCTGTTGGTCTCGTACAGAAGCGCCAAGCCGTAGAAATCCGACCATCGGTAAGCGCTTGCTTTATCGAAGGCTTCGATCGCGGCTTTGTACTCTTGGCCGCGAAACAGCGCCACGCCTCGGTTGAACTCCTTTGCAGCCAAAGCATTTTGCCGACCGATATAGAGCTGCCAGCCTAAAACCGCTGCCACGGCCAAGGCGATCACCGCGGCGACGGCGAGCGCCGCGAGCCGGCGGACACGGATGCCTTCGTAAAGGCTCCGGGTCAGCGTGATAAATTTATCGGGCTGGCGAATTTCTTTGCGCGAAAGGCGCCTGGTGGCCGGTGCCATCAATCGGTGGACGGGAACGGACGGGAAACCGCGCGGGCGCGCGCCGAACGCGAGGCAAGCCTATCGGGACCGGCGGTTGAGATCACATCTTGTATTTGAAATCCTCGGGACTCATTTTCTCGAGGATTTCCGCCCATTTCTCCTTTGATACGTTGGAGACGTTCTCGACCGCGCCTTCCTTACCTTCTTCGGCTTGCTGCAGAACGCTCGAAGCCTCCAGCACCGCCTTGGCGACGTAAATTGGGCTCTTCGTGCGCAATGCAAGGGCGATCGCATCGCTCGGGCGCGAATCGATCAGCAACTGGCGGCCCGCCACGGTCAAACGGACGAGCGCATAGTACGTGTTTTCTTTCAGTTCCGTGATCTCGACCGACTCAACCGCGCAGCCCATCTCGCCCAAAATGTTTTTCAGCAGATCGTGGGTCATGGGCCGGGCCATCTTGATGCCCTCGATTTCCGTAGCCATCGCAGTCGCTTCCAGAAGACCGATCCAGATCGGCAGGTTGAGCTTGTTTTCGGAGTCCTTCAAGATCACGATCGGAGTCTTGGTCACTGGATCGAGCGTCAGCCCGCCGACAGACATCTGAATTGAATCTTCCCGTTTGCTCATGCCGTTATCCTCTCTGCCTCAAAGTCGCGCTCTGTGTCAACCCCGCTGAGTTTGCCCAGCAGCGAATTGGCCGTCGCGCCGATGATTCGAACCTGCGCCAGCGTCCCTGCCAGTTCGCCGGAGCCGGAGAAATTGACGATACGGTTTGTCCTGGTACGCCCCATCAACTGCCCGTTTTTCAATTTGGCGGAGCCTTCAACCAGGATTTCCTCTATGTTCCCGATTTGCTCCCGGTTCCTTCTTAACGATATCGCCTGCTGCAAAGTTTGCAATCTCTGGAGCCGCTGTTTTTTGATTTCTTGCGCAACATCATCGGGGTAAATTTTCGCCGAGACGGTTTGCGGGCGCGGCGAATACGTGAACGAGAAGACCTCATCATACTGCACTTCGGCCAGCAATTCTAGCGTCGCTTCGAATTCGGCTTCACTCTCGCCCGGAAAACCGACGATAACGTCGGTGCTAAGCGCAATGTCCGGGCGGCGCTGCCGCAACCGGAAGATCCGGTCGAGATACTCGGCCCTGGTATAGCCCCGGCGCATGCGCCGCAGGACGGAATCCGCCCCTGACTGCACCGGAAGGTGCAGGTGCTCGCAGAGCTTTGCAACCGTCGCGTACGCCTCGATCAGTTCGGGCGAGAGATCGTGGGGATGCGAGGTCGTAAAGCGTATCCGCTCCAGCCCTTCGATCCGGTCGATCCTTCGGAGAAGTTCGGGGAAACTCAACTCTCCCGGCGTGAGTTTTCCATACGAGTTGACGTTTTGCCCAAGCAGCGTCACTTCTTTGACGCCGCGCCGCGCCAGCGACTCGACTTCCGCGAGGATCCGCCCGCTCGGCCGGCTCATCTCGCGACCTCGAACGTGCGGCACGATGCAAAAACTACAAACCTTATTGCATCCCTGCATAATGGTAACGAACGCCGTCGCCCCGCGAACCAGGAGTGGCGCTTCGGGATCTTCCATGTACGAGGGATCGCGATAAAAAGCGGTCTCGACGGGTCGCTGCCGCGACGATTCGACCAGGCGCACCAGCTCCGGCAGTTTGTGAATATTGTGCGTCCCGAACACGAGATCGAGATGGGGAACGCGTTTCAACAGGCGCTCGCCTTCCTGTTGCGCCACGCAACCGCCCACGCCGATGATCAGGTCTTGACGCCGCGCCTTCAACTCCTTCCAGCTGCCGAGCGCGCTGTAGACCTTTTGCTCCGCTTTGTCGCGAACGCTGCAGGTGTTCAACAAGATCAAATCCGCCGCTTCCGGGTCTTCGGTGGCGACGTAGCCGAGCGGCGCCATGATGCGCGCGATCCGCTCCGAATCGTAGCGGTTCATCTGGCAACCGTACGTCTGGATGTAAAGTCTCCTCATGGCGCGATCCTGTCGATTACACTGTAGAGCTGGCGTATATTACGGCACTCTTCCGCGAGATCACAATAGCGCAGATAACGGCGCATTTCGCTATCCCCGACCCCCCACGTCAAGCGGCTTTCCGGGTTGAGCCAGATGAGCTGCTTGGCCTTTTCCTGAATTTCACGCAGCACCCAATCGCCGGGCCGGTTGTAGTTGTTGCGCCCGTCTCCGATGATCAACACCGTGGTTTTTCCGGTGATCGCGGAAAAGTAGTTCTTGTAGAACAACTCAAAGGCGCGGCCGAAGTTCGAGTGCGGGTAGACGTCGATGACCTCGCCCTTCAAAGCCCTTTCGACCGCTTGATCGATGCCGTGCTCCTCGAAAAGCCGGGTGACTTCGCCGATGTCGCTGACGAAGACGAAACTCCGAACCTTCGCATAGAGATCCTGAACGGAGTACACGAACTGCAACATGAAACGCGACGCGTTCAGCACGGAATCCGAGATGTCGCAGAGGATCATGACCTCGGGTTTCGTCTTCTTTCTGCGATCGAGTTCGATGCGGAACGGGACGCCGCCGAACTGCAGGTTCTGCCGCACCGTCGCCTTGAGATTGAAGCGCCCGCGCGCGGCTTTTTTGCGCCGTGCCGAAAGCCGGTTCTTGAGGCGTTGCGCGAGCCGCGCCACCGCCTCGTTCATGCGCCGAACATCCTCTTCGGTGTAGGCGCTGAAGCTCTTTTCGCTGAGCGCCGAGACGCGCCCGCGCCCGGCGGGTTCGAGCCCCCGCTTTCGCTGCTCCTGGCGGATCGCCTCCCGCATCATAGCGTAGAGATCCTTCAAGCGCTGGTCCACGTAGCGCAAGGCCTGGTCGACATCGCCGCTCCACGCCTCGCGCAACCAGCCCTTCAAGCGCTCGACCTCGTCCTGAACGCGGTCGGTCTGGAGGCGGGCGGCGACCCTGGTAAACGGGGTCAGGCGAAAACCCTGCAGCGTATCGTGGTCGGCTTCGGCGGCAACGGCCTCGCGTATCAGGCGCTCGAGTTCCATCGCGTTTCCGCCGAGAAGCGCCCGGGCGAGTTCCGAGATGACCGTCTCCCCGCCCTGGAGAAAGCGGTCGAGATGCTCGAGCAAGTCCT
>DATMBL010000063.1:0-4048 GCA_035559295.1 Candidatus Eiseniibacteriota bacterium
AAGCGCAGCCCCAGACGCCGCGCGAGACTCCGGCCCACGGCACTCTTTCCCACCGCCATAAAACCGATAAGCGCGATGTTGTTTACCACTTTTCGCTGCAACGTATTACCAGTTAGCTGAACACAGGGGCGCGGCGCGTCCATTACTCCACCACTCGGTCACTCCACTACTCCGGTTTCGCTGAAGCGCAAACGCAAATCCCTCTAAATCTCCCTTTGCAAAAGCGAGACTTTAATTGCCCCTCTTTCTCCCCTTCGTGCTCTTCGTGACCTTCGTGGTGAACATTCCTTCTCTTTCTTCACGGCCAATTTTCCAAAGCGAAGCGTATGCGCCTATGAGCAGCCTGCTAGAAGTTTTTAATCTGCTCCAGGTAGCCTTCGTAATTGCGCCTAATTTCAGGCAGCGAATCTCCGCCAAACTTCTCGAGAAAAGCTCGCGCCAATTCGAAAGCGACCACCGACTCCCCGACCACCGCAGCCGCCGGCGCGGCACATACATCGGAGCGCTCGACCGAGGCGTCGGCGGCCTGTTTGGTCCGGAGGTCCACCGACTGCAAGGGACTCATGAGCGTTGAGATCGGTTTCATGGCGGCTCGAATGACGAGCGGAGCGCCGTTGCTCATACCGCCTTCGGTCCCACCCGAGTTGTTGCTGCCGCGATAGAAGCCGGTCGGAACGATCCGCGGGGTGCCCTCGCTGACCATCTTGGCCGGATCGAAGAAGATCTCATCGTGAACCTGAGAGCCGCGGCGGCGCGCCATTTCGAATCCCAGGCCGATCTCTACCCCCTTAATCGCCTGAATGCTCATGAGCGATTGCGCCAGGCGGCCGTCCAATTTCCGGTCCCACTGCGTGTGAGTTCCCAGGCCTGGAGGCAAGCCGAGCGCGACGACTTCAAAAATCCCGCCCAAAGTATCGCCGTTTTTCTTGCACTCGTCGATCAACGCGATCATTTTCTCTTCAGCCGACTTATCCGCCGTGCGCACCGGTGATTCTTCGGCCCGACTATGAATCTCTTCGTAGGAAAGGCCGGTCGTATCCGAGGCGACGCCGCCGATTGACCGAATATAGCCCATGACGCGGATGCCGAACGGCGCGAGCAACTGCTTGCAAAAAGAACCGACAGCCGTCCGCGAAACCGTATCCCGAGCGCTCGCGCGCTCGAGGATGTCGCGGATATCCGACCGGTTATATTTGAACACGCCCGTCAGATCGGCATGCCCTGGGCGTGGCTTGGTAACCGCGATCTTTTCATCCCGGTCCTCGGGAGCGGCGGACATCTTTTTCGTCCAGTTTTTCCAGTCGCGGTTTTCAATCCCCAACGCAACCGGAGAACCGAGCGTTTCACCCCAGCGCAACCCGGACCTGATTTGAATCTCGTCCTTTTCGATCAGCATCCTTCCGCCTCTGCCGTAGCCCTGCTGCCGGCGCCAGAGGTCGTGATTGATTTTAGCGGCATCGATGGAAAATCCGGCCGGGACGCCGTCGATGATGATCGTAAGGCACGGGCCGTGGGACTCACCCGCAGTGAAATAACGCAGCATTTTCAATTCTCTCGTGCTGCTAGATTATAGAGCGCCGAGAAGGCTTGCAAGCCGAGGGGCGGCCGGTAAAGACCTACAAAACCGATGCTCTGAACCGAGCCGGCGAGTTATGGAAACATGACGGCCTTGTCACGGGCGGCGGCGGATATGTGAGCCTCACTCCGCGGGCGCTACCCGCCCGACCGCAGGTTAACCGTCGGCTGATCGCCGACCGTTTTCTTCATCTGTTCGCGCCAGAGCTGTTCCGCCGAAGGGAGGTCGGCCGAACCGGCTGAAGTGATGCGCGGCGTGATAAAAACCATCAATTCTTCAAAATCCTTTTGCCAGCGCATGTTTTTGAACAACCAGCCAAGGAACGGAATGTCTTTCAGATAAGGTACCCCGCTTTGCGAGTTCTGCCGCGTGTCCTTTAAGATGCCGCCGAGCACGATCGTCTCGCCGTCGCGAACGAGCACATTCGCAACCGCTTCTCGGTTGAGTTCGTCGAACGGGATGACGCCGGTTTGCCCGCCCGGGACAGTCGCCGAATCGGCGATGGTGCTGGACTTGACGTTGATATTTAAAAGGACGTAGCCGTCGCTGGATACTTGCGGCGTAACGGTGAGGATGATCCCGATCGGAATCCTTTCCGTTGCCACAGCCGCGCCCCCCGCCGACGCGCCTGTACCGCTCGCAATATTGGTGGTCGATTCCGGCAAGGCGATGCGCAAAATGCGCTCGCTCCGAATCGTCGAGGCGACGTTGTTCAATGTCACCACCGAAGGCCGCGATATAATCCGGATGTTGCCCTCCTGCTCCGCGGCCTCGAGAGCGCCGGCGAGATTCCGCAAACCCCCAACCGCGTCTTGAATCACCGAGACCGTGCCGCCGAGCCCGGTGGGTGCGTTCGGAAAAGATGCCGTGGTCCCCGCAAAGGGTGTTCCGGCGCCGGCTGCCGTGCTAAACGTGGTGCCGCCGCGGCTGAACTGCAACCTGAGACCTAACGCGCGCGCAAACGTCGGCGTGGTCTCGATCAGATTGGACTCGATTAGAACCTGAGGCGTCCGGGAGTCGAGCCGCGAGAGAAGCCCGTTGATATCCTCCACCGATTTTCTCACATCGCGGACCATGATGGTGTTGCTGCGCTCATCGATCACGAGCGACGCGTCCGGTCGCTTGCTCAAGAGCATTTTCACCTTCGGTTCGAGATCCTTTACTTTGGCGTAGTTAATATTGAAGTAGGCGGTTTGCAAAGGCTCGAGCACTTCTTCGGCCCGTTTGGCCGCTACCAGCGCGTCCCGCTCGGCTTTGAGCTGCGCCGCCGTGGAAATGCGCACGACGTTTCCGATCTGTTCTTTCGCCAGACCGTTGGTGTCGATCAAAAGATCGAGCGCCTGATCCCACGGCACATCCACGAGTCGAAGCGTCACTCTCCGGTTGACATCGTTTGTAACGATGATATTGAGGCCGCTCACTTCCGCGAGGAGGCGGAAAATATTCTTAATATCCGCGTCTTTGAAGTCGAGCGATAGCCTTTGGCCGGTGTATTTCTTTCCCTCTGCCCTGCCCGGCTCGGGAACCCCGGGCGCCGGTTTGCCATCTGGCGCCGGTTTCGCTTCGGATACTTGAACGTCGACCCGCTTGCCATCCCTGACCAGCCTCAACTCGCGCCTCGCGGTGAGTTTCGGATCGGTGCTGCCGATCACAACGCGAAGCCCGCCGTCTTGGGGCGTGATCACGTACGGCGGCACGGTTGCGCCGGCAATATCGAAAGTGAACCGGATGTAACCCTCTCCCGGGCTCACCCGAAGCGTCGATACGAGGCTGGTGTCGACCCGGAATGTCTCGACATCCCGCGGACGGTCGGGGTCGCCAAAAATATCCAGTACGATCCGGGCGGGTACAGTTAGGGGAAAGTGCCGATACTGTGAGATCGGTCGTGAAAGCCTCAACTGGACCGCTGTCTGGCCCGACTCCTCACGAACAGCCAAATCCTGTAGGCGCACGAGCTCCGGGGCGGCGCTTTCGGTAGCGGAGGCGACCGTCGCCGCCGGCCTTTCCCCCGAGGGCCCGGCTAGAGCCGCCGCAGCCTCAGGCGACAACCGAGTCTTGGGCGGTTCGGTAGCGCTGGGCAAACACGAAACGTTTACAATCGCTGCGCAACCCGCGACTGCGAGCGGGATCCCTCTGGAGCCGAGCCGGCGACGAATTTCGCAGGCGAGGTTTTTCACCAGGCTGCTTATGGGCGTCATTGCGCCTTCTCCACATGCAAGGTCATGCTGACATCACGCTTTTTTCGTGCGCCGTAAATATCCGTGTAGGTTTCTTCCACAACCACCTCGCCGGGGCGAATCGCTTTTACTCTGCCGTCGTTCATGCCTATGGGAGTGCCGATCTTCACGATGTATCCGAGGCCGACCGAATCTTCGATCATCGCGTTTGGCTCTTTCACGTCCCACACGATGCCGACGAGCTTGAGCTGCCCCAAATCATAGCGCTCGAGCGGCGTGAGATTCTCCCGCCGGC
>DATMBL010000064.1:0-16402 GCA_035559295.1 Candidatus Eiseniibacteriota bacterium
GCCCATTCCCACTCCACGCGGCCCAGCACCCCAAGATCGGCACGACCCCTACTCCCGTCGTCACTTGCGGTTGAGAGGCGATCCGCGTTTGCCAGCGCAATTTCGGCGTTCAGAACCCCACCGCGGTAGAAGAGACGAACGGCGTTGAGATCGTCGTCCCACCACCAGTTGCGGTCTTCCCAGATCGCCTGCCGGCCAATCCTCAGGGCGAAGTTGCTTCCGAACGGGTTGCGAAAGTATACCCAGAGCTGGGCCAACTCAAAGCCGCCATCCGAGCTTCGTCGCTGGCCTGGTGCATACAAATCGCTCCCTTGGAATCCGATTCCCTCGAAGTAGAGCAAAACATTCTTTGTCACAGGGTAAGAGAACTCGAGTGCCAGCTCATGGTCCAGTCGGAGAAGCTCGTCTCGATCGATGCCAAGTGTAAAATCCCTCTCATAGACCAATTCGGTTTGCCACTCGGCGCCGATGCTGAGCGGCCGGTTGTAGAGCCAAAGCGTCCACGGCTGCCCGCGGCGCTGATCCTCTGGCCGGTGGAGAGATTCGCCAGGCTCAGTCCTTTGCGCATCCGCGGCTTCTGCGTGGTTAGCGAACAGGACGATCGCCAGAAACAGTCGCGCAGATCTCCGCATCGCCGTATCCGATCATTCGTGAGGGTTCCGTTCCTCTGAAGCGATCATGCGAGACATCATCTGTTGCAGAGTCGCTAGCGACTGAGGTTTGTGCAGGAATGCATCGACTCGTAGTCGGCGAGCGGCCGCTTCAATATCTTGCGAGCCACAGGCTGTTAGGACGATCACAGGGATTCCGGGCCATTGCCCGCGGGCGAGCCTGACGAGGTCAAGGCCGTGGAGATCATCGACTCCGCCCAGGCGGACGTCGACGATCATGGCCGAGTAGGTGTGGACCGCCAACAGGCTCTTTGCGTCTAGAAAGTCACGCGCGGCATCGACGGAAAATCCATGGCTGGTGAAATATTCGCTCATCGCCCCGAGGAGCGACTCTTCGTCATCCACGATTAAGATGGCGGGTTGCCGGGTCACATTAATTTCGTCTCCAACTGGCGAGCCAACGGGAGTTCATTCGGGCAAAGCCGCGGCGCACTTCCCATACCGTCGCCGTTCATGACCGCGGAATTCGCGCGCCGCATGAGTTTGTTCGCCCAAGCGGGCCATAAGCCGCGCTCGCTCTTGGGGAGCGCACGGGCAAGGCGCGAAAGCGCCGCAAGGGCAGTAGGCGGCCGCCGTTGCGGCTCGACCTCAAGGAGGGATCGAATAACTCGATCAAGCTCTTCTGGAATTTCCGGGTCCAACGACCGTAACGGCGCGCGTTGGCGTGTCAGTTGCGGATACTCGCTAACTGGCGGGCGCGCTTTAAAATCGAACAGTATGACGTTGGTGGCGGCCTCATAGAGCGTTGCTCCAAGCGCAAAGATGTCCATGGATGGCGCTGCGGGCTCGCCGCGGATCTGTTCGGGAGACATGTAATGCACCGAACCAGCGGCCTTTGCCCTTCCTTCTTCGCCGATTCGGCGGGCGATATCAAAGTCCAAGAGCACCGCTCTCCCTTCACGCACGGCGATATTGCTCGGCTTGACATCACAATGAACCACACCTCCGCAATGCATATAGTGCAACGCCGATGCGATCTGCAAGCCGAGCCGCACCACATTGGGAGGCGTCAGAGGCCCGTGCTCGTCCAGCCAATCAGCCAGAGTTGGTCCCTCCACATACTCAAAAACCAGATAGGGAAGCCGCTCACGGCAACGGGCCTCGAGCAGCCGCTGGATGCCGGGATGCGACAACGCTGAAATCTTCTCAGCTTCTCGCGAGAGCGCCTGATACGTGCGCTCGTTGATACAATCGGGGCGCGGAAGCTTGATGACGACGGGAGTCCAACGGCGCGTGCACCATGCCAGCCAGCTTTCACATCGCCGGCCGTCACCAAGCAAGGCCCACGCATGAAAGCCCGGAACGATTTCGTCTCCAACGGCAAATGACCAGGAAGTATCCCCGCCTTTTTGCCGCCTTGCCACTTTCGGGGCTGGGTGATGTTTCATCACTTGCGGAGCCATTGGGAAGGTGCATGAGGACGGCAGGGTGTGCCGTCCTCATGCGAGTTGAGCGAACTTACTAGGTGCGCGATCGGGAACGGGATCGCGAGCGCGATCCTTTCCTCCGGCGCCTCCGGGACCGGAACACGGTCGCCGTGCCTTTGATATCCATGAATTCACCTCCTTTCATTTCGGGAGTCGCACCTCACCTGACTTCGCAACAGTGCTGCCATACTTTCTCAGAAGCGGATATGGGCGAAATCACTGAGAAACTACAGGCTGGCAAGACACCTGCGATGAAAAGTGTCCGGGATCCCGACAAGATTTCTAGATCTTGGATTCGGCGTGGCGATCGCTTAACGCTCCAACCACAGGCGCTGGTGCGCCGTTCTTGCGGACGGGCAAATCTACACTCCCGAGCTGTAAGGCAGCTTCGCCTCTGTGCTTGCCTGGGATAGGACTGCTTTGCTGGATCCAGAGGCGAGCGAATACGCCCCCCGCAGCAATCAAGGCGCGGGGATCACCTTCCTCGACGATTTGTCCGTTTTGAAGCACGATGACGCGGCTTGCCATCGCCACCAGCTTCAGTCGGTGAGAAACGGCGATTACAGTGCGATGGTGTGTGAGATTTTCTAGCGCATCGATCACCGCCGCTTCTGAGTGAGCATCCAGACCGCTCGTTGGCTCATCAAGCAATAAGAGGGGGGCGTTACGCACAATCGCCCGAGCCAAGGCGATTCGTCTCCGCTGGCCGCCGGAAAGCGAGGTTCCGCTCTCGCCGACGACCGTGTCGTACCCGTCAGGGAGGCGGGCCGCGAACTCGTCTACGAGCGCCAGACGGCCCGCCATGTTGATCTCTTCTTCAGTAGCGTCTGCGCGCCCGAACCGGATGTTATCTGCGATCGTCCCATCCAGGATCCAAGTATCTTGGGGCACTAAAGCAATCCGCTCGCGAAGCGAGCGAAGACTAAAGCGCTGAAGGGGGATTCCATTGACTGTAATCATTCCACTCGTCGGATCGTAAAAACGAAGAAGCAGCGACAGAAGCGTCGACTTGCCGGCTCCGGTCGCTCCCACGATGCAAACGAATTCCCCCCCGCATACTTGGAATGAGACGTTTCGCAGCACCGGTGCGTCGGGCCGATAGGCGAAAGTCACGCTTTCCAGTTTTATAAGCGCGAGGCTATTCGGAACGTGAATCGCTTCCCGCTCGTCCGTGATCGGCTCTGCCGCCGAAAAAACTTCCGCAAGGCGCTCCCGGCTTGCGGCGCCTCTAGCCAAAACTGAAGCCAGGCGAGTCAACGCGCGGATCGGGTGGTAGAAAGCGGAAAGATAAGTGAGGATGACCAATAATGTGCCGATGGTCATATGTCCATCAACCACGCGAATCACTCCCAAAAACAGAATCAGGGCGCTTCCAAAGGCCAGGATCACATCCGAAGTGGGAAAATAACGCGCCTGCAGCTCGAGCGCGCGAATGGCCGCCGCGGTGGCGTCCGTGCTTTGAGCACGAAATCGGCGCTCCTCTTCCAGCTCGCGCGAGAACGCTTGGACCGCACGGATATGGCGGAGCACCTCGGTCGTATGAGCCGACAATCGACCTAAACAGTTGCGGGACTCACGCTCCGTAGAGCGGATACGGGTTCGGCTTGCAATGACCTGGATCGAGAGGAGCGGGACTACGGCAAGCGCGGCAACCGCCATTTGGCCGTCCACCATGAAAAGGATCGTTAGCATGCCGACAAGCGACAGGACTTCAGGTATGAGCGTGTCAAACCATAAGACCATGAAATCCTGAAGGTCCGCTACATCTTGGGTGAGCCGGGAAGTGAGATCACCGGTCCGGTGTTGGTCATGAAAAGATAGGGACTTGCGCTCGAGACAACGAAAAGCCTCGCATCTTATATCGCCGCCGATTTTCTCGGCAATTGCTCCGATTAAGTAGGAGGACACGTAGCCGATCAGGCTGCTCGCCGCGACCAGTGTTACGCCAGCAAATGCAACTATGAGCGCCCGCGTTGTTTTTGAGAAACCGTTCAGTCCTGTCAGCCAGCCGCTTAGAGGCTCGTCGTCGATGACGTTGTCGATGGCAAACTTGAGGGGCCATGGCGCTGCCAGATCGAGGAGCGTGTGAAGGATAATGAGCCCGACCCCAATAGCAAGCGGAGTGCGATACGGCTGAACGAAGGGAGCCAAGGCGAAGTATCGATCGTTCGACATTCTATGGGGACGCTTTCGGTGAGGCACAGGTTGAGGTCAGATCGCTCTGTAATCAGATTTATTAAGAAAACCGGTGTGAACAACCCACTCCGCCGTCAGCTTGTCAGACGTAGTCGTCTAGCAGGCTGCTGAAGAATCTCCGTTCACCCTTCGAGAACCTCAGGGCGAACGGAGTAGCCGTTGAAATCATTAGAACATTTCCCGTTCATGCTGAGCCCGTCGAAGCATGAAATCCACCTTTTCAGCGGCCTGCTAGTCATGCGAGCAAGAGCCGTGCCGAGGGGTCACAAGCAACCATATCCGCCGAGAAGACAGCATCCATGGGCAACTAGTCGATCAAAGCCGTCCGAGATTCAGAGACTGTTTCTGGATTCGGGACTGATTTGTTCCCCGATGCTGTTCAATAAAAACCAGTCGAGAAACGTACCAGCAGGCCAAGCTCGCTACCAATCATTTCGCCGCCTTCTTCCGCCGTCCCAACGATGACCCTTTCGGTTGCGGAATGCAGCGCGTCTACGAATACACCAAAGAAAATAAGCGGGGCCAACATGGGACCCAAGCGTGGGCATACGCGCTTACCGTTGGGTGTGCAACAGAGGTAAGCCCTCCAAATAGGTACCTCGCAGTTACTATAATACGCTCGCTTAAACCGGACAGGGCGGATGTGGTTCCCCAAAGCAACGTCTTAATAGTTTTAGTCCCAGAATCACATGCTCGAAATGGAGGATTTGATAGAGCTTCAAAGAGAGCACCTCGCCAGCTTATCCAGCGGTACAAGGCTTGGGTTTTCAGTGCCCGTTCAATACACCCAAATACTTAACATCTCTTTGACCCACCTACCAAGAAGCTCTTTGATCGCCATATTGCCTCCGCGATAGGTGCGGAGCGTATTGCAGGCGGGCCGATCCTAAACACCGTGTATCTACAGCCCGCGAAAACGATCTTGACACGCGGAAAGCGCCGAGATAGTGCAGCACTGGGCGAGAAGGGATCCACTGCAAACCGTCGCGAGTTTTCCTCGAACGGTAATCGAAACGGCGAAAGGAGTTCGCTATGAAAACGCGATCGCTATGGCTGGGGCCGATAGTTCTTTTTGCTACTGTGTCAGCGGCTATTCCACGCGAAGCCGGAGCGCAGGGCGAGCAGTTCTACAAAGGAAAGACGATTCGCATCATCGTCGGCTCGACCGCAGGAGGTTTTTACGATCGATGGGGACGGCTATTCGCCAAGTACATGGGCAAATACATCCCCGGGTAACCGGAGATTGTCGTCCAGAACATGACGGGCGCTGGATCCGTGGTCGCCGCCAACGATGTATACAGATTCTACGAAATGCCTACGTAAAAGCGTTGAATGATCCCGCCGTGATTGACGAGGCGAGAAAAGGCCGAATGGACATCGATCCCGCGACGGGCGAGGAATTGGAAAAACTTGTGGACGAAATTTTCAGCTCCCCGCCGGAGGTGGTCGAGCGGGTGAAGAAAATCCTCGCGAACTGAGAAGGCCCGCTATGGTCAAAGCGCAGGTGAACGAAGCGCGTCCGACTCCTCCGACGCAAGCGTTGGCGGAGTACATTTCGCGCCTCTCCTACAAAAAGCTTCCGGGCGAAGTCGTCGCCCACATCAAGCTCTGTCTCCTCGATTCCCTCGGGTGCGCTCTCTTCGGGTCGACATTGCCCTGGGGCAGAATCATCACCTCGTTTGTGAGGGAGCTCGGAGCCGGAAAAGGCGCGCTCATCTGGGGCACCGGCACAGAAGTCCCGAGCACGAGCGCGCCGCTGGCGAACGGCACATTGGTGCATAGCTTCGAACTGGACGACCTCCACCGCGTGGGCGTCCTCCACCCCGGCGCAGAGGCGATACCGGCAGCCGACGCTCTCGTGCGTCGCGCGGGCGGCGTTGACGGCAAACACTTTGTGACCGCCGTATTCGCCGGCTACGAAATCGGTTGCCGCGTGGCAATGACGGGAGGGGCCTCACAGCTCCGCCGCGGCTTTCATCCAACCGCCACCTCCGGCACGTTTGCCGCCGGAGCCGCGGCCGCCAAGGTGCTGGGACTCAGTTCGGTGAAAACGGTTCATGCGCTGGGTATCGCCGGAACCCAGGCAGCGGGCTTGATGGCGGCGCAACACGCTTCGATGGTGAAGCGGATGCACCCGGGACGCGCCGCGCAAGCGGGAGTGTACGGGGCGCTTCTTGCAGCCAAAGGATTTACCGGGATCGAGGACATACTCGAGGCGCCGTATGGGGGGTTTTGCTCGACGTTGATCGACGATCCGAAGCTGTCGCACCTGACCGATGGTTTGGGTGAACGATTCGAGACCCTCAACGTCGGCTTCAAGCCCTATCCCTGCTGCGGGAGCAATCACACCTCGATCGATGCCCTGAAAAAGATCCTGCGCGACCACCCCGAAGTCAGGCCCGGTGACGTCGCAAAGATCCGCGTCGGGACGACACGCGCGACCAAGCTTCACGTCGGCTGGCCTTATGTGCCCGGGACGATGACCACGGCGCAGATGAATCTTGCTTTCTGCGTGGCCATCCTGCTTCACGACCGGGAGTTCTTCATCGATCAGATCACGGAAAGCTCGATCCGGAGGCCAGACGTGCTCGCCACGACTAAAAAGGTAGAAGTCTTTGAAGACCCGGAGTTCGAGGCGCTCGGCGATGAAGGGCGTCACGGCGTGCATCTCGAGGTGGTGCTTCACGACGGCCAAAGCTTTCACCAGAAAGTTCTCCACGCGAAAGGAAGTGACAAGCATCCGATGACGCGACAGGAGGTGCTGGAGAAATTCCGACTGCTCGCGTCACGGGTACTGGTGGGGCCGAGGGTCGCACGATTGGAAGAAACCGTGCTCAACCTGGAAAAGCTCGAGGACGCAGTGCAGATCAGCAAGCTCCTCTCGGTCCGCCGCGTCGCCCAGGAAAAAGGGGATAAGTCCAAATTCGCCAAAAATGACCCGAAGCGCGCTTCGCATGAAGGGGAGTTATCCCCTTTTCGGAGGTAACGGATGAAGATCGACGCAATCGATCATATCGTTCTTACGGTGAAAGACATCGGCGTAAGCTGTACGTTTTACTCGAAGGTGCTGGGAATGGAGGTTGTCACCTTCGGCGACAACCGAACGGCGCTCGTGTTTGGGTCACAGAAAATCAACCTGCAACAGCTCGGACGGGAGAGCAACTTGCGAGCGGAAAAGCCCACGCCCGGCTCCGCCGACATTTGTTTCGTGACCTCCGTACAGGTTGCTCAAGTTGTTGCCCATCTAGAATCTTGCGGTGTAAAACTGGTCGGCGGGCCGGTCGAAAGAGAGGGCGCCAGAGGACCGATGACGTCTGTCTACTTTCGCGACCCGGATCTCAATCTGGTCGAAGTATCAAAGTACTAACCCGCCGTTAACCTCTCGAAATTACCAACGTAGACCTCAGTTCCGCGCGGGAAGCGGGCTGGAGTCGGCAAGTTTTTTGTAAAGCGCGATCACTTCCGGATCCCGCGATAGGTTTCGGACCGCGTCCTCCACTTCTTCTCCGGTGAGAGGGCTGGGATCGCTGCCGGTGAGTTTTTTGAACTCGGTCGCAAAACCAGGGTCGTCGAACGCCTTGGCCATAGCGCCGCGCAAAATGGTTACGAGTTCTTTCGGCGTTCCCGGAGGGAGAAAATAGGGCCAACGCGGATAAAGAAACGCGCGATACAATTGGAGCAACTCCCGATCTCGCTGCGTGCGCGCAAATAGATCGATTTCCGGAAGCTGGCGCGGGTAAGCGGGATGATGTTTGCCGCGGGGAAGATTGACGACGACGTGGAGATGGACTTGCTCGAGGAGTTCGGGATTTTGCTGGATCGAAGCGGGCGACATCGTGCTGGCATCGACTTCGCCTCTGATCAGCGCGACGTCTCGTTCCGGCGCCGAGTAGCCGACGACAAATTTCGGCTCTTTCATGCCCAGGAGATACGCGAACAAGCGCGCTGTGATATGAGTAATGTGCCCGATCGCATGAGCGCCGATCCTGACCCCCGGCTTGGACCGAAGTTTCTCCAAAGTGTCGAGCCCCGCTTCTTTTCTCGTTGCGAGCGCCGTCGGACGGCCGCTCTCTGTCGAGCCGAGATAGATCAATTTATCGAGGTCATAGTTGCTCCCGGGCAGCCCCAGGACCGGGCCGCTCACCAGGACATTGCCGACGGCACCGATCGTCAGCCCGTCCGGTTTCGCCGACGAGTAAATGAAGTTCGCGGCCTGTCTGCCCGCGGCTCCCGGCATGTGTTCGATGACGATGTACGGATTGCCGGGGATATGCTTTTTCAGATACGGCACCAGCGCTTGGGCCTGGAGGGTTCCGTAACCGCCCGGCGATCCGCCGCGAAGAATCGTGATGGTTTTATCTTTGTAGTACGGGCTTTGGGAGAGCGCCGGGCTCGGGGAGAGCCAGCCAATTCCTATGCCCAGCGCGCACGCGGAGATCAACAGCGTCTTGAATCGCATGATCGGACCTCCCCGGAAACTCCATACCATACGTCGCTTCCTCTGCGATCTGCAATAACCACAGGGTGAAAGCGAATCGCCTTCACAAATCTCCTTGCGCAACCGCTTTCCTTTAAAGTAGGATCAGCGCCGCTCAGATTTCCGGTCGCCCAGGCTAGTTGTTCCTCAACGCGTGAGTTTGCGCGGAAAGGAGAATGCCATGACCACGTCAGGTTGGAAGAGGCTCGGCGTCGTAGCTCTGGTCCTGCTGATCGCCGTAACGTTCTCTGTCGAACAATCATTCGCGGCCGAGGGCAAGCAAGCGCAGGGGCCGAAGCAGCACAAGCTTGCCGCCACGCTGGAGACAACGCAATGGGGTTGGCTTGATCCGAATGAGCCGCCGAAGCTTACAATCAACTCCGGTGAGATCGTTTCGATCGAGACGATGATGCACTCGCACAACAAGATTCAGCCCGGCACCACTATGGAGGAGATTGTCGCTCTGCGAAAGGCGAATCCCGGCGGCGGCCCGCACTCGGTCACGGGTCCGATTTACGTGAGCGGCGCGGAGCCCGGAGACGTGATGGAGATTCGAATCTTGAGAATCACGCCGAAGCCGTTCGGAGTCAACTTCAACCTTCCGGGAAAGGACTTCCCCACTATCGGAGCCCTGGCTACCGAATTTCCCGAAGGGTTCGTCAAGTACTTCAACCTGGATTGGAAAAACCGCCAGGCGGAGTTCAAACCCGGGATCACGATCGATCTAAAACCGTTTCCCGGAACGCTGGCGGTCGGGATCGATCCCAACGATCCGTCGCCGCGCAAGGGCGGCGCTAAGGATCCGCTGGCGCCGGTCTCAACTTTGCGGCCCTGGAAGAACGGCTCCAACATGGATCTAAATGAACTCCAGGAAGGGAGCACGTTGTTCGTTCCGATTTTCCTCAAAGGCGGGCTGGTATGGACCGGGGACTCCCATTGCCGCCAGGGAAACGGCGAAGTCAACCTGACGGCGCTGGAGTGCGCTTTTCGCGACATTACGCTGCAGTTGATCGTGCGCAAGGATATGAAACTCGAGTGGCCACGGGCCGAGACCAAGACGCACTGGATTTTCATGGGATTCGATGAGGACCTGAACAAAGCGATGGTTAATGCGGTGCGGGAGACCGTCGATTTTCTGGCGACTCAAAAGATGGTGCCGATCGACCGCTATGAGGCTTACTCGATCACGTCAATGGCGGCCGACTGTCGCGTGACCCAGGTGGTGGATGTCCGTAAGGGCGTGCACTGTATGGTTCCCAAGTCGATTTTCACGAAAAAGAAATAACAGCTTGCCCTGCGCGTTGTTATTGCTGCTGTGGACGGCTACCGCGCCGGCTGCCGCCGACCAGATTTCCGTAGTTGCCACTTCGACCGACCTCAAGGCGCTGGTCGAGGCTGTCGGTGGAGACAGGGTGCGGGTGGAGAGCCTCGCGCCTCCGCTCCACGATCCGCATGCTCTGGAGCTAAAGCCGGTCCAGTTGGCCAAGATCAAGGCTGCGGATCTGCTTGTCAGGATCGGTCTCGATCACGAGCCGTGGCTCAGCCGCGCGCTGCGCACGCTCAATGATCCGCGCTTTGTCCGCGAGAGCCGGCACTATCTGGACACGTCCAGGCGAATCGAACTCCTTCAATCCGAAACCCCAAGACTCAAGACCGATAGAAGAGCGCACCTGCATGGTTTCGGCAATCCACACTACTGGCTCGATCCGGCAAACGGTAAACCGATAAGCTCGGCAATTACGGAAGCGCTGGCGCGTCTTGTGCCTGGAGAGCAGCTCTACTTCGAAGGCAAGCGCAAACAATTCCTCGAACAGCTCGATAACCGCCTCGAGCGTTGGTCGCGGCAAATGGCGCCGTACAAAGGAATACGAGCGGTGGCCGTCCATGAGACGTGGCCTTACTTCGCTCGCCGCTTTGGTCTAGTGATCGTCGCGGTCGTTGAGCCAACGCCGGGCGTGCCGCCCTCTCCTTCGTATCTTACCGGCCTGATCCAGAAGATGCGCGAAACCGGGATCAAACTGCTGATCGCCGAACCCTACTCAAACGCTTCGGTGGTCAAACAGGTGGCGGCGCAAAGCGGCGCCACCGCCGTCACATTGATTCCCTCGGTGGGAGGCGATCCGCGAGCTTCCGATTATCTGAGCCTCTTCGAGTTCAATATCGAGCGGCTTTCAAGACTCGCCGCGGCGCGCAGCTAGAGATGTTGCCGGTCGTGAGATGGTTTCGGCGATCGAATTTCTCTGGGTGCCGTTTCTGGCCTGTTTGGTTCTTACGGGCATTCACGTTTATCTGGGCCTACACGTTCTCGCCCGCGGCGTCATCTTCGTCGATTTAGCCCTCGCTCAGGTAGCCGCGCTCGGCATCACAGTGGCTGTACTCGCCGGCCACGCAATCCAGAGTCAGGCAGCGTACTGGCATGCGCTGGCGTTCACGTTAGCCGGAAGTCTCCTCTTCGCCCTAAGCCGAACCCAACGAGCGCCGATTCCGCAGGAAGCGGTCATCGGGATCGTGTATGCCGTCTCAGCCGCTGTCACCGTGTTGGTCCTCGATCGAGCGCCGCAGGGGAGCGAGCACATCAAACAGCTCCTCGTGGGAAGCATACTGACGGTCACGCTGAGAGAGATCGGTATGCTCGCCGCGCTGTACGCCATCGTCGGCGCGATCCACTGGGCGATTCGGCGTCCGCTACTCGAGATCTCCTTCGATTCCGAGGCAGCGCTCGCCAAAGGGCGCTGGGTTCGCTTCTGGGATTTCATCTTTTACGCGTCCTTCGGCTTTGTCGTCACGAGCTCGGTACAGCTCGCAGGCGTCCTCCTGGTCTTTTCCTATCTCATTGTCCCGGCGGCGATCGCAGCGCTTCTCGCGCGCACCGTGCGCGCGAAATTGATTCTTGGCTGGGGAGTCGGTCTCGTCGTGAGCATTCTCGGCCTGGTCGCTTCCGCAAAGTTGGACCTTCCCACCGGAGCGACGGTGGTGACGACGTTCGGTCTGTCCATCGCCACCGTCGCCGCCTTGCTTGGTCTACGGAACCTGCTTCGGGCGCGTCGAGTTAGAGGTGCGGGCGCCCTCGCCGGAGTGGGCATCGCGGCTTTTGCCGCCGCGGGTGTGGCCGGATTGTTGCTCGTTTTCGTTCCACAGATGGATCACTACTGGCTTAATTGGTTGGAAAATAGCGTGCCCGCTGCGCGGGATGTGTTTCTTACAGCCGACGAGCGTGAAATTTACCGAGATAGCGAGGAAGCGATTGAACGCGGCGTGAGCGAAGTCCAGCGATTGCGCGCGCTACAGCAGGACGTCCAGTGGGGAGCGCGGGAGATGTCCGAAGAGATGCAGGAGCGCCTCAGGCAGTACCTCGCAAGCCGCAGCGAAATCATCGCGGGCGATCAAAACGTCCTCCGCCATCTCCGGACCAAGGCCAGGCAACGACAACGCTTCTGGTTGGGCCTTCCGCTGCTTGTGATCGGAGCGGGCGGCGGGCTCGCGCTCTGGCGCACGCGCAACCGGAAGCGAGAAATGAAAGGAGAATAGAGCATATCGTCGATCGTGCGATACTTCATCGACCGCTCTCCCAGACGCTCCTGAATTCAAAGCGCGGTCCTACCGTGCCTCTGACGCAAACGCATCTCCTCGATCGTTGTCGGCAAGTGGGCCGAGATGATCGCGGGCGCGCCCTGCCGAACGCACTCCAGGCCCCGCTGCAAAGCTGGAGCGAGCCTCTCGGGATCGCGTACCGTTTCGCCGTAACCGTTCACGGCTTCGGCGAGTTTGCCGAAATCGGGCGCCGGGTCGAGGAGCCCGCCTTCGAAGTTCTCCGTCTGTGCAACCGCGCCGTCCGGGTACGACCGGAGGACTCCGGTTGTTCCGGTGCTGTAGGAGCGGTTGGTGAAGACAACGGTGAGAAACGGCGCTTTGTAGTGCGCCGCGCTCCAGAGCGCGGGCAAAGGCGTGCCGAACATGAAGAAGCCGTCTCCGGTGACCAACACGACGTCACGCCCGGGTGCGGCGAGCTTGGCCCCGAACGCCGCGCCGCTGCCCCAGCCTCCTGAGGACCCGCCGCCGCCGAAGTATGTGCCGGGAAGCGCGCGCCGGTGATATTCCTGAACCAGGCCGGAGTTGCTGAGCGCTTCATCCAGTAGAATAGTCTCGGGCTCGAGAATTTTGCCCACCTGGTGCGCGACCCAGCGCGGGTGCATCGGCCGACGCCGCCCGGCTTCGAGTGCGAGTTTTTCCGACTCGGCAAGCATCTCGCGTTTCCGCTGTTCGAGGCGGGCTTTGCGTTCAGCGATGCGGCGCCTATCGGTTTGGCCGAGCATGGAGGTGGCCGCGTCGTGGATGGCGCGGAGCGCGGTTGCAGCGGGAACGGGCAGCCAGAGATCGGCGTGGTATTCCATAGTCTTGTAACGTGACTGCACCGGATCGACGTCGATCCAGGCGATCTTGGCATTGGCCGTGGGCGCCTCGAACGGGGGCATGAACGGCACCGGGTTCTCGATGACGAGAAGGACATCGGCGTCTTTAGGTTCCGGGCCGGTATCGTAGAGCGGGTGAGTTGTCGGAAAGTTCAGACGATCGACGCGATCCGAATCGTTTACCGGCAGGCTCAAAAGCTCGGCGAGCGCAACCAATTCTCGGACCGCTTCCGGATTTCGCCCGGATTTGCTCGTATAAACGCACGGGTTCTCCGCTTTGATGAGCCATTCGGCGATACGGCGCGCATCGCGTGGATCCGGCCATGCCGGCCGGGCGAGACCGAGCTCGTCGCGCGTGGGGAAGCGAATCTTGTTGGGTATCTTGAGCATTGCAGTCTCACGCGGAACCGCCAGGTAGACGGGACCCTTGGGTTCGCTCATCGCCACTTGCAGGAGCCTGCTGACGATCAAGCCGGGATTGTCTTGATGTTCGAGACGATGGTCGAGCTTGGTGTATTGCCTGAGAATTTCGTTTTGATCGCGCGGTTCCTGCACCCATTGTACGGGCCGGTTTCTGGCGCCCCGCATCGTGCCGGGGTAGCCGCGCGGCCCCGTCCCCGCGGTAATCAGAACGGGATAACCGCCTCGCCACGCGCTGTGGAGACCTGCGCCATAATTGAGCGTTCCGACATCGACGTGCACAGCCGTCGCGGAGGGTTGACCGCTCACCATTGAACTCCCAAGCGCGGCATTGAGGGCGACGCCTTCGTGCGGCACGGTTATCAGGCGCGGCGCGGGCCAGGCCTTGAGCTGCGCCTTGGCAATGCTCTCCTGGTAAAAACCGATCTCGGTGCCCGAGACAAAGAAAAGATGATCGACGCCACCCAGTTTCATCGCGGTCACCAGAGCGTCGGACCAGTCTTGCGCTTCGTATTCCTTCCATCGCGGATCGAAAGCGATCGGTTGTCCTTCGAACATGGTGACCTCCGTAACGCGAGCTGAGCGACATAGAAACACATTCGCCTGACAAAGTGTAGTAGCAAAATCTGCAAAGCTATTCGGTTAGCAGGCAGGACTCCGCCCGTTAAGAAACCGGCGCGGGCGGCGCAACGGAAACGCCGCTCACACCGGCTTTCTCGAGCGTGCGCGCCACCAGGCCGGAAGCTTTCGCGTCTTCGATGAACTGCCGCAGAAAACGCACGGCGTCGCCGCGCCCTTTGGGGATCCCGAGCGCTTGCTCGATCACCATAAAGCGCCCCTCGAAGACACGCGAGCCCGGGAGTTTCGCAGCGTTGGCTTTGAGGTGCTGCCTGACTCCCGCAACCGCATCGACCTTTCCGGCAACGACGAGTTCGAAGGCTGCGTTGGGATCGGCCGCGGGCACCAGTTCGGCGCGTTCGAGGCTGCGGCGCAAAAAGAGGTCATATGCGCTGCCGGCCGATATGCCGATTTGGACGCCGTCCCGATCGATATCGGAAAGCTCGCGGAGCGCCGAACCCGGTGGCACGAGATAGGTGCCCTCGATTTCGACATACGCGGCGGTAAAATCGAGCTCGTTTGCGCGCGCCGGATCGATCGCGAGAAACGCGACGTCCCAGGCGCCAGTCTTAAGACCCGCAAACATCTGTCCCGCGGACTCGAAGCCGACGAGCTCCAGCGGCACGCCGAGCCGGCTCGCGAGCTCGCGCGCCAGATCGACGGCAACACCGCTGAGCGCGCCGCTGCTCTGGTCTCGCTTTGCAAGCACCGGATTCCCATAATTGATGCCGACCCGAAGCACGCCGGTCGGGGCGATATCTCTCCTCAACGCCTCGATGGTCATCGTGCCCAAGCCCTATCGCTTGACCTCGGTCAGGTCAACTGGTCGCAACGGAACACGGCGCAGCCGCAAGCGAGTTTCTCGGCTGCGGTTTGAGAGAGAACCGATCAAGCACAGGTAGACCACGCGTGTCCACGCCTCACCAGAGATTTAACAGAGCGGGGTCAGGAAAGATGAAGTCCAAAAAGTAACCGAACACTCCGACAATAAACGCCCATGCGCCCGCTGTCACGGCGACGCTTGTGAGCCAACTTTCACGCGAAGCAACTTTGAGATAGAGAAACGTAGCCAGCGGAATACCGAACGGAAATCCCAACAACCACAGAGCTATAAAAAAACCAAGAATCCATACGAGGATCTCACGGGTACGCTTTCGGAACGAAGCTTCATCCAGGTTGGACTCGGCTATTGTCTGCTTCATGGTCTCAACCCACGGCTGCCGCCTGAGATCCTTGATGAAGTTCACGATCGCAAGCAGTAGAACCGGGCCGAAGATCGCGAATGGAAATACTCTGGCTCTCGGCGGCCAACCGAGCGCAGTCCACAGTGCCATGGCGAAAGTTACGATCATGCCAAAGCTGAAAAGCGCGCCGTAGCTCAGCCGCCAATGTGGTTCGATCGCGTTTTTCTCGGAGCCACTGGGTTTAATGCGTTGGTAAATGGGTACGATGATGCCGGCCAGCACGATGATCGCAAGAACGATTACAGCAGGCCGCGCAAGCCAACCAAACCCGCCGTACGCATCGACGGCGATAAAGAGATTCTTTTCCACCAAATCGCCCAGAACCAGGCCGATGAGGAGAGGTGGCCGCAGCCAGCCAAAAGTCACCATGAACCATCCCAGAGCGCCAAAGATCAGCACCATGACCATGTCACCGGAGGTATTGGTGACAAAGCCGCCGATATAGATCAGCATGAGCAAAATCGGAATCAGTATAGTCCCCCTCACCTCGGTGAGATGCACCAGTTGTTTCAGGAGAAGAAAACACAGGGGAACGCTGATCAAGTTGGCCAGAACGATCGTCCACACCAGAGAATAAGTCAGCGAGAGGTTTTGCTCAGGTCTCAGCATCGCAAGGCCGGGCGTCAAGCCCAGAATCGTAAACGCTCCCAGGAGCAAAGCGGAGTGCAAACCGCCCGGGACGCCGAATGCCACTGCTGGGATCAGAGATCCACCCTCTTTTGAATTGTTCGCGGCACCGGGTCCGATCACGCCTTCGATGGCGCCCTTTCCGAAACGTTCCTGATCTTTAGAACTTTGGACGGCGTGCGCGTACGCGAGAAACTGACCCACGCCGCTTCCCATCCCCGGCATGATTCCGACCAGAGCCCCGATCGCACTGCATCGAATGACGAGCTTCCAGTGTCTGAAGGTGTCCTTGATTCCTTCGGCCAAGCCGCCG
>DATMBL010000065.1:0-4365 GCA_035559295.1 Candidatus Eiseniibacteriota bacterium
CGGGATCGCTTTTAGGACCGATGATGACGAAATCGTTGTACATCACCAGGCGACGGTTCTGTAGCTTCCCTTCGGCGACGTACTTTTGTTCGAGTTCCGGCGCATGAACCAGTGCCACGTCCGCGTCTCCCTTGGCCGCCAGCGCCAGCGCCTGGCCGGTCCCGACCGAAATCGTTTTCACTCTGTACCCGGTTTGCTTTTCGAATAAAGGAAGCAGCACATCGAGCAGGCCCGAGTCCTGCGTGCTCGTGGTTGTGGCCAAAATCACGTCGGCTTTGTCCGCAGCGTTGGCTCTCGGAACGGCGACGAAACCGAACCAAACGGCTACGGACACCACCAGAAGCACGATCCGTCTCATAGTTTCCTTTCCTCTCTTCTGTCCGAGATTCTGTCCGAGATTCACCGCTGCGTCTCAGCCCGCAATGATTCGCCCGGATTCCGAGACATCGTACCCGCCGACGGCGGCGACGCGCCCGCGAAAATCGCGGGAGCCGATGATATCCATGAAGACTTGAATACCGCGCTCGAAGAAGCGCGCCTTCGGGATCAAGACATCGAAGCGCTCCCGCGCCAGCGGCACGAACTCGAGCCCGAGCATTTGCGCCGCCGCTTTTGTGCCGATTCCGGCGTCGGCTTGCCCCGCCAAGACCTCGAGCCCGGTTTCGAGGTGTGTGGCTACGACGTGGTCGTAGCCGCGTAGCTCTTTAGGGCTTATCGAAAGCCGCGCCAGTTCGAGTTCGAAGTAGTGCCGTGTGCCGGAACCGGGCTGGCGGTTTACGATGCGCGCCCTACGGCGCACGAGATCGCGCAGGCCTCGCAGCCTCTTCGGATTACCGGTTCCGACGATCAGGCCCAACTCTCGGTAAAACAGCGAGGCCACCACCGCGCCTGAAGGAACCATTCTTTTGGCAAAAGGCACGTTGTAGTCCCCGGTCTCTCCGTCCAGCAGGTGCGAGGTCGCGACGTCGGCGGCGCCTTCGCGGATCGCCGTCAAACCCGCCGTGCTGCCGCTCGGCGCCGTGTACAGGCAGCTTCCCGTGCGGCGTCCGTACAAATCGCGCAGGATTCCAAGACAAGGATCATCGCTGCCCGCGACCAGCAAGAAACGCCGCTCGGCACCGGAGTCGCCGGTCTGACTGGCGGCGCCGGTGCTGGTTTCGATCCATTGATCGATCAACTTTTTTGGAAATACCCACTTGCCGGTCACGCGGCTGCACGGAATCGCTTTCGCCTTGGCCAGGGCGTAGACCTTCTTCTCATTGATGCCGAGATACGCGGCCACCGCTTTTGTATTCATCAGCTCGGTCATGGGCGCCTGGCCTGCTCATACCGCTTTCATGAAGGCTGAGCAAGAGACTTACAACAAATAACGAAAAATAACTTCTAATCCGGTCCACGGCGCGAAATCCCCCGACCGCATACCCGCTTGGTTGCCGATGGCTCGAGGGAGAATCTTGGAATGGTTTAAACCGGCCGCGGTTGTCAACCCGGCCATTTCCAGTCGCGGATTTCCGGCATGTCGTCCCCGTGCTCGCGGATGTATTCCTTGTGCTCGATCCGCTTGTCCCGCACGAACTGTTTGACGTAAGCCGCGCGGGGCGCAAGGCCGGGTACGCGATCCACCGCATCACCCACCAGACCGAACCGATCCAAATCGTTCATCACGACCATATCGAATGGCGTTGTCGTCGTGCCCTCCTCCTTATAGCCGCGCACGTGGAGATTCTTGTGATTGGTTCGGCGGTAAGTGAGCCGGTGGATCAGCCAGGGATAGCCGTGGAACGCGAAGATGATCGGCCGGTCGGTTGTGAAGATCGAGTCGAACTCTCTGTCCGACAAGCCGTGGGGGTGCTCCGTCTGAGGTTGGAGTTTCATCAGATTGACCACGTTCACCACGCGAACTTTGACATCCGGCATCAATGACCGAAGAAGATCGACGGCCGCCAGGGTCTCCAGTGTCGGGATGTCGCCGCAGCAGGCCATGACAACATCCGGCTCGCCGCCCCTGTCGTTGCTCGCCCATTCCCAGATACCGATCCCCGCGGTGCAATGTTTAATCGCCGCGTCCATGTCGAGATACTGAAGCGCGGGCTGCTTCCCGGCGACGATTACGTTGACGTAGTTACGGCTCCGCAAGCAGTGATCGGCAACGGACAACAGCGTGTTGGCGTCCGGGGGCAGATAAACGCGGACGACTTCTGCTTTCTTGTTGACCACGTGGTCGATAAAACCGGGGTCCTGATGCGAAAACCCGTTGTGATCCTGTCTCCAGACGTGGGAGGTGAGGAGATAGTTCAGCGATGCGATCGGCCGGCGCCAGGGGATATCCCGCGTCACCTTTAACCACTTCGCGTGCTGGTTGAACATGGAATCGACGATGTGAACGAACGCCTCGTAAGTGGAGAAAAACCCGTGACGTCCCGTCAGAAGGTAGCCTTCCAACCAACCCTGGCACGTGTGTTCGCTCAAAATCTCCATGACCCGTCCGTCCGGCCCGAGGTTTTCGTCTTCCGGAATGGTTTTTTCCATCCACGCGCGATCCGTCACTTCGAACAGCGCGCTCAGTCGATTCGAAGCAGTTTCATCCGGGCCGAATACACGAAAGTTTTTTTGCTTCTCGTTGAGCTTCATCACATCGCGCAGAAATTGGCCCAGCACCCGAGTCGCTTCCGCGACCGGGACACCCGGCCTGGGCACTTCTACGGCATAGTCGCGGAAATCCGGCATGCGCAGCTCTTTGAGCAGGGCTCCGCCATTGGCATGCGGGTTCGCGCCCATGCGACGAGCGCCGGTGGGGGCGAGCTCGGCCAAATCGCGCCTGAACTCGCCAGTCTCGCCAAAAAGCTCTTCCGGTTGATAGCTCCTCATCCACTTTTCGAGCAGCTTGAGGCGCTCCTTCTTCTCGGCCAGATCGGCCAGAGGGACCTGGTGCGAACGCCAGAAGTCCTCGGTTTTTTTGCCGTCGACTTCCTTTGGCCCGGTCCAACCTTTGGGCGTCCGCAGCACGATCATGGGCCATCGAGGTCGGCGGCCGTTTTTTAGTCGCGCCTCGTCTTGAATCAGCTTTATCTCCCCGATCACGGCGTCCAGCGTTTCGGCCATAAGGCGGTGCATCTTCTCGGGATCCGATCCTTCCACGAAATAGGGCTTATAGCCGTAGCCGGCAAAGAGACTTTCCAGCTCGCTTCGGTCGAGCCGCGCGAGCACCGTCGGGCTGGCGATCTTGTAGCCGTTCAGGTGAAGGATCGGTAAAACCGCTCCGTCCTGGGCCGGATTCAAGAACTTATTCGAGTGCCAGGCGGTTGCGAGTGGGCCGGTTTCGGCTTCACCGTCTCCCACCACACAGGCGGCAATCAGATCGGGATTATCGAACACCGCTCCGTACGCGTGCGCTAAGGAATATCCGAGCTCGCCGCCTTCGTTGATCGAACCGGGCGTCTCGGGCGCGGCGTGGCTCGGGATGCCCCCGGGAAAGGAAAACTGTTTGAAGAGCTTTTTCAGCCCCTCCTCGTCTTGAGAGATGTCGGGATAAAGCTCGCTGTAGGTGCCCTCGAGATACGTGTTCGCCACCATCCCGGGACCGCCGTGCCCCGGCCCGCAGATATAGATCATGTTGAGATCGTATTTTTTAATGACACGGTTCAGATGGACGTAAATGAAATTGAGGCCCGGGGTCGTCCCCCAGTGTCCGAGCAACCGCGGCTTTACGTGCTTGATGTCGAGCGGCTCCTTCAACAACGGGTTGTCATACAAGTAGATCTGGCCGACCGAAAGATAGTTTGCCGCGCGCCAGTACGCATCGATCTTCTCGAGTTCTTCCTGAGAAAAGGCCCCTGCCATAAGAATCCTCCTGCGAGACCGCGGTCATTGTCTTTCGCTCTTATACGACAACAGACGTCGTTGTGTTTTCTTCCATCATATATGGATCGAGCATAAATTTAAGGGATAGCAGCGCCCTAGCGGCAGTTTTTCCAGCTTCCTGATTCTCGCTGCGACCCGCGCATTCACGTTGAGCCGCAACCGATGACGGCGAAACCTGGCTGCTGTTTTAGACACGCGGTTCAGTGGGAGGCCCCGACGTTTCGCTGTTCCGCTACGCTGCGAAAGTTTCCGTAAATAGCCTTGAGCCCATACCGCTCGCCGGCCGTCGCGCCCTATTGAAGGCCGGGCGAGCGGTCGCCTAAGATTGGTCGCGTGCGAATTTGCGTAGCGAGGTGAGAAAGATGGCGCAACAACCGATGCCTATTTCATCGCGTTGGTTTCAAGGCGCGGTGCTTACTTATCTGATTGGTTTTACCGTGTTGGGAGTTCTCGCCTATCTCGTTTACCGCGACCAGCCGCCGATCCCCGCGACCGTCGTGGCGG